>NZ_JAJVKW010000005.1:0-362663 GCF_024198255.1 Myxococcus guangdongensis
TGAAGGCGAGGCGCTCAGCGGGGTAGTTGGGGTCGAGAGCGACGTAGAAGGCGCCGGCCTTGAGGGTGGCGAGGACGGCGACAGCCATGTCGAGGGACTTGTCGAGGCAGATGCCGACGGCGCTGCCGGGAGAGACCCCGAGTGCGAGCAGGTGGTGTGCGAGTTGATTCGCGCGTGCGTCGAGCGCGGAGTAGGTGAGCGAGTGAGTGCCGTCGGAGAGCGCGATGGCATCCGGCGTCCGGCGCACCTGTGCCTCCACGGGCCCGTGCATCGTGGTGGCCGCGTGCTCGTGGCGTGAGGTGTCGTTCCAGGCGACGAGCGTGCGCTGACGCTCCTCGGCGCCCAGGAGCGGGAGCTTCCAGAGGGACTGCCCCGGGTCACTCACGGCGGCGCGCAAGAGGTTCAGCAGGTGCGCGCTGAGACGCTCCGCGGTGCTCCGCTCGAACAGGTCCGTGTTGAACTCGAGCAGGCCGCCGATGTCGTCGCCGAAGTCACCGCAGAGCAGGGACAGGTCGAACTTGGCGGTGCCGCTGTCCACGTGCATCGGCCGGATGGCGCCCGCGTCCTCACCGTCCTTCGGTCCGGTCGCGCGCTGCGTGTTCTGCAGGGCGAACATCACCTGGAACAGCGGAGAGCGGCTCAAGTCGCGCTCGGGCTTCAGCTCATCGACGAGCTTCTCGAACGGCACGTCCTGGTGCGCGTAGGCGCCGAGCGTCGTCTCCTTCACCTGGGTGAGCAGCTCGCGGAAGGTCATTCCGGCGGACAGCCGCGCACGCAGGACGAGCGTGTTGACGAAGAACCCGACGATGCCTTCGACCTCCGCCTGCTGCCGGTTGGCGATGGGCGAGCCGACGACGATGTCGTCCTGTCCCGAGTAGCGCGCGAGCAACACCTGGAAGACGGACAGCAGCGCCATGAACGGCGTGACGCCCTCGCGCAGGCACAGGGCGCGCAGCTCCGCCGAGAGCTGGGCTCCCAGCTCGATGGGCAGCGTGGACCCGTTGGATGTCTGAACCGGCGGCCTGGGCCTGTCGGTGGGCAGCTCCAGCGCGTGCGGCGCACCCAGGAGCTGTTGTCTCCACCAACCCACCTGCTGGGCCAGCGCGTCGTCCCTCAGCCAACCACGCTGCCACGCGGCGTAGTCCGCGTACTGCAACTCCAGCGGAGCGAGCGGCGACGGCTGGCCCTGCGCGAACGCGCCGTAGAGCGTTCCAACCTCGCGGGTGAGGATGCCGTTGGACCAACCATCCGAGACGATGTGGTGGACCGTGACGAGCAGGATGTGTCGCTGCTCGGACAGCTGCAGCACGGAGGCGCGGAGCAGCGGTGCGTGGGCCAGGTCGAACGGCTTCTGCGCTTCAGTCTGGGCCTGTCGCAGGGCTTCGGCTTCCCGCTCGGACTCGGGCACGTGTTGCAGGTCCACGACGGGGACGGACAGCGTCACCTCGGAGTGGATGTGCTGCACGGCCTCGCCATCCGCCTGGACGTGGAAGGACGTGCGCAGGGCCTCGTGTCGCTGGACGAGCGTCCGCAGCGCACGCTCCAGCGCATCGAGGTTCACTCCTCCGTGGAGCTGAATGGCGGAGGGGATGTTGTAGAAGGGACTGCCCGGCTGGAGTCGATCCAGGAACCACAGTCGCTGCTGAGCGAAGGACAGCGGCAGCGGTCCCGTGCGAGGCACCGCCACGAGCGCCGGCTTCTCGTTCGTCGGCTCGGACTGCTTCTCGACCTCGATGCGTGCCGCGAGCGACGCGACCGTGGGCGCCTCGAAGAGAGCGCGCAGGGGCAGCTCGACCTGGAAGGCCTTGCGGATGCGGGAGACGACCTGTGTGGCGAGGAGGGAGTGGCCCCCCAGGGAGAAGAAGTCGTCGGAGACGCTGACGGAGTCGAGGTGGAGGACCTCGGCCCAGATGGAGGCGAGGAGCGTCTCGGTGGGGTTGCGAGGGGCGAGGAAGGAGTCGGAGGGCCCGGAGTCGGGAGCGGGGAGGGCCTTCCTGTCGAGCTTGCCGTGGGTGTTGAGAGGCAGAGCGTCCAGGGCGACGAAGGCCGAGGGCACCATGTACTCGGGGAGGTTGCGGAGCAGCTGGGTGCGGAGTGCGGAGGTGTCGACGTCAGCGGGGGTGACGTAGGCGACGAGGCGCTTGAGTCCGGGGACGTCCTCACGGACGAGTGCAGCGGCGTGGTGGACGGAAGGAAGGGCTTCGAGCGCGGCCTCGACTTCACCCAACTCAATGCGGAAGCCGCGCAGCTTCACCTGGAAGTCGATGCGGCCGAGGTACTCGAGGTGGCCGTGAGGCAGCCAGCGAGCCTTGTCGCCGGTGCGGTAGAGGCGAGAGCCGGGGATGTCGGAGAAGGGGTTGGGGATGAAGCGCTCAGCGGTGAGGTCCGGGCGAGCGAGGTAGCCGCGAGCGACACCGTCACCGCCGACGAAGAGCTCTCCAGGGACACCAATAGGAGCGGGCTGGAGGGAGGCGTCGAGGATGAAGGTGGAGACGTTGAGGAGAGGCGGGCCGAGAGCAGGGCGGGACGCGGAGGTAATGGGGAGGGCGGTGGCGTCGACGGTGGTTTCGGTGGGGCCGTAGACGTTGAAGGCGCGAAGGGAGGGCGAGGAGGAGAGAGTTGCCCAGAGGGAGTCGTCGATGGACTCACCGCCGATGAGGACGCGGAGTGGGCGAGGAGAAGAAGCGAGGCCCTCGTCGAGGAGGAGGCGGAGGTGGGAGGGGGCGCAGTCGAGGACGTCGAGGTGGTGACGCGCGAGCCAGGAGAGAAGGAGGGGGACGTCTTCGCGAGCGGCCTGGGGGACGAAGCAGAGGGCATGTCCGAGGGCGAGGAAGACGAGCTGCTTGACGGAGGCGTCGAAGGAGAGAGGGGCGTTGAGGGAGATGCGCAGAGGGCGCTGGACGTCGGAGTAGACGGAAGAAGAGAGGGCGTGGAGGAGATTCACCACGGAGGAGTGGTGGATGAGGACGCCCTTGGGCCTGCCAGTGGAGCCGGAGGTGTAGATGACGTAGGCGGCGTGGGAGGGCAGCGAGACGCGGGACGGATTGGAGTCCGGGAGCGCCGCGAGGGAGTCACGCAGTGAGGAGTCGTCGAGGCACAGGGGCGAGGAGACGCCGGTGTCGAGACGAGGCAGGAGGTGGGACTGGGTGAGGACGAAGGGAGCGCCGGAGTCCTGGAGCATGAAAGCCAGGCGCTCGCGGGGGTAGGCGGAGTCGAGAGGGACGTAGGCGGCGCCGGCCTTGAGGATGGCGAGGAGGGCGACGAGGGAGTCGACGGAGCGCTCGAGGCAGAAGGCGACACGGACTTCGGGCCCGACGCCACGAGAGCGCAGCAGGTGAGCGAGCTGATTGGCGCGCTGGTTGAGGGCGGAGAAGGAGAGGGAGGAGGAGTCGTCGAGGACGGCGAGGGAGTCAGGCGTGAGAGCGGCCTGTGCCTCGAAGAGCTCGTGGAATGCGCCCTTCCAGGGCAGCTCGCGACGCGTCGAGTTCCAGTCGACGAGCACACGGCGGCGCTCCTCGGCGGACAGCATCGGCAGCTCGCTCAATCGTGAATCCGGCGAGCCGAGCGCGGCCTCGAGCAGCGTTCCAAAGTGCTCCACCATCCGGACGATGGTGGCCTCCTCAAACAGGTCCGTGCGGTAGCCCAGTCCGCCCTCGAGTCCCTCGCCCAGCGTCAGGGTGAGGTCGAACTTCGCGCTCGGGGCGCCCGAATCGAACGCCTCCAGGCGCAGGGGGGCCTTGACCTCTCCCGTGCTTCCGCGCACCTCCATGCTCGACGTCGGCGCGTTCTGCAGAACGAGCATCACCTGGAACAGCGGCGAGTGGCTGAGTGTGCGGTGAGGATTGAGCTCCTCGACCAGCTTCTCGAAGGGCACATCCTGGTGCTCATAGGCGGACAGCGTGGTGCGCTTCACCCGCGTGAGCAGCTCACGGAAGCGCAGCGACGCGGGGACCTGCGTGCGCAGGACCAGCGTGTTGACGAAGAAGCCGATGAGGCCCTCGGTCTCCGCGCGCGTGCGACCCGCGATGGGCGAGCCCACGGCGATGTCGTCCTGTCCCGCGTAGCGAGACAGCACCACTTGCCACACGGCGAGCAGCGCCATGAAGGGCGTGATGCCCTCTTGCTGGCAGAAGGCCGCGAGCCGCTCCGCCACCGCGCGAGGCAGACGCACGGGGACCGTGGCCCCCCGGTTCGTCTGGACGGGAGGCCGAGCCTTATCGGTGGGGAGCTCCAGGAACGGCGGAGCGTCCGCGAGCTGCTGCCTCCAATACGCGAGCTGCCGCTCCAACGCCTCGTCACGCAGCCACGCGCGCTGCCACGCGGCGAAGTCCGCGTACTGGATGGGCAGGGGCTCCAACTGGGAAGCCCGCCCGTTGAGCTTCGCGGAGTAGAGCTCCGCCAGCTCGCGGAGCAGCACACCCATGGACCAACCATCCGACGCGATGTGGTGCACCGTCCCCACGAGCACGTGCCGCTCGGTCTCCAGCTTCAGCAGGAGCACGCGCAGCACGGGGCCACGCTCCAGGTCGAACGGGCGCGAGGCCTCCGCGCTCACCCGCCGGTGAGCCTCGTCGAGCCGGGTCGCCTCGGGATGCGACTGGAGGTCCACCTCGGCCATCTGGACCGGAGCGGAGGCGTGGATGTGCTGACGCGGGGCGCCCTCGCGCGTCACGAACGTGGTGCGCAGGGACTCGTGCCGGTCGACCAGCGCCGTGAAGGCCCCCTGGAGCGCCGTCACGTCGAGCGGCCCCTGCAGGAGCAGCGCGAGCGGGATGTTGTACGTCGAGCTGCCGGGCTCCAACTGGTCGATGAGCCACAGTCGCTGCTGGGCGAAGGACAGCGGGAGCTCGCCCGTGCGCGGCACCGGAACCAGCGCGGGCGTCTTCGTGCCCACGGACGTGCCCGAGGCCTCGGCGAGGCGGGCGGCGAGCGTGGCGACGGTGGGCGACTCGAAGAGCGCGCGCAGCGGCAGCTCCAGGTCGAGCGTCCTGCGCACGCGGGAGACCACCTGCGTGGCCAGCAGCGAATGCCCACCCAGGGAGAAGAAGTTGGCGGTGACGCTGACCCGGTCGAGCTGGAGGACCTCGGCCCAGATGGCGGCGAGGGCCGTCTCGAGCGCGTCACGTGGCGCGACGAAGAGCGTGTCCTCGGCGCTCTGCTCCGGAACGGGCAGGGCCTGCCGGTCGACCTTGCCGTTGGGCGTCAGCGGCAGGGCCTCCAGGGGCACGAAGACCGTGGGCAGCATGTACTCGGGCAGGTGCTCGCGCAGCGCGGCCACCAGGGCCACGCTGTCGACCGGTCCGGACACGAGGTAGGCGACGAGCCGGTGCTGGCCGGGCACGTCCTCGCGCACCAGGACGATGGCGTCGCGCACGCCCGGTTGAGTGCGGAGCGCGGTCTCGATTTCACCCAGCTCGATGCGCAGGCCGCGCAGCTTCACCTGGAAGTCGGTGCGGCCCAGGTACTCGAGCTGCCCCTCGGCGAGCCACCGCGCCCTGTCCCCCGTGCGATAGAGCCGCGCTCCAGGCGTGGAGGAGAACGGGTCGGGGATGAAGCGCTCCGCGGTGAGCGCGGGCCTGCCGAGATACCCGAGCGCCACCTGCGCGCCACCCAGGTAGAGCTCACCCGGAACACCGGCGGGCACGGGATGCAGCGCGCCGTCCAGGACGTAGGCCCGCGTGTTGGCGACCGGTCGGCCGATGGGGATGGAGGCCCCGGCCACGGGCTCGCCCACGACGGTGGACGTCGAGTCGATGGTGACTTCCGTGGGGCCGTAGAGGTTGACGAGCCTCGCGCCCGCGAGCTGCTCACGGACCCTCGACGCGAGCGACGAGGACAGCGCCTCGCCTCCGCAGAACAGCCACTTCAGCGACGTGACCCGAGACAGCGCGGGCTCATCCAGCGCGAAGCGCAGCAGGGACGGAACGAGCTGGAGGACGGTGATGCCATGCCGGACGACGGAGTCGAGCAGGAGCGCGGCATCACGGTGTGCGTCCTGGGGCGCGAGGACCAGCGGCGCGCCGACGAGCAGCGGCGCCCAGCACTCCCAGACCGACGCGTCGAAGGCCAGCGGCGTCTTGAGGAGGACCTTGTCCTGGGCCGTGAGCGGGAAGGCGCGGAGGAACCACGCCATGTGGTTGGCGAGGGCGCGGTGCGGGATGAGCACGCCCTTGGGCTGACCCGTGGAGCCGGAGGTGTAGATGACGTACGCCGGCGCTTCGGGCTCGTGCCGCGCGGAGAGCGGCTCGGCGGACTCACGCGCGAGGGCCTCCTGGTGCGCCGCGGAGTCCAGCCGCTCGGCCGTGACACCTTCGGGCAGCAGCCCGAGCAGGGACTCCTGGGTGAGCACCAGCCGAGCGCCGCTGTCGCGGAGCATGAAGGCCAGGCGCTCGCGCGGGTAGTCGGGTGAGAGCGGGAGGTACGCGGCGCCCGCCTTGAGGATGGCGAGCAGGGAGACGGGAAGCTCGGGCGTGCGGTGCGTGAGGAGGGCGACGAAGTCTCCCGGCTTCACGCCACGCGAGACCAGCCGTCGCGCGAGCTGGTTCGCGCGAGCCTCGAGCTGACGGTACGTGAGCGCTCCGTCATCGGAGAGGACCGCCACGGCCTCGGGCGTGAGCCGAGCCTGCTGCTCGACGAGCCGGTGGACGAACGGCTCCGTGGGAATGGTCCAACGCGTGTCATTCCAGTCGACCAGCACCTTCTGCTGCTCTTGCGCGGTGAGCAGCGCGTGGCCGGCGATGGGCGCCTCGGGACGCGAGACCAGGGACTCGACGAGCTGGGTGAAGTGGAGCGCGAGCCGCTCGATGGTGGCGTGCTCGAACAGGTCGGAGTTGTAGCCGAGCGAACCGGCATACCCGTCCGGCAGCTCCACGAGGTTGAGGTTGAGCTCGAACTTGGACGTGGTGTCGTCGATGTCGACCGGGCTGAGCGTCAGCTCCTGCTTCTGGATGGCGGAGGCCGGCGTGTTCTGCAGCGAGAAGAGGACCTGGAACAGCGGGCTGCGGCTCAGGTCTCGAGCGGGCTGGAGCACCTCCACCAGTCGCTCGAACGGCACGTCCTGATGCGCGTAGGCGCCGAGCGCGGACTCCTTCACCTGCTTGACCAGGCTCTGGAACGACGTTTGCCCATCGATGCGCGCGCGGAAGACGAGCGTGTTGACGAAGAAGCCGATGAGGCCCTCCACCTCTGCGCGCTGACGGCCGGCGATGGGAGAGCCGACGGTGACGTCGTCCTGGCCCGAGTAACGCGAGAGCAGCACCTGCCACGCGGCGAGCAGCACCATGAAGGGCGTGGCGCCCTCTCGCTGGCACAGCTCCGCGAGCTTCTTCGCCGTGGTGGCCGGCAGGAAGACGCCGACGTTGCCACCGCGCGAGGACATGACCAGCGGCCGCGACTTGTCCGTGGGCAGGTCCAGGGCCGTGACGCCGGAGAGCTGACGGCGCCAGTAGGAGAGCTGCCCCTCCAGCACGTCGCCCTGGAGCCAGGCGCGCTGCCAGATGGCGTAGTCGGCGTACTGGAGCGTGAGCGGCGGCAGCGGTGACGGCTTGCCGTGCGCGAAGGCGTCGTAGAGGGCGGCGACCTCCTGGACGAGCACGCCCATGGACCAACCGTCGGAGACGATGTGGTGCATGTTGAGCGCGAGCACGTGCTCGGTGGGCGACAGGGCCAGGAGCTGGGCGCGGATGAGCGGCCCGGTGGACAGGTTGAAGGGACGGGCGAGCTCCTCGAGGAGCAGGCGCTTCACCTCTTCGTGCGCCCGCGTGGGCTCCAGGGCGTTCAGGTCCACTCGCGTCAGCGGCAGCTCGCCGTGCGGCGCGATGCGCTGGAAGGGCTGGTCGTCCTGCTGGAAGAAGGTGGTGCGCAGCGCCTCGTGGCGCCGGACCAGCTCGTCGAAGGCGCGCTGGAGCGCCGCCGCGTCGAGCGGGCCCTCCAGTCGGACGAACGAGGGCATGTGATACGCGGCGCCGCCGGGCTGGAACTGGTCGATGAACCAGAGGCGCAGCTGCGCGAAGGACAGCGGCACCGCGCCGTCACGCGGCATGGCCACGAGGGGCGGCGCCCGACCTGCTCCGGGCGTCTCGTCCTCGATGCGGGCGGCGAGGTCGGCCACCGTCGGCGCCTCGAAGAGCGCGCGCAACGGCAGCTCGAGCTCGAACGCCGAGCGGACGCGCGAGATGACCTGCGTGGCCAGCAGCGAGTGCCCACCGAGCGCGAAGAAGTTGTCGGTGATGCTCACCCGCGGCAGGTGCAGCACGTTGGAGAAGATCTCCGCGAGCTTCTCCTCCCGGGGCGTCCGGGGCGCGACGAACGTCGCCTCGCGCGCCTGCTCATTCACGTCCGGCGCGGGCAACTGGCGCCGCGCCACCTTGCCGCTCGGCGTGAGCGGGAGCGCCTCCAGCGTGACGAACGCCGAGGGCACCATGTACTCGGGCAGGCGCTGGAGCAGCGTGGCCCTCAGGGCCTCGAGGCCCGGCGGCGCGGACTCGGCCGCGGGCACCAGGTAACCCACGAGGCGCTTGAGGCCGGGCACGTCCTCGCGGACCGTGGCGGCGGCATCGCGGATGCCCGGGAGGGCACGCAGCGCGGACTCGACCTCGCCCAACTCGACGCGGAAGCCGCGCAGCTTCACCTGACCATCCAGGCGACCGAGGAACTCGACGGTGCCGTCCGCCTTCCACCGCGCGGAGTCGCCCGTGCGATACAGCCGCGCGCCCGGCGTGGGGCTGAACGGATGGGGGACGAACTTCTCCGCCGTCAGCTCGGGACGACCCGCGTATCCCAACGCGAGGTGGGCGCCCCCGATGAACAGCTCGCCAGGAACCCCCACGGGCGTCGGCTGGCCGAGCGTGTCCAACACGTAGAGCTGCGTGTGCGGCAGCGGGCCGCCGATGGACGGCAGCCGGGGCCAGGACGCGGGAGGGCCCTGGAGCCGGAACGCGGAGACGACGTGCGTCTCCGACGGGCCGTACTGGTTCTCCAGGATGGAGCCCGGGAGCTTCTCGAAGAACGCCACCAGCGCGGGCGTCACCTGGAGCTGCTCACCGGCGGTGACGACTTCGCGCAGCGCGCGCGGAAGCGTGGCGCCGTGCGCGACGGCGTCCGAGATGGCCTGCAGCGCGACGAAGGGGAGGAAGAGCCGCGCGACGCCCTGCCGGTGCATGAAGTCGAGCAGCGCGGGGATGTCCTGACGCAGTCCTCCCGTGGGGAGCACCAGCGTGCCGCCGGCCCACCACGTCGAGAAGAGCTCCTGGCAGGAGACGTCGAAGCTGAGCGACGCGAACTGGAGCGTGGTCGCCGAGGGCACCGGCGACTGGCTCAGCTGCCACGTCAACAGGTGGCTCAGCGCGCGGTGCGGCAGCGCCACGCCCTTGGGCCTGCCCGTGGAGCCCGACGTGTAGATGACGTAGGCGGGGGACTCCGGCGAGACGAAGACCTCCGGGGCGCGCGTGGAACGGGTGGCCAGGTCCTGGGCCTCCTCATCCAGCAGCACGAGCTTCGCGCGTGACGCGGGCACCGAGGCGCGCAGGGAGGAGTGCGACAGGACGACGGGCGTCGCCGAGTCCTCGAGCATGAAGGCCAGGCGCTCGGCGGGGTAGTTCGGGTCCAACGGCAGGTAGGACGCACCGGCCTTGAGCGACGCCAGCACCGCGATGGCCATGTCGAGCGACTTGTCCAGGCAGATGCCCACGGGCACGCCCGCCTCGACGCCGAGCGCGAGCAGCCGGTGCGCGAGCTGATTGGCGCGGGCCTCGAGCTGCGCGTAGGTGAGCGAGTTCGCTCCGTCGGTGACGGCGATGACGTCCGGCGTGAGCCCGGCCCGCGCGCTCACGGGCACGTGGATGGGCGTGGCCGTGTGCGGCCCCTTCGCGGTGCTGTTCCAGTCCACCAGGAGCCGGCCGCGCTCCTCCTCGGCCAGCAGCGGGGCGCTCCAGATGGACTGCTCGGGGGCGTCCACGATGGACGCGAGCAGCCGCGTCCAGTGCGCCCGCATCCGCTCCGCCGTGCTCCGGTCGAACAGGTCCGTGTTGAACTCGAGCATGCCTCCGATGTCGTTCCCGGAGTCGAACAGGAGCAGGGACACGTCGAACTTGGCGGTGCCGCTGTCCACGTCCAGCGTGTCGGAGTCGCCTCCGTCGCCGCTGGTGCGCTCGTAGGTCTGGAGCGCGAGCAGGGCCTGGAAGAGCGGCGAGCGGCTCAGGTCGCGCTCGGGACGCAGCTCCTCCACCAGCTTCTCGAAGGGTACGTCCTGATGGGCATAGGCCCCCAGGGTCGTGTCACGCACCTGCTTCAACAGCTCGCGGAAGCTCAAGCCAGGAGTGAGCCGGGCGCGCAGGGCGAGCGTGTTGACGAAGAACCCGACGATGCCCTCCACCTCGGACTGGTGCCGGTTGGCGATGGGCGAGCCGACGACGATGTCGTCCTGTCCGGAGTAGCGGGCGAGCAGCACCTGGAAGGAGGCCAGCAGCGCCATGAACGGCGTGACGCCCTCGCGCTTGCACATCGCCTGGAGCCGCGCGGTGAGCTCGCGTCCGAGGCGCACGTTGAGCGTGGAGCCGTTCGCCGTCTGCACGGGCGGCCGGGGCCTGTCCGTGGGCAGCTCCAGCACGCGCGGCGCGCCCTCCAACTGCGCCCGCCACCACTCGACCTGCCGCGCGAGCACCTCGCCCTGCAGCCAGCCTCGCTGCCACACGGCGTAGTCCGCGTACTGGTACGTCAGCGGCGGCAGCGGCGAGGGCTGCCCGCGCGCGAAGGCGTCGTAGAGCACGCCAATCTCACGCGAGACGACGCCGTTGGACCACGCGTCGGAGATGATGTGGTGCTGGGTGACGAGCAGCACGTGGCGCTCGGCGGACAGGCGCAGCACCGAGGCGCGGATGAGGGGCGCCTGTCCCAGGTCGAAGGGCTTCTGGGCTTCGGCCGCGGCCAGCTCCACCGCACGGGCCTCGCGCTCCGCTTCGGGAAGCGCGCTCAGGTCCACGACGGGCAGGCGCAGCTCCGCGTGCTCGTGGATGCGCTGGAAGGGCACGCCGTCCGGCTGCACGTGGAAGCTGGTGCGCAGGGCCTCGTGTCGCCGCACGAGCGCCTGGATGCCCTTCTCCAGCGCGTCCAGGTTCAACGCTCCGTCGAGCGGGAGCGCGGACGGGACGTTGTAGAACGGGCTGTCGGGCTGGAACCGGTCCAGGAACCACAGGCGCTGCTGCGCGAAGGACAACGGCAGCGGGCTGCCATCCCTCGGCACCAGGACCAGCGGCGGCCGCACCGGGCCCTTGCCCGCGAGCGACATCGCGTCGAGGCGCGCGGCCAGGGTCTCGATGGTGGGCGCCTCGAACAGCTCCCGCAGCGCGAGCTCCGCCTGGAAGGCCGTGCGGATGCGCGACACGAGCTGCGTGGCCAGCAGCGAGTGTCCTCCCAGCGCGAAGAAGTCGTCGGTGACGCCGATGCGCGGGACACGGAGGATCTGCATCCAGAGCGTGGCGAGCCGCTCCTCGGTGGGCGTGCGCGGCGCGACGAGCTCGGCGGCGGACGTCGGCGTGAGGACGGCCTCGGGCGGAGGCAGCGCCTTGCGGTCCACCTTCCCGTTCGCGGTGAGCGGGAACGCCTCGAGCCGCAGCAGGGACGACGGCACCATGAACTCGGGCAGTCGCGACTTGAGGAAGGCCCGGAGGGTGACGGCGTCGAGCTCGTCCGAGATGAAGTAGCCGACGAGGCGCTTGTCGCCGGGGACGTCCTCGCGGGCGATGGCCACGGCCTCACGCACGGAGGGATGGGAGAGCAGCCCCGCTTCGACCTCGGACAGCTCGATGCGGAAGCCGCGGACCTTGACCTGCGCATCCGCGCGGCCGACGAAGTCCAGCGCGCCGTCCTGCCGCCAGCGCACGAGGTCGCCGGAGCGGTAGAGCCGCGCTCCGGGCACGGAGGAGAACGGGTCCGGAACGAAGCGCTCCGCCGTGAAGGCGGGCTGGCCGACGTAGCCTCGCGCGAGGCCATCACCGCCGATGAACAGCTCGCCCGTCACGCCGACGGGCACCGGCTGCAGCGACCCGTCGAGGACGCGCACGTGCGTGCCGTTCGTCGGACGGCCGATGGGCATGGAGACGCCGACGTCGTCGGGGCTCGTGACGGTGAAGGTCGTGGCGACGACGGTGATTTCGGTGGGGCCGTAGCAGTTGGTGACCTGGATGCCCCAGTCCGCCGCGGCGCGGCGCGCGTTCAGCGCGGAGACGACGTCGCCACCGGTGAGGATGCGCTGGAGGGAGGCGGGCGCGGTGAGGCGGCTCTCGACGAGCTGCGAGAACAGGCCGCTGGTGGCCCAGAGCGTGGTGACGCCGTGGCGGGCGACGGTCTGGAACAGCTCCTCGAGCGACGGCGTCTGCGGCGGCAGGAGGGCCAGCCGCGCGCCGTGCAGCAGCGCGCCCCAGATTTCGAACGTGGAGGCGTCGAAGGAGATGGGGGCGAGCATCAGGTGCGTCTGCTCGGGCCCGAAGCGCGTGTAGTCGATGCCGATGAGCGTGTGGATGACGCCGCGATGGGTGCAGGCGACACCCTTGGGCCTGCCCGTGGAGCCGGACGTGAAGTCGATGTAGGCCAGCGAATGTGGCAGCGCGGCCGGCGTGAGCGGCGTGGTGTCGAGGAGGTCCAGCGGGGCTTCCTCGAGCAGCACGCACGTGAGCCCTTCGGCGGGGAGCCGGGCGCGCAGCGCGCTCGAGGTGACGAGGGCGTCGGGCCGCGCGTCCTCGAGCATGGAGACCAGGCGCTCACGCGGATAGGACGTGTCGAGCGGGACGTAGGCGGCGCCGGCCTTGAGGATGGCGACCAGGGCGACGATGAGCTCGGGCGAGCGCTCCAGCGAGACGGCGACGCGGCAGTCGGTGGTGACGCCGAGCGAGCGCAGGTGCCGGGCGAGCTGGTTCGAGCGCTCGTCGAGCTGCCGGTAGGTGACGGTGGTGTCGCCGAAGAGGAGCGCGGTGGCGTCGGGTCGCTCGGCGGCCACGCGGCAGAAGACCTCCGGAAGCGTGGCGTCCGCCGGGACACGGGCGGGCGTGGAGGCCCAGTCGATGAGGAGCCGACGGGACTCCTCCTCCGGCAGCATGGAGAGCGAGGCCAGGGGCGCGTCGGGCCTGGCGACGACGGCCTCGACGAGCACCTCGAAGTGCCGCGCCATGCGCGCGATGGTGGCGTGCTCGAACAGGTCCGTGTTGTAGGTCAGCGCGCCGAGGAACCCCTCGGGCCCGTCCACGAAGTTCATCTCCAGCTCGAACTTGATGACGGTGTCCTTCACCTCCACCGGCTCGAGCGCCGCGTCCTGCTTCTGGGCGGACGTGCCGGGCGTGTTCTGGAGCGCGAAGAGGACCTGGAACAGCGGGCTGCGGCTCAAGTCACGGCGGACCTGGAGCTCCTCGACGAGCCGCTCGAAGGGGACGTCCTGGTGCGCGTACGCGCCGAGCGCGTTCTCCTTCACCTGCCTGAGCAGCGCCAGGAAGGACGCCCGCGCGTCGACGCGCGCGCGGAAGACGAGCGTGTTGACGAAGAAGCCGATGAGGCCCTCGAGCTCCGCGCGCTGACGGCCCGCGATGGGAGAGCCGACGGCGATGTCGTCCTGGCCCGTGTGCCGGGAGAGCAGCAACTGCCACGCGGCGAGCAGCGCCATGAACGGCGTGGTCCCCTCGCGGTTGCAGAGCGTCTTCAGGCGCCGGGAGACCTCCGGCTTCAAGGTGAGGGGCGCCTGCGCTCCGCGGAACGTCTGCACCGGAGGCCGGGGCTTGTCGATGGGCAGGTCCAGCGGCGGCACTCCGCCCAGGCGTCCCCGCCACCACGCGAGCTGCTGCTCCAGCACCTCGCCCTTCAGCCAGTCCCGCTGCCACACGGCATAGTCGGCGTACTGGAGGGCCAGCGGGGGCAGCGGCGACGGCATCCCGAGCGCGAACGCGCCGTAGAGCGCGCCGACCTCCTGGACGAGCACGCCCATGGACCAACCGTCGGAGACGATGTGGTGCATGTTGAGCGCGAGGATGCGCTCCGTCGGCGTCAGCTCCAGCACCAGCGCGCGCACCAGCGGCCCGGTGGAGAGGTTGAAGGGGCGCAGGTACTCCTCGTGGAGCAGGCGCTCCACCTCCTGGCGCTTCGCCTCGGGCTCCAGGTCCTTCAGGTCCACGTGCGTGACTGGCAGCTCGCCTTGCGGCGCGATGAGCTGGAAGGGCTCGTCGTTCTGCTGGAGGAACGTGGTGCGCAGCGCCTCGTGACGTCGCACCAGCTCGTCGAAGGCGCGCTGGAGCGCGGCGCGGTCCAGCGGTCCGTCCAACCGGACGAAGGACGGCATGTTGTACGTCGCGGTGCCGGGCTGGAGCTGGTCGAGGAACCACAGGCGCTGCTGCGCGAAGGACAAGGGCAGGGGCCCGGTGCGCGGCACGGGGACGAGCGGAGGCGGCTGACGCTTGCCCGACATCAGCAGCATCGTGTCGATCTGCGCCGCGAGCGCCGCGACGGTGGGCGCGCCGAAGACGGTGCGAAGCGGCAGCTCCACGCCGAGCGCGGAGCGCACGCGTGACACCACCTGCGTGGCGAGCAGGGAGTGTCCCCCGAGCGCGAAGAAGTTGTCGGTGACGCTCACGCGCGGCACGTGCAGCACGTCCGCGAAGAGCGTCGCGAGCCTCTCCTCCAGCGGCGTGCGCGGCGGGGCGAAGGCGACGCCGTTGCGCAGGCTCTCCGCGTCCGGCGCGGGCAGCCGCTTGCGCGCGAGCTTGCCGCTGGGCATCAGCGGGAGCGCCTCCAGCGCGACGAACGCGCTGGGCACCATGTACTCGGGCAGCCGCTCCTGCAGGAAGTCCCGGAGGGCCTCGAGGTCGGGCGCCGCGTCCGAGGCGGAGACGACGTAGCCGACGAGCCGCCGGTCCCCCGGGACGTCCTCACGCACCACCACGGCCGCGTCGCGCAGCCCCGGCGCGGCGCGCAGCACCGTCTCCACTTCGCCCAGCTCGATGCGGAAGCCGCGCAGCTTCACCTGCGAGTCCAGGCGGCCCAGGAAGTCGAGCGTCCCATCCGAGCGCCAGCGCGCGGCGTCGCCCGTGCGGTACAGCCGCGCGCCCGGCGTCCGGGAGAACGGGTCCGGCACGAAGCTGCGCGCGGTGACGTCCGCCTTCCGCTGATAGCCATGCGCCAGGTGCTCACCGCCGACGTACACCTCACCGGCGACGCCCACGGGCACCGGGTGCCCCAGCGCGTCCAGCAGGTAGATGCGCGTGTGGCCCACGGGGCTTCCGACGGACGGCAGCGCGGGCCAGGACGCGGGCTCGCCGCGCAGGCGGAACGCGGTGACGACGTGGGCCTCGGAGGGGCCGTACTGGTTCTCCAGGGCGCAGCCGGGCAGCTTCTCGAAGAAGGCCGTGACGCTGGCGCTCACCTGCAGCTGCTCGCCGGCGGTGACGACCTCGCGCAGCGCGCGCGGAAGCGTGGCGCCGTGCGCGACGGCGTCCGCCATGGCCTGCAGCGCGACGAACGGGAGGAAGAGCCGCGCGACGCCCTGCTGGTGCATGAAGTCGAGCAGCGCGGGGATGTCCTGGCGCAGCGTGTCCGTGGGCAGCGCGACGGCGCCGCCCGTCCACCAGGTGGAGAAGAGCTCCTGCACGGAGACGTCGAAGTTGAGCGAGGCGAACTGGAGCGTCGTGGCCCCGGGCAGCGCCGACTGGCGCACCTGCCACGTCAGCAGCGAGCTCAGCGCGCGGTGGGGCATGACGATGCCCTTGGGCAGGCCCGTGCTGCCGGAGGTGTAGATGACGTAGACGGTGGCCTCCACCGGGACGTCGATGCCGGGCGCGTGGCGCGGCTGCTGTCCGAGCGCTTGCGCCTCGTCATCCAGCGTGATGACGCGGGTGGACTCCAGGAAGGGCAGGGCGGACTTCAGGCTCGAGTGCGTGAGCACCACGGGCGCGCGGGTGTCCGCGAGCATGTAGGCCAGGCGCTCGGAGGGATAGGTGGGGTCGAGCGCCAGGTAGTTGGCCCCGGCCTTGAGCGTGGCCAGGACGGCGACCGCCATGTCGAGCGACTTCTCCAGGCAGATGCCGACGGTGCTCCCCGTCGCGACGCCGCGCGCGCGCAGGTGCCAGGCGAGCTGGTTGGCCCGCGTGTCCAGCTCCGCGTACGTGAGCGCGTGGGTGCCATCGGTGATGGCGACGGCATCGGGCGTGCGCCGGGCCTGCGCCTCCACGGGGACGTGGATGGGCGAGGGCGTGAAGTCGTCCCTCGACGTGTCGTTCCAGTCGACGAGCAGCTGCTGGCGCTCGGCGTCCTCCAGCAGGGGCAGCCGGTAGACGGACTGGCCCGGCTCGCGGACGGCGGCCTCCAACAGGCGCACCAGCCGCGTGGCCATGCGCTGGATGGTGGCCGTGTCGAAGAGGTCCAGGTTGTATTCGAACACCGCGTGGAACGCGGTGCCGTCATCGGACATCAGCAGCGTCAGGTCGAACTTCGAGGTGCCGCTGATGGCGTCCAGCGGGCGGACCTTCAGCGGGGAGCTTCCGTCATCCTGGCCCACCGCCTTCGGCGTGTTGAGCAGCGCGAGCATCACCTGGAACAACGGCGTGCGGCTCTGGTCCCGCTCCGGACGCAGCTCGTCCACCAGCTTCTCGAACGGGACGTCCTGGTGTGCGTACGCGCCCAGCGTCGTCTCACGCACCTGGAGCAGCAGCTCACGGAACGTCATGCCCTGCTTGAAGCGGGCGCGCAGCGCGAGCGTGTTGGCGAAGAAGCCGATGAGGCCTTCCAGGTCCGCCCGCGTGCGGTTGGCGATGGGCGAGCCGACGATGATGTCGTCCTGGCCGGAGTAGCGCGCCAGCAGCGTCTGGAACGCGGCGAGCAGCACCATGAAGGGCGTGACTCCCTCTTCGCGGCACAGCGCGTAGACGGCTGGGGCCAGCGCCTCCGGGAGGTCCACGCGCAGCATGTCGCCGCGCAGGGACTGGATGGGCGGGCGGGGCCTGTCGGTGGGCAGCTCCAGCGCGTGCGGCGCGTCGGCGAGCTGCGTGCGCCAGTACGCCAGCTGCGACTCGAGCACGTCCCCCGTCAACCACCCGCGCTGCCACACGGAGAAGTCCGCGTACTGCACGGGCAGCTCGGGCAGCGGCGTCGGCCGGCCCTGCGCGAAGGCCTGGTAGAGCGCGGGGACCTCCTGCGTGAGCACGCCGATGGACCAGCCATCCGAGATGCTGTGGTGGATGACCATGAGCAGCACGTGCTCGTGCGCATCCAGCTTCAGCAGCGTCGCGCGGAGCAGCGGCCCCTCGGCCAGGTCGAACGGCGTGCGCGCGGCCTGGTCCGCCAGTCGCTGGGCCTCCGCGTCGCGCGCCTCCGGGGACAGCGCGCGCAAGTCGACGACCGGGATGCTGAACGGCGAAGGCGGAGCGACGGCCTGCACGGGGCCTTCCGGCAACGCGCGGAACGTGGTGCGCAGCGTCTGGTGGCGCCGCGCCAGCTCCGTGAAGGCGCGCTCCAGCAGCGCGTGCTCCAGCGGCCCGGTGAAGCGCAGGCCGTAGAACATGTTGTACGCGGGGCTGCCCGGCTGGAGCTGATCCAGGAACCACAGCCGCTGCTGCGCGTAGGACAGCGGCGCGCCGTCACCATGCCCCGTGGGGATGGGCCCCTCGCCCGCGCGGGCGGACTCGAAGAGTCGCGCGGCGAGCGCCTTCGCGTGTGGCTCGCGCAGCAGCGTGTAGCCGTCACCCGGCGTCACCTCCAGCCGCGAGCCCTCCTCCGCGAGCACCGCCCAGCCCCGGTCCTGCCCGGTGTCACCCTCGTCAGCGGCCTCGGCGGCGCGGACCACGCGCGCGGAGCCAGGGAAGGGCTCCGGCGTGTAGCGGCGGGCGGCGCGCAGGTGCGCGGAGAAGACCTTGAAGCGCGCGCGCAGCCCCTCGATGGACGCGTCCCCGGACAGCAGGCCGGCGCCAGCGCCGTGCGCGTGGAGGTGCGCGAGCAGGGGCTCCGGGTCCTTGCCCGTGGTGAGCGCGGCGGGCAGCTCCAGCGGAGGCAGGCCCGCCTGGAGCGCCAGGTCCTTCGCGAACAGGGCCGCATGGGCCGCGAGCGCGGTGGCGGACACGCTCCGGTCGGGCGAGGCGGGGGGCGGCTCGAGCAACGTGAGCCGCGCGGCGTGCCCGTCGCGCTGGAGCAGGCGCGCCATCTCCCACGCGATGACGGCGCCCAGCGCCCAGCCCGCGAGGTGGTAGGGGCCCTCGGGCCGCTCGGCGCGCAGCGCCTCCACGTAGAAGACGGCCATCGCCTCCAGCGACTCCAGCGGGGCGCGGCCGTCGGTGAGGCCTCGCGCCTGGAAGCCCAGCACGGGCTGGGACGCGGGCGCGTGCCCGGCGAGCGCGGCGTAGGCATCCAGCCGGCCGTCCAGCGGATGCACCAGGTACAGCGGCGGAGTCTTGTCGTCACCCGCGCGCAGGACCACCAGCGGCGAGCCGGAGGTGGCCAGGGGGGCGTCGGATGGGGTGACGGGGCCGACGGACGTCGGAGAGTCGATGCGCGTGCTCACGGATACTCCAGTCAATGCATGGGCGCGGACGGCCAGAACTGCGACGTGCTCAAGACGGGGAGTTCCCCGTCGCCGAGAGCTTGGTCTCGGGCACGGCGTCGGCCGCGGGCGGTTCGGAAGGAAGCGTCGAGGCGAGCGGAGGGGAGGCAATCACGTCCGGAAGCTCTTCCTGGACGCGCCGCGCGCGGGGGGATGAAAGCAGCAGGCCCACGGCGCACAGCACCGTGAGCCCGATGACGACGAAGAGGAGCGCGATGCCGCGGCCAGGGCCGGTGCCCAGCAGGCGCCCCATGCTGTCCGCCAGCGCGCCGCCCGGAGCCATCCACGGCTCGAAGACGCGGTCGGCCAGCGGGCCCGCCACCAGCGTGACGAGCAGCACCGCGGACTGGCCCACCGTCTTGCGCAGCGCGGCCACCCGGCCCTGGATCTCCAGCGGCACCTTGGTCTGCCAGAGGACCTGCGAGTTGGCCGCGGTGAGCGGCATGGAGAACAGGAACAGCATCGCCGCGGTGGCGAGCAACGGAACGCTGGGCGGCAGCGCGGCCAGCAGCAACATCGCCGCCGCGATGAGCGGGAAGCCCGCCACGCCCCGCATGCGCCGCTGGGGGCCGCCCCACACGCTGGTGAGCACGCCCCCGGCCAGCATGCCCAGGCCGGAGACGGAGCCGATGACGCCCAG
Organism: Myxococcus guangdongensis; assembly: GCF_024198255.1. Classification (NCBI taxonomy): domain Bacteria; kingdom Pseudomonadati; phylum Myxococcota; class Myxococcia; order Myxococcales; family Myxococcaceae; genus Myxococcus; species Myxococcus guangdongensis. The sequence continues at coordinate 19,203 of NZ_JAJVKW010000005.1, forward strand.
GCTCTTCACGTCCGTGAAGCTCAGCACCAGCGGCGTGATGAGCAGCAGCACCAGCGCCAGGCTCGCGTTGGTGAAGGTGGTGAAACACAGGAGATACGTCAGGCCCTGCCGCTCGCGCACGAAGCGCCACGCCTCCGCGAGCTCCGCGCGCATGGAGCGCTTGCCGGAAGCCCGCGCCGCGCTCGGCGGCGGCGAGGGGAAGCGCACCGCGACGAGCACGCTCGCGGCGAACAGGAAGCTCAGCACGTCCATGAACAGCACGCCGTGCAGGCCGATGCTGCCCACCAGCACGCCCGCGAACACCGGCGAGGCAATCTGGCTGAGGGCCGCGCCCAGCTCCGCCAGCCCACTGGCCCGTCCCAGGTGCCGCTTGGGGATGAGCAGCGGCGTCGTCGCCTGCCACGCCGGCCACCGGAACGCCGTGCAACAGCCCCCCAACAGGACGATGGGGTACATGTACCAGCTCTGGAACTTCAGCCAGCCCGCGTTGTCCGCCACCAGCAGCGTCCAGATGAGCCCCGTGGTGAGACCCGAGCCCACGTCGCTCCAGAGCATCGCCTTGCGCCGGTCCCACCGGTCCACCAGCACGCCCGCGAACGGCGACAACACCGCCAACGGCAACGTCGCGCAGAACGAGATGAGCACGAAGCGCGTCGTGGAGCCGGTCAGCTGGTAGACGTACGCGCCCAGCGCGAACGACGTCAGCCCGGAGCCGAACAGGGAGACGAACTGACCCAGCCAGACGAGGGCGAACGTGAGCAGCGGGCGCGACGGTGAAGCAGGCGACGGGGCGGTCATTCGTCGAGGAGGTGCGAGCTGGGTTGCCTGGCCAGCTTCCCACGGGCCAGGGGCACGGCACAGGAACCGGGGTACTCTGGGATCAGCTTCACAGCCCTGACGCATTCTTGCAAACAGACTACCCGGACAGTCGCGCCGGCCTCCGTGGAAACACGGACGGTGCGTGTGGCCCAGGGGAGGTGGCGGGGGAGGGAGCCCTCGTTGCGAGCCGCCGGCCGCGCCGCAACTTCTTGGAACTGCAACCCGTTCACCCTCACCAGGAGGCCGTCGATGGCTCAGGCTGGCAAGGATGTCGAGACGCTGAATTCCTTCTTGCGGGGCGAGATTTCCGCGGTGGAGACCTACCGCCAGGCGATGGGACACATCGAGCACGACGTGCGGCGGCGCACGCTCGAGGAGTGCCTGAAGGACCACGAGCAGCGCGTGGAGGCGCTCAAGGAGCGCATCCGGCAGCTCGACGGTGAGCCGGCGGAGGGCTCGGGCGTGTGGGGCATCTTCGCGAAGGTGGTCCAGGGCGGCGCGGACCTCCTGGGCGAGGACAAGGCCATCTCCGCCCTGGAAGAGGGCGAGGACAAGGGCCTGCGCGACTACGAGCAGAACGCGGGCAAGGTCCATGGCGATTTGCGGCGCTTCGTGCGCATGGAGCTGCTGCCCAAGCAGAAGAGCACGCACAAGAAGCTCAGCCACCTGAAGCACACCCTGCACTGAGGCGCGGGCGGCCCCGAGGACACGGGCCCGGGCCTGCGCGCGTCGCGGGTCCGGGCCCGCTTTTGTTGGGGCTCTCAACTTTCGGGAATGCGTGTGACCTTTTGAATGCCTGGGCGTCGGTGGACGTCGACGTCCGGGACGCACGTCAGGTGTCCTTCATGCAGGGGCGCGAGGCTCTTGGAGGTTGCCGACGGAGCGTGCGATAACCGGGGGTCCGCCGACGAGGCCGGAGGAGATGCATGTGGCTGGACGACAGCTCTTCGGAACGCGAAACCCCCTCGTCGGAAGGCGCGCGGCGCGAGCACGAGCGAAGTGTTCAGCATGAGCCCCAGGCACCGGAGCCCGTGAAGATGGCCCAGGCCCCCGCGGTTCCGAAGGAAGGCAGCCACGCGGGCGCGCTGAGCGCGAGCTGCGAGGCGCTCTTCCGCGCCACCGAGCAGGCCCTGCCGTGGGCCTGGAAGCTGTTGCAGCTGGCCAAGGGCTCGGGCGCGCTGGCCGTCGAGGCGCGCGGCGCCGCGCTGGAGTTCCTGGACCGCATCCCTCCGCACGTGCGTCGCGGCGTCAGCGAGCTGCTCGCGTACAGCAACCTCTGGCAGGCCGTCTGCACGCGACTGGGCCGCCCGGTGGCGCGCTCGGCGGAGGAGCTGTTGCGCGAGCTGAACGAGGACTTGCAGCTGCTCTTGCGCGGGGCGCAGGCGCGGCTGGGCACCACCGCGGCGTTGGAGCAGGGGCTGTTGTTGCACCTGGGGCGGCTGCGCGAGTCGCGCGGCAAGGAGCCCTCGGCGGCGCTGGAGTTGAGGGCGTCGCTGGATGCCTTCACGCACGCGGTGACGCAGGTGATGTCCTCGGCGAGCGCGTACCGCCGGGCGTGGGAGTCCGCGCAGGCGGAGCTGACCGAGTCGGCGGAGTGGCTCGGCGCCGGAGACCCGGGCTTCTGCGCGTGGCTGGCCGAGCACCTGTCGGCGTCGGTGCCCGCGTGGCGGGAGGCGCACGCGTCCAGCCGCCTGTTGCAGGAGCTGGGCGCGCTGTCCGGCCCTCCGTAGTCGCGCCTAGACTTCCACCAGGATGCGGTGCCGGTAGAGCTCCAGCAGCACGTCCTCGGACAGGTCCGCCTGCTTGTGCTCGCGCAGGTGGTGGCGCACGGCCTCCACGCTCTGTCGCCCGGTGAACTCCACGAGCAGCCCGTAGGCCTCACCGGGCAGGGCCACGGCGTCGAAGTCGCTGTACGCGCCCAGGGCCACGCTGCCGTCGGGCATCCACTGCACGGTGGCGTCCGCGTTGAACTTGAGCGTGCGCGGCAGCTTGGAGGACACGGCGGTGCCCAGGTGCGCCTCCAGCCCCTTGAGCTCGATGAGGCCGTCCAGGCCGAGCAGCTTGTCGAGCCCCGCCGCGTCCAGCCCGCGCACCAGCCGGTGGCACTCGCGGTAGTAGTCCAGCTCCAGGCCCACGTAGCCCTTCCACAGGTCCGCGTAGGTGCGCGCGGGAGGCGGCGCGTCGTCCAGGTCCTCGACGGCGAGCGGTGAGGGGTGCAGCTCCGGGCGGTCCTTGCCGGACAGGATGTAGTCGGGCAGCAGCTGCAGCGCGGTCCAGCGCGACAGCTGGATCTCCGTCAGCGTCAGGTACGTCTTGAGGGACATGTAGAACTTGCGGCCGTCCGCGCCCGCCACGTACTTGCAGAAGAACGTGGAGCACACCGCCTCGCGGTAGGGCCAGATGGTGCAGCCGCCGCTCTGCTGCGCGTAGTAGGGGCAGCGCAGCGACGCGGCCCGACCGAAGAACTGGGTGCCGTTCTTGTAGAGGAAGTTGAACTTGGCGGGCGGCTTCACCCACTGCGGCGTCACGCCGATGCGCGCGGCGATGCGCGCCTCCATGCGCGAGCGGCCCTCGGAGAGCTCCGGTCGCTCGTCCGACAGCAGCGCGCCCACCAGGTAGTTGGGCAGGCGCGGGAAGTAGGTGCAGCACTTGGTGTCGGGGCGGAACAGGCGGCTGACGCCGTCCACGGCCTCCACGCTGCCCTGGGCGGAGCCCTCGCACATGGCGCAGTTCGAGCAGGTGGCCTTGGTCTCCTCGGGGACGTCCTGGCGGAAGAAGCCGGGGAGCAGCTCGCGGTAGAGCTCGGGGAGGGAGTCGAGGAGGCGGGGCATCAGGGGGCTCGGGGAAGGAGGTCAGCGAGCGGAGGGGTCGTACCACTCGAGCCGATAGGTACAGGAGTCCTCGTCGTGACGGGTGCGGGAAATGGTCAGCCCGCGCACACCGATGCGGTGCAGTCCTTCTTCGAGGACCCCTTCGACGAAGCCCTCGGTGGCCTGGGGCTCGTTGAACCAGAGGTCCGCGGTGGTGGGGTTCACCACCGTGACGCGTGTCTCCGTGAAGTTGTTGCCGCTCCTGAAGTTGTGCGTCATGCGGCCCAGCGAGCGCATGGGACCCAGCACGCGCGCCAGGGTGAGCACCGCCGCGCCCATGACCGTCTGCGCATAGCCTTCAATCATGCGTCGCGCGAGCAACCGGCGCGCCTCCTCGAGCGTCCGGTCCGGATGGAGCGCGCGGGCCACGGTGTCCAGGCAACTCACCCAGACGGCGTGGGGATAGGCGGCCTGGAGCGGACCGTCCAGGTCCATGCCCATCTCACGCAGCTCGTTGCGAAGGTCGTAGGACAAGTCCTTGTCGAGGGTCTTCAGATACAGGCTGTCGACCGTGTTGCCGAAGATGACCCGCTCCTGGCTCATGCGCTTTCCCCCGAGGTCGCCGGCCACCCACCGGCGCGCGCATTCTCTCCGGAGCCGACCTCCCAAGGCCAGTCCCGTCGACGTGCCCCGCACGGTGGGGGGGAGCTCAGGGGATGACGGGGCCGGCGTTCGCGATGGCGGAGAACACGCTGTCGTGGTTCGAGATGAGGGCGAAGCCACCCGGGTCGTTCGCATTCTGGGGATGGCCCGTCCGGAGCTTGTTGAGGACCTTCCACTGCCAGGACTGCGGCGCGAAGTGGGGGTACGGCGCCGCGCTCCAGGGGCCCACGCACTGCGCGCCCAGGGGTTCGGCGTGAAGGCAAGTTGCTCGATGTCGCTCGACCCCTCGAACGATGACACGGCGAAGTGGCGGGCCGCCGTCGAAGGCGCGAGGCCGCGTTGCTGGGCGCGACGGATGGCCTTCTGCAAGCGGATGCGCCCATCCGACTCGATGGCGTTCATGACACCACTCCGGTCGATGAGCAGGATGACGTGCTGCTCGTTGGCGTGGGCGGTCGCCATTCCTCCCCTGGGGCTCGCGCGGCGGCCTTTCGTGAGGTGAATCAGGCGTTGGCTGACTTCATTCTGGGTTGATGTGTTTTTGTTTGAGGTAAGGACTGTCCACTATTTCTCGATATTGCAATGCGTGGCATAGGACTGATGACGCCCACTGTCTGGCGTTTCGGACCCGCTCGTCGAAGTCGAGGTCCAAGTGGGGCGGGCCTGACCCTGATTCCGTGACGAAAGGATGACCCCGTGACGAAACACGCAGCCGTCGTTCGTTGGGCCATGCTCCTGGGACTGTGGGTGTTCTCCATTCCAGGCGTGGTGATGGCGCAGCCAGTTCCCCCCTTCAAAGAAATGCATGTGGTCTTCCTGATTGATCGCAGCGGGTCGATGACGACTGTGCGCTCATTGGACAATCGACAGCGATTTGCAGTGGGAATGCAAATGGCCAGAGATGCCGTGGAGGCGGGGTCGTCGATACCGCGATACATGGCGGTCTGGTCCTTCGAGAATAATTCATATCAGGTGCATCAGGATTTCACGACGGAGCCCCAGCTCATCTTCAACGCCTTGAGCGCCTTGCAGGCGGGGGGGGGAACGACCCCTCTGGCCTATTCCGCCTGTGAAGCGGTGAATCGGCTGAAAGGGTTTCGCACGAATGTCTTCGCGCAGAAACGGATCGAATTGACCTCCGACGGCCAGGAGAATGACAGCCCCGTGGGCTCCGAGTGCCAGGGGCCGGACAGCCCCACGACGGCGCCCCAGTCCTGGCAGTGGAAGGTGAGAAACAAGCTGCGGACCGGAAACGCCCAGAATACCAATGTGCCTCCGGCCGGCTTTGAGATTGTTTCTCACATCACCTTCTTCGGGAGCTTCCTGTCCCTTCGGGATGGCGGCTCGGACGTGGCTCCGGAGGTCTCGAGGGACGGGAGGCTTGTCGCGGATGCGAACATTCCAGCCCCCGCCGGCGGCCCCTTCGTCAGGTATCTGAGCGCCATTGCCGAGGAAGCAGGTGGTCGGCTCACGATCGTCGAGGACAACCAGCCCGTTCCCGCGCTCGGTGACGTGGACCGGAACGGGTGCGTCAACAATGTGGACCTGGACCTGGTTCTCGCCAACTTCGGGAACACCGTTCCGCCGGGGGACAGGCGGGCCGACATCAACGGCGACCTGATTGTCGACTACAACGACTACTCCATGGTCATCGCGCAGTGGGGAATGGGCGGTCGATGCAACGTGACCTTCTGACCTGAAGCTTCGGGGTGCGGACCCGGCGATGTGTTTCGTGCCGGGTCCGTGCCGGGGTCGATCATTCTCGCCGCACGTTCACGGGGACCCAAGGCTGTGGCCCACTCGTGCAGCCTCGGCCCAGATTGCCCAGGACGATGCTGTAGTCAGTGAAGTCCACGACCTTGTCTCCATTGAAGTCGGCCTTGGGGTCTCCGGGGGGGATTCTCAGCCCGTAGTTGGCGAGCATGAGGTAGTAGTCCTTCGAGTCGATGCACCCGTTGCCATCCGTGTCACCCGGAATGGGAAGCGGTCGTGAGTCCTCGATGGGCATGTATTGACCGCCCGAGTCGCGCGACAGCCCCCGGAGCAAGGTGAGGAAGGGGGACTCGAGCGGGTCCGCGAAGGGCGACAGGTTGAGGTGGTTGTAGAAGACGTCCGCGTCGAACACGAGCTGGAAGGGATTCGGGCTGTCGCGCAGCGGGTCGCCCGTCTTGAGCATGTTGCGGACCTTCCACTGCCACGAGCCCTCCTCCAGGTCCGGGTAGCGCTTGTTGCTGGACGGCCCGTAGCACAGCGAGTCTTCGGGCGTGCTGTTCTCCTCCCCGTCGGAGATGAGGTGGACCACCTTGCGTGCGTCCACGCCGGGCTCGAACTGGAGCAGCTCGTCCGCGGCATCACAGACGGCCACCGCCAGCGGCGTGGCCCCCAGGCCCGAGGCCAGGTTGTTCAGCGTCGTCACCGTCGACGCCCCGTCCATGAAGCCCTGCTCACGGCGGTAGGTGGCCCCCTCGAACGTCCACACGGCGAAGCGGCGCGGCAGGACGTTGGGCGTCTGCACGAAGTCGCGTCCACGCGTCACGGCCTCCACGAAGCGCGTCTGGCCCGAGGCGCGTGTCGTGAGCATGGAGCCGCTGCGGTCGATGAGGATGATGACGTGCTCCTCGGTGAAGGACCACGCTTCGGTGCCGCCCAGCAACACCAGGGCAAGTCCGCTGGCCGCGAGCGCGCCAGGCGCCCGCCCGTTCAGTCTTCGAGGCAACATGGGTGTCTCCTTGTCGGGTGCTGCGGAAGGGACCTGACGGCCGTCCCGTGAAGCGTGGCGCCTCAGAACATCTCCACCTGTGTGGGGATGAGGCGGTCATCCCGCGTGCCGTCGCCCAGCTGCCCCTCGCCGTTGTAGCCCCACGCCCACGCCGTCCCGTCCGAGCGCAGCGCCATGGAGTGGTGGTCTCCCGCGATGATGGCCACCGCGTTGCTCATCCCCGCCACCATCACCGGCACGTGGCGGTTCTCCAGCTGCCCGTCGCCCAGCTGGCCATCGAAGTTGAACCCCCACGCGCGCACCGTGCCGTCGGAGCGCAGCGCCAGCGAGTGGAAGTTCCCCGCCGCGATGGAGACCACGCCCGTGAGGTTCGACACGGGGCCGGGCGCGTTGAGGTTCGTCGTGGAGTTGTTCCCCAACTGTCCCGAGCCGTTGTAGCCCCAGGACCACACGGTGCCGTCCGAGCGCAGCGCCAGCGAGTGGTAGCCGCCCGCGACGATGCCCGTCACGCCCGTCAGCCCCACCACCTGCACCGGGACGATGTGCCAGGCGTTCGTCCCGCTGCCAATCTGGCCGTCGAAGTTGTAGCCCCACGCCCACACGGTGCCGTCCGAGCGCAGCGCCATCGAGTGGCTGTGGCCGGCGGCGATGGCCGTCACGCCCGCGAGCCCCGTCACCTGCACGGGCACGTCGCGGTCCACCGTGGAGCCGTCGCCCAACTGGCCATAGCGATTGAAGCCCCAGGCCCACACGGTGCCATCCAGGCGCAGCGCCAGCGAGTGCAGCGCCCCGGCGGAGATGGCTGTGACCCCCGTGAGATTCGCCACGCGCACCGGCTGCGAGCGGTCCTGCCGGGTGCCGTCGCCCACCTCACCCCGGCTGTTGACGCCCCAGGCCCACACGGTGGTGTCGCCCTTGAGCACCACGGAGTGCTTGTTGCCGGCCGCCACCGCCACCGCGCCCGACAGCCCCATGCGCGCGGGGGTCAGCCGGTCCGCGCCCGTGCCGTTGCCCAGCTGGCCGCTCTCGTTGTCGCCCCAGCTCCAGATGTTCCCGGATGCGTCCAGGTAGACGGAGTGCAACTGGCCCGACGTGACGCCCGGGTTGCCCAGCGTGTTGGTCGTCCCCACGCGCACCGGTGACATGCGCGGCTGGAAGGTGCTGTCACCCAGCTGGCCGAACGCGTTGTCGCCCCAGGCCCAGACGGTGCCGTCCGCGCGCAGCGTCAGCGAGTGTTTGAAGCCCGCCACCAGCGTCACGCCACCCGTGAGCCCCGCGAGGATGGGCACCCGGCTGCTCGTCAGCGTCCCGTTGCCGAGCTGCCGGTAGCGGTTGTCACCCCAGGCCCACACCGCGCCGTCCGAGCGCACCGCCAGCGAGTGGTAGTTGCCGGCCACCACGGCCATCACCTCCGTCAGCGGCACCTGGATGGGCGTGGCGCGGTTGGTCACCGTGCCGTCTCCCAGCTGCCCCGTGGCGTTGAGTCCCCAGGCCCACGCCGTGCCGTCCGAGCGCAAGGCCACGCAGTGCGACGCGCCCGCGGACACCGTCGCCACGCCCGTGAGGCCGAGCACCTGGGCCGGCTGCCCGCGGGTCGTAACCGTGCCATCGCCGAGCTGCCCGCTGCGGTTGTCGCCCCAGGCCCAGACGGTGCCGTCCGAGCGCAGCGCCAGCGACGTGTTGCCGCCCGCCGCCACGGCGATGACCTCGCGCAGGCCGGGGACCTGGACGGGCAGCGAGTTGCTCGTCGCCGAGTGGGGACCGACCTGCTTGTAGCGGTTGTCACCCCAGGCCCAGACGGTGCCGTCCGAGCGCAACGCCACCGAGTGCGAGAAGCCCGAGCCCACCGCGAGCACGCCCGTCAGCGACTGGACCCGCACCGGCTGCACGCTCGCGCTGGTCGTCCCCGTGCCGAGCTGTCCGGAGTAGTTGTCGCCCCATCCCCAGACAGTGCCGTCCGAGCGCAGCGCCAGCGAGTGGTAGTCACCCGAGGCCACCGCCACCGCGTCCGTGAGCTGGCTCACCTGCACCGGTGTCGGGCTGTCGGTGAGCTGGCCGTTGCCCAGCTGTCCCTGACGGTTGTAGCCCCAGGCCCACACGGTGCCGTCCGAGTGCACGCCCACCGAGTGGTATTGCCCCAGCGACAGGCGCGACGCGGAGCCGCGGCCGGCGAGCGGCACGAGGACCTGTCGCAGGGGCGGCTCGGGTGGCGCCGTCCACTCGCCGCAGCCCGCCAGCAGCCACAGGCCGAGCAGCAGGCACCCTGAGAGCGGACTCCTCGACGTCGCAGCAGACCTGTTCCAGAACATGTTCGAGCCTCCTCGGGAGGGCCGTCAGCGACGGCACCAGGACTTGCCTTCGGTATCCTCGCAGCCGTCCACCACCCACCGGGCGACGAGCGCCCTCAGCTCGGAGGGCAGCTCCACGCCCGCCATGGGCATGCCGGGCGAGGCCGCCACCAGGCCGTGCTCGGCCTCCAGCGCGCGCGTCTCCAACCGCCGCCAGAACTCCTCGCCGGACTTCTTCTTCAGATAGGTCTTCAGCCCCTGCGCGTCCGCGGTGAAGGCGCTGGCGGCGCGCGGGCTCGTCGCGTGGCAGTGCACGCACGTGGCGTCCCGGAAGAACGGCCCCCAGAGATACGCGAGCATCGGCGGAGGCACGGGGCCCGGCGCGGCGGCCTGCTTCACCGCGAGGGCCGTGACGCGTGCATCCAGCTCACGCTCCTTCTCCCGTCGCTGCTCGTCGAACAGACGGTGCAGCAGCTTCGCCTCGTCCAACGTGAGCGGCACCTCGGGCATCTGCCGGTCCGCGCGCGCGTGGGGCGAGGGCTCGCGGCAGTACTCGTAGGTCCACTCGGGCGTGTAGAGGCCCAGCGACACGCCGTCGCGTCCGGAGAGTGGACGCGGGCCGGTATGGCACGCGGCGCAGCGTGCCTTCCACAGCGCCTCGGCGGCGGGGCGCTCCTGGGGCGTCAGCCTCGCCAGCGGCGCCTCCTTCGCGGGCAGACGCACCGCCAGCAGCGCGGCGATGTCCTGCACGTCACTGGGGCGGAGGGTGGGGTAGGCCATCATCCGGGGCGCGCGGCTGCCCTCCTTCTGCGAGAGCGTGCTCGGGCGCTTGAGGAACGCCGCGAGGCCCCGCGTGGAGATGCGCGGCACCGCGTGTCCGGGCTCCTCGAGCCGCTCCGGCGCGTTCATGTACGACAGCGGCGTGGTGGCCAGGTGGACGAGCTTGTCCTCGCGCACCGGCACCGCGAAGTAGCGAGGATCTGCCTCCCGCTTCTGTCGCTTCCGGGCCACGTCGTTGATTTCGGCGTGGCAGCCGTAGCACTGGCTGTCGGTCCACCGGCCCAGGCCGTTGGCGAAGCGCGTCTGGGGCTCGGTGCGCTGGGACGTGTGGCACCCGGTGCACTCCTGGGCCACCACGCCGCGCGCGGACGCGGACGCCATCCCCGCGAGCAGCACCAGCACGAGCGCGGCCAGGGGCCTCACGGCGCGGCCTCCTCCGGTGGGGTGAGCCTCACGCGCGTGAGGTCTTCCGCCTCCCATCGCGCCAGGCCTTGCACGACCTGTCGGAAGTCCGCGGCGGTGGCGGCCTCCGCGCTCGACTCACAGGCCTGGTAGGCGCCCACCAGGGCGAGGCCGGACACGGACCACGTGGGCTCCGCGGAGCCCGTGGGCGGTGGCAGCCGGGTGACGATGCAGCGTTGAAGCCTGGCGCGGCGTTGCTGGGGCGTCTCGCCCTCGTCGGGGTCGTCCTTGTCCGAGCACGCCATGCATCCCACGAGTCCCATCAGGACCCAGACCCATCGTGTCTTCATGAAAAGCTCCCGAGCCGGGAGCGTCATGGCCACGCCATGTCCGCCCCCGGCTGCCGATGTGAGGGTTCGAGTGTCCGGGCGCGGCGTCAGCCGTGCTCGAGCGCCAGCGGCGCGGGCGTGCAGATGGCCGAGGAGCTCCCGGCCACCGCGGGCGTCATCGTCGCCGTCTGGGCGGCGAGGTCCAGCGTGAAGGCCTTCACATACGTCTCCCAACCCACCTGCGGATCCGGGGTGACGAAGAGCGAGGGATTGGTCTGCGCGAGCTTCGCGGACTCGAAGAGCACATCCCAGCTGTTGCCCGTCACGCCGCCGCTGGGCTGCGACTGGAGCGCGCCGTTCGTCGCCAGCACCTGGTTGATGCCCGGGACGTTGAGCAGCGGGCTGGAGGGCGCGCACAGCGGCACGGTGACGCGCAGGGTGATGACCGGATTGGCGGCGATGTGGGCGCGCACCATGGCCTCGTCCGCCGGCAGGAAGTGGACGCTGATGCCGCACACCAGCGGGTAGTTGCCGCCCACCGCCTTGGGCTTGTAGCTGGCGGGGATGCCGGGGAGCAGGTCGATGATGGCCTGCGTCGGCTGGCAGCCCGTGGCGGGCATGGTGGGCAACAGGCGCGCGTCCGTGACTCCGTGACGGCTGATGAAGCCGTTGTACAGGTTGAGCGTATGGGCGGTGGGGTGCAGGTTCACGAACAGCCGCCGCATGCCGCCCACCGTGGCCACGGAGTCCGTCGCGACCTGGGCGTACTGCGTATAGAAGATGGGACCGCGGTTCATGCCCATGTATGGGATGAACACCATCTCCGACTCGCGAATGGTGCGCGCGTAGTCGAGCGGGGGCGTGTCCGTCTGGGCCTGGGCGGGAGCAGCCGCCAGACACAGGGCGAGCGTGAGACAGAGCGAGAGCAATCGCATGGGTGCAGGGCCTGGGGTGAGGATGGAAAGGGGGGGCGGAAGCCGCCAGGAAGGTGGCCTCCGCCCCGAAATCGAAAATCAGCGCGACGTGTGATTACGGCTGGCCGAGCAGCGCGCGGCAGCCCGCGTCGTTCATGTTCCAGTTCACGCGGCCCATCTCGAAGCCATCCATGAGGCAGGTGACGTTGAGGTTGGTCTTGACGGTGAAGTCCGTGGGGCCCGGGTTGTACTGGAGGTAGACGACCTCGTTGCGCTCCAGGATGAGCTTCTCGTAGTTGGCGCGCATGGTGAAGATGGAGTTGGTCTGGTTGGAGACCTGGCCGTTGACCGGCGTGGTGTAGCGGCGCACCTCGTTGAACAGCTCGTCCTGGAGGCGGGCCTGGACGGCGTTCACGACGTTGACGAAGTTGGCGTCACTGGGCGCCGTGGGGCCCCACTGGCCGTTGGTGCCGAGGTACTCGATGCGGACGCCGCACTGGTTCTCCGCGGAACACGTCACCAGGCGCTCGAAGAAGGCGCGAACCTCGATGTCCACGCAGGAGCTCAGGTGGAAGGCCGCGAAGGCGCTGGCCTGCTCGAACAGCGAGCGCCAGTTCACCGTGAAGCGCGCCTGACGGGTGAGGTTGTGCGTCTTGATGTCCCAGTCGATCTGCGCCGTCATGATGTTGTCCCACTGGGCGCCGGTGGCCATCAGCGCGCGCAGCTGCGGCGTCCAGCCGGGCAGGGTGGTCGCCTGGAAGGCGATGTCCTGCGCCACGACGCTGCCGCTGACGGCGGGCAGCGTGTTGAACTTGTACATCACGTTGGTGTTGATGTCGTACGGCTGGGACGGGTCCAGGTGCGTGAAGCACACGGGGACGCGCACCTCACGGCCGTTGACGACCATGATTTCGAAGTCACAGTCGACTTCCACGCGGCCGTTGAGGGGCGCGTAACCGGACAGCACGAACTGCGTGGTGGAGCGGTTGGCCGGCGCCGGGGCGATCTGGAAGCCCAGCGCGGCGGCCTCCGTGGACAGCCGGTTGAGCGCGCCCAGATCACTGGTGGTGGAGAACGAGCCACCCAGGTTCGCCAGCTCCAGGCCCGCGAAGTAGCCGAAGATGGGGATGAAGGAGGTGATCTGGAAGCGGGGGATGGGGTTGGTCGTCTGGGGCGACTGGACGGCCACGCCGCCGCGGCGCGGGACGTAATAGACGAGGTTGTTGTTGTCCGTGTCCCCCAGCAGGGTGAACGCGTCCTGCACCGTGGGGGAGAAATACTGCGACATCGGCTTGGCGGACGGAGACATCGGCGCCGCGAGCGCCTGCGTCGCGGTGAGCGAGAGCGCCGCGGCCGCGGTGGTAGCGAGAAGCTTCTTCATGGATTGGATTCCTTTTGCGTGGCGTGAGGAATAGAGGGCGCACCCGTCCCGTGCCCGCGTGCCATGGGCGCGCAAGCCGCGTGTTGGCGTCTCGGTCGCCCGCCCGTCACCGTGCGGGCACCGAAGCCGGTTCAAGTGCCGTGTGGCTGGATTCCCCCCCTTGTCCAGACGGGGTGCTTCCTCCTGGACGAACCCATCCTACCGATTGCGGGTGTGACTGCCAGTGTGAGTCTGGTTAAAGCGACTTTGTCGTTCAATGTTGTTTTGTCGGTGAAATCTAGTTTGATTTTGTTTGGGTTTCCCGAGGGGTCGGCGGGCGAGCGCGTCACGCGCGCGTGTCGCTTGTCGTTCTGATGCAAGTGCTTGGAGGAGTCGTCTGCGTGGAAACCGCACGGCGGCGTGCGTCGTGGGCTTCGGGGTGGGCGGCTGACACGCGTGCGCGATGCGACAGGGACGGCTCACGGATGTGTCACGGACCGCGCGCACGTGGCCTGGCGAGCGCGGCGTGGCGGCTGCTGGGCCTCCTTGGCAAGGACGTGGGACGGCGTCCGGAGGCGAGGCCCTCGCGCCGCTGGGAGTGGAAGTGTCCCGCCCCGCTGCGCCCGGCTGGAGACCGTGGGGGCGGCCCGCGCTGTGCGTGTGTCGACCTGGGACTCGGTGAGGTGCCGCTCGCGGTTCCCTGCGCGCGATGAAACGGGGCTGAGGGCGTGAGTCCTTCACCACCCGTACGAGTGAGGGGTGTGTCTCGACATGAAGACGTGCAACAGAATCCCGTTGGCGGGAAGTGTCCGGTACACTCCACGGCCAATGCAGTGGGTCACCTCACCGGTGCGCTTGCGCGGGACACGTGCCATGGACGGCTCTGGTTCCTTTCCTTCGTTCCCTGTTCACCGTGCCGGGGACACCCGCTCGCGCGTGCGGGAGTCGATGGCGCACAAGTTCCCGCACTTCGTGCCGGTGGCGCGTCAGGCGCTGTCCGTGCTGGTGGGGGCGTGCGACGGCTGGCAGCGCACCTTCCCGGCGAGCCAGGTGTCGGACGTGGTGCCGGAGCTGACGTCGTGGGAGCGCTTCCTCTCCACCGAGCCGCGCTCGCGCCGCATCATGATGACGGTGCAGCCGCTGGGCATCGACACCCGGGGCGGAGGGTGGGTGCCCGCGCTGCTGGTCCAGGTGGCCCGCTGGCACCTGGGCACGCGGGGACGTCGGCACAACCAGCCCACGGATGTCTGGCTGGCGGGGCTGGGGCGCATGGGCCTGGATGCCCGTCAGCGCGTCGCGGATGACGGCGTGCTCACCGTGGCCGTCACCGTGCCCGGGGGCGGCTTCCGGGTGGCCCGGCTCCCCCTGGTGGACGCGTCGCTCACGCCCGACACGGTGGCGGCGCTGCTGGAGGCGCGCGCGCCCTGCTCGCTCTCCGAGGCGCGCCGCGACGGGCTGCATCCCCAGGTGGTGGTGGATGCCGCGGGCCACGGCGACAGCGCCTGGACGTCGCACCTGCTGACGACCAGCGCCTGGCTGGGGGCGCGGGTGGAGCGGACCACGGGCTCCCTGGAGCTGGCGTTCGACCACCTGGTGATGGACGGCACGGCGATGATGGAGGTGTCGCGGGCGATTGCCTCCGCGCTGCCCCGCCTGCCCCAGGGCGGCGATGGGGGCGAGTGGCTCACGGGCCCCGAGGACCCCTCGCCGCTGTTGCGCGTGGCGCTGCCCGAGCAGCTCGACTTCCGCAACCTGGCGTGCGCGGTGCTGGGCGCGCTGGGGCGCTCTCACGGGGGGCTGCTGCGCACGGACAATCCGACGATGCTGGTGCCGGTGTTGCCGGACGGGCCCACGTCGGTGCCCCGGCCCTGGAGGCGCATCCGCATCGCGGTGATTCCGTCCCTCACGAGCGAGGGCCCGGTGACGCCCGCGCAGGTCTCCCACCTGCTCGAGCACACCCGCGCGGAGGGCGGCGTGCTGGAGGACATCTTCACCACGCTGTACTCGCCGTCGCTGCCCTGGTGGATGCCGTCGCTCACCACGCACGGCTTCGCCTACACGCCGGGACTCCGGCAGGTGGCCACCGCGCTGTGCGGCAACGCGCTCCTGTCGAAGATCACCCTCGAGGTGGAGGACGAGGCCGCGCTGGAGCGGCACACGCCCATCCACTTCAACACCATGCGGCCGCTGCCCGCCGTGGGTGGCGGGGTGGCCCTGTGCGTCACGGAGGTGCTCTGCGTGACGCGCAAAGGCGTGCGCAAGCGCTTCTTCGGCGCTATCGCTGGCAGCGGTCCCTTCACCGCCCGGGAGCGGCTCATCGCCTTCCGAACCGAGCTCGAGCGCGAATTCCCCCGAAGGGTGCGTTCCGTCACGCCCCCTTCCTTCTGACCCGCCGTCCCCCGCCGGCGCACGAGAATCCCCCCACTCATGGTCAATCCCCCCGAACCCGGTCGCATCATCCCGAGACCGCACCTGAAGTTTCACTTCGATGCCACCTTCCCCCGGGTCTGGCATCACAACGGCCTGGGCTCGACGCACCTGTGGAACGGTCTCAACCTGCTCTTCCCCCAGGGGGAGCGCTTCTTCGTGCGCAGCGTCAACCACTACCTGCCCGCGCTGGCCGACGCGCCGGAGCTGCGCGCGCAGGTGAAGGCGTTCTTCGCCCAGGAGGGCCAGCACGCCCGCGAGCACCAGGACTACATCGAGCTGCTGGAGTCACAGGGTTACGTCATCACCGGCTTCATGAAGGCGTACCAGCGCATCGTCTGGGGCTTCATCGACAAATCCTTCCCGCCGTCCCTGCGGCTGGCCATCACCGCCGCGCTGGAGCACTACACGGCCATCATGGGTGAGAACACGCTGACGCTCGGCGTGTTCGCGGACGGCCACCCCGCGATGCGCCAGCTCATCGAGTGGCACGCCGCCGAGGAGATCGAGCACAAGGCCGTGGCCTTCGACGTGCTGCGCAAGGTGGCGCCGGGCTACGGCCTGCGCGTGACGGGGATGCTCGCGGGCATCATCGCGCTGTACGGCCTGTGGTTCGCGGCCACCGTCACGCTGCTCAAGCAGGAGCCGGGGCTGGGGTGGGGTGGCATCTGGCGCGAGCTGCGGCGCGCGCACCAGAAGGACCCGGTGCTGGTGCGGGTGCTCTGGCGTGGGCTCAAGGAGTACCTGCGGCCGTCGTTCCACCCGCTCGACAACGACAACCTGCACATCGCGCGCGCCCACCTGGACACGCTCGACGTGCCCCGGGCGGAGGCCGCCTGAGCGGACGTGTCGTGGCACCCAGGCTCGCCGTCCTCTCGGTGTTGTTGGCGCCGATGGGGGCGGGGGCCTTCTGGGTGAAGGACCACGAAGCCCTGACGCGGGTCGCCATCGAGCGGGCGGCCCAGGCGTCGCCGGGCCTGGAGAAGCACCGTGACGCGGTGCTGCACGGGGCGACGGCGGAGGACCTCAATCTCCATGTGAAGTGGACGGGGTGGCACCACTACTTCCGGCCGGAGGGGAGGGTGGACTCGGGGCCGCGCGACGGCTCGGCGGCGCGGGTGCGCAAGCTGTGGGCGGAGGCGCTGGACGCGGCGCGTGGGGGAGACCTGGCGCGCGCGTGGGACAGGGCCGGACATCTGGCGCACCACATCCAGGATGTGGCCTCACCGCCGCACGTGGTGCCGGTGAGCCATGGCTTCGCGGACGGCTTCGAGGGCTGGGGCCTGCGCGACGTGCTGGAGCGGCTCCCCGCGCGCGAGGTGACGCCGATGTCCGGGCCCGACGCGCAGCTGGCGCTCGCGCGGGAGACCCTGGAGGTGGTGCGCACCCAATCGCTGCGCGCCGAGGACGGGACGCAAGTCCCCTGGCGCGAGTTCTGGGTGGAGCCCGACGCGGGGTCGATGGGTGCGTTCGGTGTCTACGGCGCGTCTGGGAATGTCTTTGGACAGGCGCGCGGTGTCTCGGCGGAAGTGTTTGATGTGTTCATGGCGGACCGGGCCGCCGCGGCGATTGTCTATACCCAGTCATTCCTCACCTGGGCGGCCGAGCGCTTCCAGGAGGTCGCCGAGCCTGGCGCCGTCTGGGTTTCGACCGGCGACTACAGCCCCGCGCCGGAGCTGTCCTTCCAGTTGCTGGGCGGGATGACGCGAGACGCGCGGGGCGATTCCCCTGTCGCCGGGCTCCGCGCGGGGCTGCCGCTTCCGTATGCGTCGCGGTGGTCCTTCGAGTGGATGCGCGGCGTGGGGCTGGGACGTCGTCCCATGGCGACGGGAGGCTTCAGCCTGTCGCTGTCGTCGCCGCCCTTGTGGGCGTGGCGGCCGACGTACCCGGTGGGCGTGGACGTGCGGGCCTCGCTGGGGGCAGGCGTGTTCTCGTGGGAGGGGGGCTCGCGCTTCGGGGTGCCCGTGGGCCTGCGGGCCCAGGCGGCGCTGGGCGCGTTGTTCGTGGCGAGCGCGGAGGCGCGCTACCAGGGCTTGCGGCCGTTCACCGGCGACTGGACCCATGGGTTCGTGTGGACACTGGGCGTGGGCGTGGCGCTGGGAGACCGCTGACCCGACGCGGGCTCGGGAATGAAACAGACGGGCTGGCGTTGTCCGGCGCGTCCCCCCGAGCACACCACGGCCCCTGGAGCCGTTGTCATGAAGACCTCGCGTAGGAAGTTCCTGGTGTATTCCGCCACGGGTGCGTCGTTGCTCGCGCTCGGGCCCGAGTCGTTGGCCGCGCCGAAGAAGGTGGCGAAGAAGCGCATCCTCATCCTGGGCGGCACGGGCTTCCTCGGGCCCGCCGTGGTGGAGGCCGCGCGGGTGCGAGGCCATTCGCTGACACTCTTCAACCGCGGCAAGACGCGCCCGGAGCTCTTCCCCGACGTGGAGAAGCTGCGCGGCGACAGGGACCCCGACAAGGACGAGGGCCTGAAGGCGCTGAAGGGCCGCAAGTGGGACGCGGTGGTGGACACGTCGGGTTACTACCCGCGCATGGTCCGCGCGTCGGCGGCGCTGCTGGCGCCGAACGTGAAACAGTATGTCTTCATCTCCAGCGTCTCCGCCTACGCCAGCGACAAGACGGCGGGCGAGGACGAGCGCGGCCCCACCGCGACGCTCGCGGACCCCAACGTGGAGACGATGGGCAAGGACTACGAGTTCTACGGCGGGCTCAAGCGCGCGTGCGAGGAGGCCGCCGAGGCGGCGCTGCCGGGGCGCGTGGCGAACATCCGTCCGGGCTACATCGTCGGGCCGGATGACCGCTCGGACCGCTTCACGTACTGGCCGGTGCGCTTCGACCAGGGCGGGGAGATGCTGGCCCCCGGCACGCCGAAGGACCCGCTGCAAATCATCGACGTGCGCGACCTGGCCGAGTGGCTGGTGTTGCTCATCGAGGGCCAGGTGAACGGCGTCTTCAACGCGGTGGGCCCCTCGGAGGCGTGGTCGATGGGCGCGATGCTCGACACCTGTCGGAAGGTGACGGGCAAGGACACGAAGGTGACGTGGGTGCCCGCGGAGTTCCTGGAGAAGCAGGGCGAGACGGGCGACGTGAGGCTCCCCATCTACATGCCGCCCACCGGCGCCAGCGCGGGCACGCACCTGCGCTCCAACGCGAAGGCGGTGAAGGCCGGGCTCAAGTTCCGCCCCGTGGACGTCACCGTCCGCGACACGCTGGCGTACTTCAAGGGCCTGCCGCAGGAGCGCCGCGACAAGCCGCGCGCGGGCCTGCCACGGGAGCGTGAAGCGGAGCTGCTCGCGCTGTGGCGCAAGGCCCAGGAGGAGGCGAAGCCCGTGCCCGCCGCTTCCGGCAAGGGCGGGTAATTCCGGCTCTCCTACGTGCCGCGCCAGCGCTGACGTGTGAGGGGCACCCACCGTGCCCCCTGTCCGTCCGGGCAGCGAGCGGGCTGGCATGAAGTCTGTGCTCGCCCTCGCGACACACGGTGATAAGGACGCCCCGGCTGTTACCCAGGGCCTACCCTTTCCCATGTCCAGCATGCACTTCCTGCGCGGCGCTCCCGTCCTCTCCGAATTCCGGCTCGCCAAGCTGCTCGCTCAGTGCCGCGAGCAGGTGCCATCCGTGTCCTCCGTCTACGCGGAGCACGTGCACTTCCTCGACGCCCCGGAGCCCCTGTCTGGCGACGAGCAGGCGATGCTCGGCCAGCTCCTCGAATACGGCCCGAGGGTCCCCTCGGGCGAGCGCGCGGGCAGCCTGCTGCTCGTCGTGCCGCGTCCGGGCACCATCTCGCCCTGGTCCTCGAAGGCGACGGACATCGTCCACAACTGCGGCCTGGGCGCGAAGGTGCGCCGCCTGGAGCGCGGCCTCGCGTACTTCGTGGCGGGTCCCCAGGGACGTCCGCTGGAGCGCGAGCAGGTGGAGGCGCTCGCGCCGGTGCTGCACGACCGGATGACGCAGGCGGTGCTCACGCGGATGGAGGACGCGGCCGTCCTGTTCTCCACGCACGAGCCCCGGCCGCTCACCACGGTGGACATCCTGGGCGGCGGGCGAGGGGCGTTGGACCGCGCCAACCGTGAGCTGGGGCTGGCGCTCGCGGACGATGAAATCGACTACCTGGTGGCGCGCTTCACGGAGCTTTCGCGCAACCCCACCGACGTCGAGTTGATGATGTTCGCGCAGGCCAACAGCGAGCACTGCCGGCACAAGATCTTCAACGCCAGCTGGACGCTGGACGGCAAGCCGCAGGAGCGCTCGCTCTTCCAGGCCATCAAGAACACCTACGCCCAGCACAAGGAAGGCGTGCTGTCCGCCTACAAGGACAACGCGGCCGTCATCGAGGGCTTCACGGTGGACCGCTTCTTCCCGGACGCGGACACGGGCGAGTGGGGCACGGTGCGCGAGCCGTCCCACATCATGGTGAAGGTGGAGACGCACAATCACCCGACGGCGATTTCGCCGTACCCTGGCGCGGCCACCGGCGCGGGCGGAGAGATTCGCGACGAGGGCGCCACCGGTCGCGGCGCGAAGCCGAAGGCGGGCCTGACGGGCTTCACCGTCAGCCACCTGCGCATCCCCGGCCACGAGCGGCCGTGGGAGCAGCCCTACGGCAAGCCGGACCGCATCGTCTCCGCGTTGGACATCATGATCGACGGTCCGCTGGGCGGGGCCGCGTTCAACAACGAGTTCGGCCGTCCCAACCTCGCGGGCTACTTCCGCAGCTTCGAGGCGCAGGTGTCCACGCCCGAGGGCGTGGAGGTGCGCGGCTACCACAAGCCCATCATGATCGCCGGCGGACTGGGCAACATCCGCGCCGAGCACGTGAAGAAGGGCCAGCTGCAGCCCGGTGACAAGCTCATCGTCCTCGGCGGTCCGGCCATGCTCATCGGCCTGGGCGGCGGCGCGGCGTCCTCCATGGCGCAGGGCGCGAGCGCGGCGGACCTCGACTTCGCCTCCGTGCAGCGTGACAACGCGGAGATGGAGCGGCGCTGCCAGCAGGTCATCGACCAGTGCTGCGCGCTGGGCGAGAAGAACCCCATCCGCTCCATCCACGACGTGGGCGCCGGCGGCCTGTCCAACGCGCTGCCGGAGCTGGCGCACGACAATGCGCTGGGCGGGAATCTCCAGCTGCGCGCGGTGCCCAACGCGGAGCCGGGCATGTCGCCGCTCGAAATCTGGTGCAACGAGGCCCAGGAGCGCTACGTGCTGGGCGTGGCGCCCGAGGACCTGGCGCGCTTCACCGCGTTCTGCGAGCGCGAGCGCGCGCCTTTCTCCGTGCTGGGCGAGGCGACCCAGGCCCAGGTGCTGAAGCTGTCCGACGAGCGGCTGGGCGCGCAGCCCATCGACCTGCCGATGGACGTGCTGTTCGGCAAGGCGCCGCGCATGCACCGCGACGCGACGACGCGCGCGGTGGAGCACGCTCCGCTGTCGCTGCCCTCGGACTTGAAGTCCCTGGCCGAGCGCGTGCTGAGCCACCCGACGGTGGCGGACAAGTCGTTCCTCATCACCATCGGCGACCGCTCGGTGTCGGGCCAGGTGGCGAGAGACCAGATGGTCGGTCCATGGCAGGTGCCGGTGGCGGACTGCGCGGTGACGCTGTCCTCGGTGACGAGCACCACGGGCGAGGCGATGTCCATGGGCGAGCGCACGCCGCTGGCCGTGGTGGACGCGGCGGCCTCCGCGCGCATGGCGGTGGGCGAGGCGCTCACCAACATCGCCGCGGCCCGCATCGGCAAGCTGTCCGACGTGAAGCTCTCCGCGAACTGGATGGCGGCGGCGGGCAGCCCCGGTGAGGACGCGCAGCTCTACGCCGCGGTGAACGCGGTGGGCATGGAGCTGTGCCCGGCGCTGGGGCTCACCATCCCCGTGGGCAAGGACTCCATGTCCATGCGCACGGTGTGGCAGGACGGCGGCGAGAAGAAGACCGTGACGTCCCCGGTGTCGCTCATCATCTCGGCCTTCGCGCCGGTGCTGGACGTGCGCAAGTCGCTCACGCCGCAGCTGGTGGACGTGGAGCTGGACACGCGGCTGGTCTTCGTGGACCTGGCGCGTGGCCGGCAGCGGCTGGGTGGCTCCATCCTCGCGCAGACGCACGCGCAGGTGGGCCCCGAGGTCCCCGACGTGGAGGACCCCGCGCTGCTCGCCGGCTTCTTCTCCGCGGTGCAGGCGCTGAGCTCCGAGGGGCGGCTGCTCGCCTATCACGACCGCTCCGACGGTGGCCTGTGGGCCACGCTGTGCGAGATGGCCTTCGCGGGCCGCTGCGGCGTGGACGTGGACCTCTCGAAGCTGGGGAGTGACGCGGTGGCGGCGCTCTTCAACGAGGAGCTGGGCGCGGTGATGCAGGTGCGCGCCGGGGACGTGGCGCGCGTGTGTGAGGTGCTCGAGCAGCACGGCCTGGGCGTGCACTGCCACGAGCTGGGCCGGCCCACGTCGAAGCTGGAGGTCCGGGTCCGGCACGCAGGCCAGGTGCTCCTGTCCGCGGGCACCATGGACCTGCGCCGCATCTGGTCGCGCGTCAGCTACGAGCTGCAGAAGCTGCGCGACAACCCGCTGTGCGCGGAGCAGGAGTACGCGGCCAAGTGCGACGCGTCCAACCCGGGCCTGTCGCCGCTCCTGACGTTCGACGTGGCCAAGGACGTGGCCGCGCCCTTCGTGGGCAAGGGCGCGCGTCCTCGCGTGGCGGTGCTGCGAGAGCAGGGCGTCAACAGCCAGCAGGAGATGGCGGCGGCGTTCACCCGCGCGGGCTTCCTGGCGGTGGACGTGCACATGAGCGACATCCTCGCGGGCCGCGTGTCGCTGAAGGACTTCCACGGCGTGCTGGCGTGCGGCGGTTTCTCCTACGGAGACGTGCTGGGCGCCGGTGGCGGCTGGGCCAAGTCCATCCTGTTCAACCCGCGCGCCCGCGACGAGTTCGCTGGCTTCTTCGCGCGTCCGGACAGCTTCGGCCTGGGAGTCTGCAACGGCTGCCAGATGATGTCCGGGCTCAAGGACATCATCCCCGGCGCGGAGCACTTCCCGCGCTTCGTGCGCAACGCCTCGGAGCAGTACGAGGCGCGGCTGGGGCTGGTGGAGATTTCCCGCACGCCGTCGCTGTTCTACCAGGGCATGGAGGGCAGCCGGATGCTCATCGCGGTGGCGCACGGCGAGGGCCGCGCGGAGTTCGCTGACGACGCGGCGGCCGCGCGCGTCAACGGCTCGGGCTTCATCACCACGCGCTGGGTGGACAACCACGGTCAGGTGGCGGCGACGTACCCGGCCAACCCGAACGGCTCGCCGCACGGAATCTCGGGTGTCACCACGCGGGATGGCCGCTTCACCGTGACGATGCCGCACCCCGAGCGCGTCCACCGGCTGGTGCAGCACTCGTGGCGGCCCCGCGAATGGACGGGCGATGACGGCCCGTGGATGCGCATGTTCCGCAACGCGCGCGCCTGGCTGGGCTGATGCGTTGCTGGATGGACCCGGCTCGATGACTCGAGCCGGGGTGCCTCGGTACCGCGTCGCTACGCCCGGACCAGCTCCAGCGGCTGGCCCTCGGGCACGTGCTTCATCGCCACCGAGTTCATGCAGTATCGCAGGCCGGTGGGCGGCGGGCCGTCGGGGAAGACGTGCCCCAGGTGGCCGTCGCAGCGGGCACAGCGCACCTCGGTGCGGACCATCCCGTACGAGCGGTCATCGATTTGCGTCACCGAGTCCGGCCCCACCGCCTGGGTGAAGGACGGCCAACCGGTGCCCGACTCGAACTTGGTGCCCGATTTGAACAGCGGGTTGCCACAGCCGGCGCACACATAGGTGCCCGGCGTCTTCGTCCCCAGGAAGCAGCCCGAGCCCGGACGCTCCGTGCCGTGCCTGCGCAGGACGTCGTACTCCTCGGGCGTCAGGCGCTCGCGCCACTGCGCATCGCTGAGGGTGAGCTTGTCGACCATGCCGTCACGCTCCTTTGCCCGGGTCCACGCCCGGGAGCTTCAGTCAGATGCGCATCCTGCCCAATCGTCGCGCTCGCTGGCCAACCTGGAATGACGGCGGCCGCGTGCCCGCCCGCCCCACCGCCGGGCCCGGGTGCTCCCCAGTCGGACGCCACCGTCGACCCCATGCTTGAGGACGCAGTCCTACCCTCAACCCGTCAGCGGAGGCGCCATGCGGATTTTCGAGCTGATGACCCGGAACGTGGAGACCATCGAGGCGGACGAGCCGCTGCGAGTCGCCGCCCTGCGGATGCGCGAATGCAACATCGGCGCGCTGCCCGTCACCGAGGCCGGACAACTGGTGGGCATGCTGACGGACCGCGACATCACCGTGCGCTCCACGGCCCTGGGCCAGGACCCCAACACCACACAGGTCCGCGAGGTGATGACCACGGCCCTCATCACCTGCGAACCCGACGCGGGGCTCGACGTGGCCGAGCAGATGATGGAGGACAAGATGGTGCGCCGGCTCGTCGTGGTGGACGAGGCCCGTCGCCCGCTGGGCATCCTGAGCCTGGATGACCTGGCCACCGTGCCCGCGGAGGTGCTGCGCGCCGGCGCGGTGCTGGAGCACCTGCAACACGCGTAGCCGTGTCCGAAAACCGAGGGGCGCGAGGAGAGGACTCCCACGCGCCCCTCGGGGCTTCATCATGCAGGGGCGCCGGGGACACACGCGGACACCAGCTCCGCGAGGCCCGCGTCCCACGACACGTCCCGCTGGGCGCCATCCCGCTGTCGCAGCCGCAGGCCCTTCGCCTGCACCTCGCGCGCGCCCACCACCACGAGCCAGGGCACTCCTCCCTGGTGCGAGTCCAGCACCTTGCGCGACAGCGACTCCGCTCGCGCGTCCACGCGGACGCGGCAGCCCGCCCGTCGCAGGCTGAAGGCGACATCGCGCGCGTACTCCTGCGCGGCGTCACCCACGGGCGCCACCACCACCTGCTCGGGCGCGAGCCACGCGGGCAGCGCGCCCTGGTGGTGCTCGAGCAGCACGCCGATGAACCGCTCCAGGCTCCCCAGGAGCGCGCGGTGAAGCATCACCGGACGGACCCGCATGCCTTGGGAGTCCTGGTAGCGCAGGTCGAAGCGCTCGGGCAGGACCAGGTCGAGTTGAATCGTCCCGCACTGCCACTCGCGCCCCAGCCTGTCTTTCAGGACGAACTCCAGCTTGGGGCCGTAGAAGGCTCCCTGGCCCGGCTGGTCTTTGCATTCCAGGCCCGCCTGTTTCGCCGCGTCCGCCAGCCAGGACTCGGCCTGGTCCCAGACGGCGTCGCTCCCCGCACGGGAAGCGGGCCGCCCGGAGAAGGCCACCTGGACGTCGTGGAAGCCCAAGCCCGCATAGAACTCGCGCAGCGAGCGCACGAAGTTCACGACTTCCTCCACGACCTGTTCGGGGGCACAGAAGATGTGCCCGTCGTCCTGCGTGAACTGGCGCAGCCGGAACAGGCCATGCAACGCGCCACCCGGCTCGCTGCGGTGCACCAGTCCGAACTCACTCAGGCGCAGGGGCAGGTCGCGGTAGCTGAGGGACATGCGCTGCACGAGCTCGATGTGGCCCGGGCAGCTCACCGGCTTGAGCGCGAGCGCGCGCCCGCCGTCCTCCACCAGGTACATGTTCTCGCGGAAGTTCTCCCAGTGGCCGCTGCGCTCCCACAGGGGCTGCGCGTAGAGCTGCGGCGTACGGACTTCGAGGTAGCCCTCGCGCTGCATGCGCTGGCGGATGTGCTCCTCCAGCAGGCGGAACAACAAGAGGCCTCGGGGGTGCCAGAAGACCATTCCGGCGGCCTCCTCCTGCAGGTGGAAGAGGTCCAGGCGTTGGCCGAGGGCGCGGTGGTCGTTTTCGTCGAGCATTGCTTCGTCTCCGGTACGGAAGGTTGGGAATGCCTTGCCGGTCGGAGCGCTGAGCGAACACACGGTTGCCCCGGCCGGTGAAGGCGGGGCGAGGAACCGTGCGGTCGTCAGCTCACATCGCGACGCGCACCGCTCCACACCTCGCCGTAGCGAGTCGTGGTGCGGGTGGTCGTGATGACGTTGACGAAGCTCACGCCTTACAAAATGCAGGCAGGTCTGGAAATTGTCAACCAGACCCGCCGGGCAACCCCTCACGGGGTGGGTGGCTCAGCAGCTGTAGCGGCCGGCGATGCAGGCACAAGAGCCCGCGACGTCGCCACGGCAGCACGGCTGCGTGCCGCTCCGGCAGGGCTGTCCATTCATCGCCGCGCAGGAGCGATAGTCGCCCGGACACACCGCGGGCGGGCAGAGCTTCCTGACCCCGTCACACGTCACGCTCCTGCCTTCGACGGTGCTGCAGGTGTTCCCCGTGCAGGAGATGAACGTCCCGCCCGGGCAGTCCGTCCTGCAGGTGACGAGCTCCTGGGTGCTTTGCTCCAGCTCGATGTCCGCCGGGCCTTCATCGACTTGCACCTCGAGCGTCTCGCCACCACAGGCCATCAACGAGACACCGAGGATTGCCACCAGCATCACGAACGCGCGCTTCATGGGAACTCCCGCGGAAGGACGACATGGAACCGCCTGCGACCCCTGTGGGTTGTTTCCATGTTTTCCCATGAGAGCTTGTATTTGCGTGAGGGGTGACGTGCCGCGAAGTGCTCGCGAGCCGACGTCTACAGGCAGAGGTAGCGTTTCGTCTGGGGGTTGCAGGCGCACCAGAGGAGGAAATCTCCATCGCAGCAGTCCACCCTGCGCACGCAGCCCTGGCCCTCATAGGTGGAGCACTGGGGGAGGCCCCCCGGACAGGTGACGAGCTCCTGGGAGGCTTCCTGCGCGGGCTCGGTGGAGACGAACTCCCCGTCCGCCTCGGACGCGGCGCCACCGCAGCCCCACCACGTCATGCTGAACAACGACACACACAACACGAAGACACGCTTCATGGGACTCCCTCGAATCGGGTTCACGGGCTCCGGCCGCACCGTGCGAGGGACTGTGTCATGTTCACTTTGAGTGCGTCAGGAATGAGCCCCTCCCGCAACTGTCAAGTCACGGGGAGCCGGGAGCGTCGCGCGCCCCGGCTCCGTCGCCTTTCGACTCACGCCAGCAGCGACGCGAGGCCAATCAGTCCGGCGATGAGGAAGAAGAGCGACTCGCCGGCGATGAGGCCGCCGCCCACCAGGGACATGGTGCTCATGTCCTCGGGGAGCGCCTCGCCCTGGCCGGGGCTGCCCGCGGAGGCTGGGGCGCGCTTCTGCGTGACGGTGTTCCACACGGACGCGATGACGCCGCCCGCGCCGAACCACAGCGCCACCGGGAAGGCCACGAAGCCGCCGAAGGAGGACGCATAGGGGCTGGCCAGCAGCAGCGAGTCCATGGTCCAGCCCACCGCGAAGCCCGCGCGCGAGCCCTTGATGTAGCGCTGGTAGGCCTGATTGGCGTGCAGCACCTTGCGCAGCACCTGGATGCCGAAGCCCAGCCCCAGGCCGAGCAGCATCGCCTTCACCTTGGTCTCCGACAGCGAGCCCAAGTCCCGGATGGCGCCCACCAGCTTGTATGTCATCGCCGAGCCCCACTGGCCCACCTCGGCGTTGGGGTTGTCGAGCTGGTTGATGGCGAGCGCGGGGTAGGCCGTCATGAACACGCGGGCCAGGCCCACGCACAGCAGCGCGCCCATGATGACGCCCATCACCTGGTAGCGGAACTGGATGACGCGGTTGGTGCCCAGGCGCCACCCGGTGGAGCGGTCCTGCTGCATGTCGCAGCCCACGGAGGTGGAGATGAGCAGGATGGTCGCGGCCATCAGCGCCACCAGCGGGTTCTTCAGGCCCAGCAGCGACATCATCATGATGGAGATGACGAACGCGCTGGAGATGGGGTTCTGGTCGGTGATGCCGTAGGAGATGCCGTTGATGAGCACGAACAGGAGCGCCAGCGCGAGGCCGAACAGCAGCCAGCCCAGGGGCTGACCCAGCACCGCCGTGCCGACCACCAGCGTCGCCGCGCCCCAACCGAAGACCCAGGCCATGAGCCGGGGCAGGTTGACCTTCTTCCAGGCGGGCTCCTCGTCCTTCGGCGCGTCGGCCTGGGCCTTCACGCGCGCCACGGCTTGCACCGCGAGCAGCGACAGGTCCACCACCGCGGCGCCGCAGATCATCGCCAGGCCGATGAGGAAGCCAATCTTGCGGAACGGGTCCTCGGGGCCGAGCCAGCCCATTTCACGCAGGTGCGGCACCTGCCATGCGCCGATGACGGCCATCACCACCGCGGGGACGGTGATGCGGCTGCCGACGATCATGCCCGCGCCCAGGGTGGCGGCGCTGGTGCCGAGGGCGGCCACGACGGCGATCTTCTCGGTCATCCACGCGGCGATGGCGCCCAGGAGCGTGCCTCCGCCCAGCTTGGAGATGGAGGCCTTGAGCAGGCGCTTGTCCGTCAGCGCGCGCAGGATGTTGGCCACGGCGAAGCCCGACGGGTAGTCGAGCTGCAGCCGGTCCACGAGCAGCGGCGTGTAGAGCATGCCCACGCCCACGGCGAACATGCCCACGCAGCCGACGAAGAGCATCAGGTGCCAGGCGGGCGGCATCTCCATGCCCAGCCACACCATGGCCTGGATGAGCACGGACATGGCGCACAGCGAGGCCACCGACGCGGCCATCGTCTGCATGTAGTTGGCGCCGTGCTTGCCTTCCGCGCCGTAGCCGTACGTGACGGCGCTGCCGAGGATGCCGGCGAGCACCTGACCTCCGACGAAGAAGCCCACGCTGAAGTTCATGTACGAGGCTGCGATGCCCCCCAGGGGCCCGAGGATGAACAGGGCCACGGCGCTCAGCAGCAGGTGGTACTTCCAGGTCCCCACGGGAGGCAGCCAGCCGAAGCGCGGCTGGACGTTCTCGGGGTCGGGGGGCGTCGAGGAGGAGGGCTCCGAGTGAGGGAGCGGTTGGACGGGAGATGCCATTGAGCCGGGAGGCTACTGGCGTTCCACGCCGCTGTCACAACCCGGGACGTTTCATCGCCCATTCAGGAAGGGGAGCGCTCGCAGGGCGGCGCGAAGCCGGGCTCGCTCCTTCCAGAGTTGGAGGCCGTGGAAGACGGCCAGGGCCACGAGGCAGGCGATGCCGAGCATGACGTAGCGGCGGATGAGGTCTCCCTCGGACCAGCCGTGGTCCTCGACCAGTCGGCTCGGGTCGCTCAGGCCGACGCCCTCCATGCGGCCGAAGGGAATCTCCTCGGCGTTCGTGCGCGCGCGCCACCAGGTGTGGAAGCCATCCCAGAAGGCCAGCGCGCCGATGAAGACGAAGCCCCAGCGCAGGCCCCGCGAGTGGAGGTGGCCGCCGGGCCGCGCGTGGAAGGACGCGACCAGGAGCGTGCCGAGGATCAGCATCCCCGCGTCTCCGCCGAAGATGATGAACACCTCGGTGCGCCACAAGGGGATGCCCAGCGTGCAGACGGCCTGGATTGCGAGCAACCCCGCGCTCCAGGCCACCCAGTCCCAGCGGCGCAGCTTCCATCCGCGCCACGCCCAGAAGCCGAGGGCGCTCGCGAGCATCGCCGCCAGCGAGTACCACCGCTCGGAGCCCGTGGGTGTGACCCAGGGGGCGGGGATGGCTGGGATGCCGCACAGCCATGCGGTGACCGCGTGCCCCACCTCGTGGACGTACATGGTGAGCAGTCGCACGATGAAGCGCGCGGAGCCGGTGGCGACCAGGTAGCCCACCAGCAATGCGAAGGGCACGACGACGAGGCGCAGGCGCAGCTCGTGGACCGCGTCCTCTTCGCCCGCGTCGAGTGACGGCGTGCTTGGGGGCAGCACCTCCGAACTCAGGTCCGGGGGCGCGAGCCACGCGGGGTCGACCTCGAAGGGCGCGGGGGCCTGCTCGGCGGCCTCGCGCTGGGCGCGCTCCTCCTCGGCCTTGCGCGCGGCACGAGCATCGGCGCGGGCGTAGATGATGCCGCAGCGAGGACACTCGGCCCCCTGCACGCGGGGCGCCTGACAGCCGGGGCAGGTGAGGGCGGACGCGGGGCGCACGAAAGTGGAGCCTAAAGCCTCCGCGCTTCGGACGAAAACAGGAGGCCGGCTGCCATGATGCGTGGAGCGTGCCTCGCGCCCCCACTCGCCTGCCGACAACGAAGGACTGACGGGTTGGGGCGCCTTCGAAGCGCACAGCTGACGCATGGCGCCCACGCGCCTCGCACAGGGGAGGGTGGCTCCATGGGGGCGGGTGCCTCATCGAAGCGCACGGCTGACGCATGGGGCCCACGCGCCTCGGACAGAATCGAGGGGCTCAATGGGATCGGGTACCTCATCGAAGCGCACGGCTGGCGCATGGGGCCCACGCGCCTCGGACAGAAGCGGAGGGTCTGATGGAGTGCGGTTGCCTCGTCGAAGTGTGCGACACGCGCTTCAATCATGCCCCCCCTCAAGAACGGGTGTGCTCGATGGCTTGGAATGCCTCGTCGATGCTTGCAACTGGCCCCAGCCGAAAGCGGGGTGCTTGACGCGGTAGGGCCACCTCATCGAAGACCAGGGAATGTCCACGCTCGACGCGAAGACGCGGGGGCGCACCGCGCCCGGGAGGCTGCGCGCGCTCGATGCCTTCCTGCACCGCTTCGAGCCCACGCTGTTGTCTCGTGTCGACGGGCCGTGGTCCCACGCTGTCTTCGTGGACGTGGGCTTCGGCGAACACCCGTGGACGACCCTCGAGAGCGCCAGCGCCTTTCGTGCGCTCCACCCGGAGCTCGTCGTCATCGGCGTGGAACTCGATGACGCGCGCGCCCTCGCCGCCCAGGCCCATGCGGGGCCGCGCACCCACTTCCGCCAGGGCGGCTTCGCGCTGCCGCTGTCCCCGGAGGAGCCCGCCCGTCTCGTGCGGGCCATGAACCTGCTGCGTCAGGGACCCGTGGAGCGGGTCTCCGACGTGCACCACACGCTCAGCCGCTTCCTGCTCCCCTCGGGCCTGCTCGTGGAGGGCAGCTCGGACCCGGAGGGTTCGGTGCTCACCGCGCACCTGCTGCGTCGCTCCGACTGCGCCCCCGATGCGCCCCCTGTCCGCGAAGCCCTGCTGTTCCACACCGACTTCCGCCAGGGCTTCGCGCCGCTGCTGTTCCGCGACTGGTTGCCTCGTGACCTGCGCCGCCGCGTGCGCCCCGGTGAGCGCATGCACGCCTTCTTCACGTCCTGGGTCGACGCCTGGCAACAGGCTCGCGACGCTGGCCACTCCGCGCCCGCCGACGCCTTCCGAGAGTCTGTCTCACGTTTGTGTCAGCAGGTGGACGGCGTCTCCACCGACTCATGGCTGCTCGACGCGGGTTACCTGCTATGGCGGCCGCCGGGCGGCGTGGCGCCCTGACGACGTGTGGGGATGGCTGCTCGCGACCTGCGGGTGGCGACACTCCCGCACGCGCGCCGTCGAGACCGACCCGGCCGGGTAGCCTCGTCCCCATCCGCCCTGGATGATTCGCCCTCCAATCAAGCGCCGTGAAGAGGGAGGGGCAAATGGTGGAGGGGGCGGATATGGTGTGGGGCCCTCCAACGGGAGACAGCACAGGTGCAGGCAGAAGACGTGAAGGTGCAGCAGTCGGCGACAGAGCGCGTGGGAGAGCGGCCGGCCGCGCTGCTCTTCTCCGCTGGCTTCTATGGGACGCTCGCCGCCGCGCGGTGCTTCGGGCGCAATGGCATCCGCGTCACGGTGGCGGACCCCGGGCGGCTGGGCCCCGCGAGCTGGTCGCGCTTCGTCGGAAATCGCGTGCAGTGTCCTCCCGAATCCCAGCCCGAGGCGTTCCTCGCGTGGCTCATCGACTTCGGACGCCGGGCACCCATGAGTCACGTGCTGTATCCGACCAGCGACGAGCTGGCGTGGCTGGTGTCCGTGCACGCCGAGGAGCTGAAGCGGTACTTCCATCTCTACGACCCCGGCATCGACGCGGTGTACGGGCTGCTCAACAAGCGCAAGCTCTTCGAGGCGGGCCAGTCGGTGGGGCTCACGCTGCCGCGCACCTGGTTCCCCGAGTCCGAGGCGGACCTCGAGAACATCTCGCGCGAGGCGCGCTTCCCCGTCCTCATCAAGCCGACGACGCAGATCCTCTACTCCACGCACCGCAAGGGCCTGCCCGTCGCGGAGCCCTCGCAGCTCGTCGAGGAGTACCGCGCCTTCGCGCGCGACGGCTACGCGCCCATGCTGGTGAAGTTCGACCCGGCCGTGGCGCGGCCCATGGTGCAGGAGTTCCACCCCGAGGCGGCCCAGGGCATCTACAGCCTGTCGGGCTTCGTGGACCGGACCGGCTCGCTGTTCGAGGTGCGCGGCGCCATGAAGGTGCTCCAGCGCCCTCGCCGGCTGGGCGTGGGCGTGTGCTTCGAGTCCGCCCCGGTGCGCCAGGACCTGGCCGACGGCCTGCGCAAGCTGTGCGCGAAGCTGGGCTACCACGGCGTCTTCGAGGTGGAGTTCATCCAGACGAAGGACGACTTCCTGCTCATCGACTTCAACCCGCGTTACTACGGGCAGATGGGCTTCGACATCGCGCGCGGACTGCCGCTGCCGCTCATGGCCTATCACGCGGCGCTGGGGGACTCCGACTCGCTCGAGCGCGTGGGGAAGTCGGCGCGCGCCTGGACGGGACGCGGCGAGGTGTTCTGCAACCGCATCGCCCTGGAGATGCTGCTCAACCTCCAGCGGCTGTCCGGCGCGCTGCCCGCCGACGAGGCGAAGCAGTGGCGGCGCTGGCTGCAGACGCACCGTCAGGTGGCGGTGGACCCGCTCATCGACTCGGACGACCCGATGCCCTCCGCGGTGGAGGTGGCGCAGAT
This sequence comes from Myxococcus guangdongensis, assembly GCF_024198255.1. Classification (NCBI taxonomy): domain Bacteria; kingdom Pseudomonadati; phylum Myxococcota; class Myxococcia; order Myxococcales; family Myxococcaceae; genus Myxococcus; species Myxococcus guangdongensis. The sequence continues at coordinate 51,424 of NZ_JAJVKW010000005.1, forward strand.
CCTCTACGGCTCCGCGCGCCACCCGCGCGCCTTCGTGCGGATGATGGTGCTCAACCGCTAGCCCAAGCCCCGGCCGCCCGTGTGTCAGCGCACGGGCGGCGGAGCTGGACGGAAGGCTCAGGCGGCCTCGGGCTTGCCCGGGCTCTTCGCCACCGTGTCGAGCGCCACCTGGTCTTCGAACGTCTCCGCCCGGCGCAGCAGCCGCGCCTCACCTGCGTCCAGCGCGATGATGGCCGGCTGCGGATACGAGAAGGACGTCGCGAACGGCACGAAGTACGCGCCCGCGTCCATGATGGCCAGCGTGTCGCCCTCGACGAGCTGGGGCAGCCGCTTGGCGTGGTACAGCGTGTCGCCCGGCGTGCAGATGGGGCCCACCACCGTGTAGACGCGCTCGGCGGGCGCGTCCGGCCGGTCCACGTGGAAGAGCTGGTGGTACTCGTTGCGCACGCACTCGGCATGGTTCACGCCCGCGTCGAGCACCGCCCACGTCCGGTCCTCGCCCGCCTTGAGCGTGTGCACGCTGCCCAGGAGCAGCTGCGTGTCGCCCGTCATGGCGCGGCCCGGCTCCAGGAAGATGCGCGGACGCGCGCGCCCCTTCTTCGCGTAGTGCGACTCCACCATCTCCACCACGAGCGCCACGTAGCGCGAGATGTCCAACGCCGCCGCCGGGTCCGGCGCGGGCACGTCCCGGAAGAAGGTGAGGTTCAGGCGCCAGTCGCGCTCGGCGATGTGCTCCACCGACGGCGTGCAGAGGCTGCCGCCCAAATCCAGCACCTCCAGGTCCAGCCCCAGCTCCTGGTGCAGCGTGTCCGTGAAGCCCAGCACCGCCTCCACGAAGCCCGTCAGCTCGCCCTCGGTGCGGATGGTGGCGCCCCGGTGCGCGTGCAGGCCCACCACGTCCAGGTGCGACGACGCGCGCGCCTGCGCATAGGCCCTGAGCGCCGCGCCGCCCGCGATGGGCGTGCCGAACTGCGCCGCCCAGCCGCTGTCCGTGCTCACCCGCACCGCCACGCGCGGGCGCTTGTTCAGCTCCGCCGCGATGCGCGCGAACATGCCCAGCTCCTCCGCGTGGTTCGCGGCGAGCAGCTGGATGCCCCGGCCGATGGCCTCGCGCACGGAGGCCTCCGACTTCACCGGGCCGTTGTAGACGATGCGCTCGGGCGCGACGCCCAGCCGCAGCGCCAGCCACAGCTCGTAGGCGGAGATGATCTCCGCGCCCACGCCCATCCCGTGCAACACCTCCAACACGCCGGGAATCGGGTTCGTCTTGTACGAGTAGAACACCTCGCACCCGCCCGCGCGCCCCGAGGGCACCGCGAGGAAGCGCTCCACGTTGCGCTTGAGCGCCGCCAGGTGCACCACGTGCAGCGGCGAGCCGAAGCGCTCCACCAACGACTTGAGCGCCACGCCCTCCAGGCTCAGGCCCTGGCCGGGGACGTTCTGCAGCCCCCAGTACGACGCGGGAATCTCCGTGCGCGCGGGCGCCATGGCCCGCTGGAGCACGGGCCGCAGCGTCTGCTTCACCTGACGCTTGGCCGTGCCGACGAACCGACTCTTCAAGCTCATGAGACCCGGCCCTGCTTGGGCAGCCACAAGGGCAGCTTCTTGGCGATGTCGAACGGCAAGGTCCGCATGAGCAGCTGCAGCGCGCGGTACTCCAGCGCGCCGTTCGTCTTGCGGTACTTGCCGTGGATCATCTCGTTGGACTGCATCACCAGCGTGCCGTCCTTGCCCAGGTTGTGCATCAGCGAGGGCCGGCCGGTGCGGTAGTGCAGGATGGGGCGGTCCACGTAGACGTGGCCGAAGGCGCGGATGCCGCGCAGGTAGAAGTCCACGTCCTCATAGACGGGGATGGACGCGTCGAAGCCGCCCAGCGTCGCGAAGTGCTCGCGGCGCACCATGCACGCGGAGTTCACGTACAGCGTCCCGCGGAACAGGATGTGCGCCACCGTCCACGCGCTGTTGGGCGTGCTGGCGCCCACCTTGGCGGCCCACTGGAAGTACTCGCTCTTGTCCTTGAGCCAGTCCGCGTCGTCGCCGAACGGCACCACCCAGCCCACCGCCACGCCCGCGTCGGGACGCGCGTCCAGCGCGCTCACCATCGCGTGCAGCGCGCCCTCGGCCAGCATGTCGTCGTCGTCCAGGAAGTGCAGGTAGCGGCCCTTGGCCAGCGTCACGCCGTGGTTTCGCACCACCGCGGGGCGGCCCTTGGACGGCGGGTCGTTCACCACGTAGCGCACGCGCGCGTCGCCCAGCCCCTCCACCGACGCCCGGGCGGTGCCCTCCGGCGTGTCATCCAACACGATGACCTCGACGTGGACCCCCTCCTGGCGGAGCACCGAGCGGATGGCCTCCACCACTTCCTTCTCTCGTCGGTGGGTGGGCATCACCACCGAGACATCGATTGCGGACATGTCAGGCTTATATGCGTTCGCGCCGGGGCCTGAGAAGACGCCTCCGGGTTGGAGCCGCCGCGCGGCTTGCGCGCACGCCTGCTCCACGCGCAAGGGTTGCGGGAACGTGCGTTCTCAAAATGGATGAGCTTGAGAAGCGGCGCGGGCGTCAGTAGCTCGCCACCGCGAAATCGAAGTCGTCCGAATCCCACCCGGGGTCCTCCTCGACCTGCCGGGAAATCGCCGCCCGTGGGGCGACGGTGTCCTGCTCCAGGGGGCGCGCTTCCGCTCGGGGAGCCCGCATCGCCAGGCCCTGGCCATCCCACGCGTGGCCACCGAAGCGGGCGCGGGGCGAGGTGTCCTGGACCTCCACGTCGGCATGGGCCAGCCGGTCCATCCAGGGCTGCAGGCAGTCTCTCGCCATGTGCTTCCGCCTTCGCGTGGGGGTCGGCCGAGAGAGGCTGCAGTCGTCATGCCACGGCCGGTGAGGGCGAGGGGCCGTCCGACGGGCGACGGGGGAGGGCGGGCGGGGCGCGGCTCGCTGGCCGCGCGGAGCGTCCGGGCGCGCTCGGCCGACTTGACGGCGGCCCGTGGGCCGGACAGGAACATGGACGGAAATGGCCCTCCTGCTGGCACACGACGTCGAGCCCCCGCGCCCCTGCAGCTACCTGCCCGAGCGGCAGGCCTCGCTGGAGAACCTGGTGCTGCGGGACGTGTCGCCGGAGGAGTACGAGCACCTGCTGGTGCGCGGCTGGCGGCGCTTCGGGCCGGTGTACTTCCGGCCCGCATGCGCGGACTGCCAGGAGTGTGTGTCGCTGCGCGTCCCCGTGGAGGGCTTCCGGCCCAACCGCAGCCAGCGCCGCGCCCGGGCCGCGTGCGCCCACCTGCGGGTGGAGGTGGGCGTGCCCAAGGCGGACGAGGAGCGGCTGGCGCTCTACCAGGCCTGGCACGCGGAGCGGGAGGCCTCGCGGGAGTGGGAGCCCTCGCCGCTCACCGTGCGCGAGTACTCACTCCAGTTCTCCTTCCCGCACCCCTCCGCGCGCGAGGTGGCCTGGTACGACGACGGCGCGGAGGGCGGCCCCCGGCTGGTGGCGCTGGGCATCTGTGACGAGACGCCGCGCGCGTGGAGCGCGGTGTACTTCTTCTACGACCCGGACTACGCGCGGCTGTCCCCAGGCACGGCCAACGTGGTGTTCCAGGTGGAGCTGGCGAAGGCGCGGGGCATCCCCCACGTGTACCTGGGCTTCCGCGTCCAGGCCTGCGCGTCCCTGCGCTACAAGGGCGGCTTCCGCCCGCACGAGCTGCTCCAGGGGCGGCCCGCGCTGGACGCCGAGCCCTCCTGGGTGCCCGCCTCGTCGGAGGAGCCCGAGCCCGCCGGGCCCTGAGCCGCCCGGTCAGCCCGTGCCCAACAGCGCCCGGTCGAAGTGCTCGCGCAGCCGGCGCGCGTACTCCTCCGGGGCCACGCGGGCGTACTCGCCGTGGCCCGCGCCCTCGACGACCCACAGCGTCTTGGGCTCGCAGGCCGCGCGGAACAGGCTGGCCTGCAGCTTGGCGGGCGCGTCCGGGTCCACGTCGCCGTTGACGAGCAGGAGCGGGCGGCCCTTGAGCTGACACATGCCGTCGATGGGGCGCACCGCGGCCACGTCCACGCCCGCGCGGCGCAGCGTCCACAGCACCGGCTCCGCGCTCAGCGCGCCCCACTTGCCGTAGCCCGAATACACGTCCGCCTCCAGCGCGGGGTACGCGCCCGCGGCGGCCACCGCCTTCACGCGCGCGTCGTGCTCGGCCACGAGCAGCGCGGTGGTGCCGCCCATGGAGAAGCCGAAGAGCCCCAGCCTCGCGGGGTCCACGTCCGGCCGGGACGACACGAAGTCCAGCGCGGCCGTCACGTCGCGGCGCTCGCGGTCTCCCCACGTCACGCGGTCTCCGCCGCTCTCCCCGTGCGCGCGCAAATCGAACAGCAGCACGCCGTAGCCGGCCCGGGCCAGCGCGCGCGCCTCGAAGAGCAGCTGCGCGCGGTTGTCCGCGAAGCCATGCACCAGCACCACCGCGGCGCGGTTCCGCGAGGGCACGTACCAGCCGCGCAGCGTCAGCCCGTCCGCGTTGGTGAAGGCGACGTCCTGCATCGCGTCCAGCTCCGGCGCGCCGGACGGCCGCGTCACCGGCACGTGGGGTGGGTGCAGCAGGCCCTGGCCGATGCGATGGCCCTTCACGACGAGCACCCCCGCGGACGCGAGCACGCCGAGGAGCAGGGCCAGGGGGACGAGGAGTCGTGGGCGGAGCGCGGTCATCACGGAGCGTGACAGGGCGGGAATGCCCGGCGGTCTGCCCGGGCGCCGGCGGAGCGTACGCCGGGCCGTGCGTCATGTGTCGCCAGCGGACGATACACCCGTCCGTCTTGTTGGCGGGGGTGACACCCTTGGGTTACGGTGCACCCGCCTTCAGGGAGTGGGGGGCTGGATGCTGGTGCCGGTGCCACGAGACGCCTCGAAAGACCCTGGGAGGAAGCGAGTGCTGTTCACGCTCGTGTTCCTGGGCGGGGGCGGCATCGAGCGCTCGGTGTGCAACGTCATCGCGGGGCTGGACCCCCGGCGCTTCGCCACCCGGCTGTTCTTCCACCACCGGCCTCCGCCGGGACGCGAGGACCGGCTGCCCGCGAACACCGAGGTCTCCTGGGCCACCGACTCCTACGACTACCACCGGCAGAACCTGCCCCTGTACCTGTGGCACCTGCTGCGCCACGCGCGTGAGGCGGACGTCATCGTCGCCGGGCAGGAGGGGCGCGCGGCGCTCTTGGCCTGCCTGGCCGGGAAGCTGCTCGGCAAGCCCGTGGTGGGGATGATCCACTTCGACTGGGGCGCCTTCCACCGCGAGCAGCCCCGCCGCCAGCTGTGGGGCTTGAGGCTGCTGTACCCGCGCATGCAGCGCATCGTCGCGTGTGGCCATGACACCGCGCGCTCCTTCCAGTCCCTGGTCCCCGTGCCCGAGGACCGGCTGCAGGTCATCCCCAACTTCGTGGACGGCGACGTGGTGCGCGCCGCCGCGAACGCGCCCCTGCCGGACTGGGCGGGCCCCGTCTTCGAGCGCCCGGTGGTCATCGCCGTGGGCCGGCTGGAGCCCCAGAAGGGCTTCGACGTGCTCATCCGCGCGCATGCCCTGGCGCGCCAGCGGGGCGTGGACCACCACCTGCTCATCCTCGGGGTGGGCTCGCTGGAGGCCGAGCTGAAGGCGCTGGTGCGCTCGCTGGGGGTGGAGTCGAGCGTGTTCATGCCGGGCTTCGCGTCCAATCCGCACGCGCTGATGCGCCGCGCGGCGGTGTTCGCGCTGTCCTCCCGGTTCGAGGGGCTGCCCATGGTGCTCCTGGAGGCGCTCGCCCTGGGGTGCCCGGTGGTGAGCACCGACTGTCCGTCCGGCCCCGCGGAGGTGCTGGAGAATGGGCGGCACGGCGTGCTGGTTCCAGTGGAGGACGCCCCGGCGCTGGCGGAGGCGCTGGCCCGCGCCGTCTCGGACGAGGTGCACCGCAAGGACCTGTCCCGGAAGGCCCGGGCCCGCGCGGAGGAGCTGTCCTCGGCCAAGGCGCTGGGGGCCTGGGAGACGCTCCTGGACTCGCTCTGAAAGGAATCCCTTGCCGGCCCCGGGCGGCTTCACGAGGATTCGCCCCCATCATGACGACGACGAACGAGACGCAGGGCCTGAACTTCCTCCAGGAGATCATCGAGGAAGACCGGCGCGCGGGGAAGCACGCGGGACGTGTGCACACCCGCTTCCCGCCCGAGCCCAACGGCTACCTCCACATCGGCCACGCCAAGTCCATCTGCCTCAACTTCGGGCTGGCGAAGCAATACGAGGGGCTGTGCAACCTGCGCTTCGACGACACCAACCCCGTCACCGAGGACACCGACTACGTCGAGGCCATCCAGCGCGACGTGAAGTGGCTCGGCTTCGACTGGGCGGACCGCAAGTTCTACGCCTCCGACTACTTCCCGAAGCTCTACGACTTCGCCGTGCAGCTCATCAAGCAGGGCAAGGCGTACGTGTGCAGCCTGTCGCCGGAGGAGATTCGCGAGTACCGCGGCGACTTCACCACGCCGGGCAAGGACAGCCCGTACCGCACCCGCTCCCTGGAGGAGAACCTGGACTTGTTCTCGCGCATGCGCGGCGGTGAGTTCCCCGACGGCAAGCACACGCTGCGCGCGAAGATCGACATGGCGTCGCCCAACCCCGTGCTGCGCGACCCGCCCATCTACCGCATCCGCCACGCGCACCACCACCGCACCGGCGAGGCGTGGCCCATCTACCCGCTCTACGACTTCGCGCACTGCCTGTCGGACGCGATTGAGGGCATCACCCACTCCGTCTGTACCCTGGAGTTCGAGAACCGGCGGGTGCTGTACGACTGGATCGTCGACAACCTCATCCAGGGGGACCGGCCGTACCAGTACGAGTTCAACCGGCTGAACCTCAACTACACGGTGATGAGCAAGCGCAAGCTGCTCAAGCTCGTCACCGAGAAGTACGTCTCCGGCTGGGACGACCCTCGGATGATGACCCTCAGCGGCCTGCGCCGCCGGGGCTTCACGCCCGCGTCCATCCGCGACTTCGCCACGCGCGCGGGCGTCAGCAAGACGCAGCAGCTCATCGACATGGGCGTGCTGGAGCTGTGCATCCGGGAGGATTTGAACGAGACGGCGCCCAGGGCCATGGCGGTGCTGCGGCCGCTCAAGGTGGTGGTGGAGAACTACCCGGAGGGGCAGGTGGAGATGCTGGAGGTGCAGAACCACCCGCAGAAGCCGGAGATGGGCACGCGCCAGGTGCCGTTCATGCGCGAGCTCTACATCGAGGCGGACGACTTCATGGAGGTCCCCGCCAAGGGCTTCTTCCGGCTGGCCCCGGGCAAGGAGGTGCGCCTGCGCTCGGCGTACTTCATCACCTGCAAGGAGGTCATCAAGGACGCGGACGGCAAGGTGGTGGAGCTGCGCTGCACCTATGACCCGGCCACGCGCGGCGGGGACTCGCCGGATGGCCGCAAGGTGAAGGGCACGCTGCACTGGGTGCCGGGCAACGCGCCCACCGCGGAGGTGCGGCTGTATGACCGGCTCTTCTCCGTGGAGAGCCCGGACTCGGACGACGCGACGGACTTCACGAAGTTCCTGAACCCGCACAGCCTGGAGGTGCTGCGCTCGGCGCGCGTGGAGCCGCTGCTCGCCAACGCGGCGCCGGAGTCCCGCTTCCAGTTCGAGCGGCTGGGCTACTTCTTCTCGGACCCGAAGGACTCGCAGCCCGGCAAGCCCGTCTTCAATCGCACCGTGTCCCTCAAGGACTCGTGGGTGAAGGAGAAGGGCAAGTAGTCGCGACGCAGGCTCAGGGTGTCGCCGGGCCCTTGCCGGGCGGCACCCTGCACGCGGCGAGGCCCAGGATGACGTCCCCGTCGACGGTGCTCGTGGGCGTGGGCGTCCAGCCCGCCTCGAGCCGGGCGTCCAGGAGCTCCTCCGCGCTGGGTCGACGGTCCCACACGGAGACCGCATTCACGCCGCCCAGTCAGGTGGTGTCGAAGACGAGGTAGCCCCCGTCCTTCCAGGGCAGCACCACGTCGTGGGTGAACTCGTCCTGGACCACCACCTCCGCCACGTCGCGCGGCGGCGTGCTCGCGAAACCCCAGCGCACCACGTCCTGGAGCAGGGTGAGCGGGGCGAGCTCGCGCTCCAGCGCCGAGCGCTCGTCGGGAGACAATCCGGCCCTGTCCTTCAGTGGGAGCATGCTCCCTTGAAGCCTGGTCCAGGTCCGGGCGTGGCCGCAAGCCGGCGGGGCCCCCAAGCGGCCGTCCACCCCCGCCCGTCATTCCGGGCGGAGGCGAAAGGCCGCGAGGGCGGATGTCACCCGTCAGGGAGGATAGGAGACGAGCACGGCGGTGTTCTGGTAGCCGCCCTTGGCGCCGAAGACCCAGACATAGAGCTTGCCGGGGCCGACCTGGCGCAGGGTGCATTTCTCGTCGTTGGTCTCCTTCACGCCGCGGCAGTCGTACTCGCTATGCGTGGGGATGCCGCCCATGCGCACGTAGAGGTCCGCGTTGCCGGTGCCGCCCAACAGCTGCACGGTGATGGTGCGCGGCTTGCCGTCCGCGCGCGGCGGAATCTGCGTGACGAAGCCGTTGCCACCGTTGGTGGGGCTGGACAGTCCGTTCACCACGACGTTGGGCGCGAGCGAGAAGAAGCCCCCGTCGAACTTCATCACCAGGGACGCGTTGGCGTAGTCCGTATACGCGTTGACCATGGCGTACCACTTGCCGGCGGCCGGGTTGGGGATGACGCACTCCTCGTTGTTGCCGGAGCGGTAGGGGCGGCAGTCGTAGAGGCCCGTGGTGGGGTAGTTGCCGTAGCGGATGTGCAGGTCCGCGTCGCCCGTGCCGCCGGACATCGTGAAGCGCAGGTTGGTGGCGCCCTCGGGCACCTCGCCCCAGGCGTACACCTTGGCGCCGCGCGCGCCGGAGAGCGGGAGGGGGACGTTGCGCTCGAGCTGGATGGGGTTGGGCGGCTCGAACACCACGCCCACGTTCACGGCCTTCCACGCCGCGGTGACGGCGGCGACGACGGACGCGTCGTAGCCCAGCTGGACGGCGGCCTGCTCGGTGGCGACCTTGGCGGCGTCGAAGTTGGAGTTGGGCGTCAGCAGGTCCCGGTTGGCCTTGTAGAAGATGCGGCCCGCCATCTCGATGCCGATGCCCGTCACCGCCGGCCGCGTGGGGAAGCGCGGGTGCGTGCCGCCCTGGGACAGCAGGTAGAAGGCCAGGTTGGAGATGCCGGAGCTGTAGTGGACGTCCACGCCGTTGCTGTAGTCGTTGTAGTCGTCCAGCGAGTCCCCATCCTGGGTGGGGTTGTTCATGTAGCGCAGCGCATCGCCCTCGGTGCCGGGCGTCCAGATGTCCTCGCCCACGAGGAAGGTGCCCGAGTTGATGACCTTGCCCTCGCTGTGCCACTCGCAGACGGCGCCGAAGATGTCGGAGATGGACTCGTTGAGGCCGCCGGACTCACCCGAGTAGATGAGGTCCGAGTCGTGCTCCGTCACCGCGTGCGTCAGCTCGTGGGCGATGACGTCCAGGCCATAGGCCAGGTTGATGGCGGTGGTGCCGTCGCCGTCGCCGAAGACCATCTGCTCGCCGTCCCAGTACGCGTTCACGTAGTTGACGCGGTGGTGGACGGTGGACAGGAGCGTGGCGCCCAGGGTGTCGTAGGAGTCGCGCTCGAACAGCTCGCTGTAGCAGCGCCAGACGGCGCCCGTGTTGTCGAACGCCGCGTTGACGACGGCGTCCGCGTGCGGCTGCGGGTCCGTCTCCGAGCGCGCCAGCACGCCCGGCAGGGTGTTGGTGTTCTGCCCGTCGTGGACGCGGCGGTTGAGCGCGGAGTGGATGTGGCTGAAGCGCTCGAACACGTCGCCGGAGAGGGCGTTGACGAGCACCGAGTCCTTCACGCGCGTGCCGTCCTTCTTCTCCCCCGTCACCAGCACCCGCCACGCGAGGATGAGCTGGTCCTGGTCCCTCCAGTAGACGAGCGAGGGCTCGCCGCCGACGGTGGCGCCCGGCGGCGTGGCCTTGTCCCCCAGGGCGTGGGTCTTCGCCAGGGCGACGCCGATGGCGCTGCCCTTGGGCGTCACCAGCCCGCCGCGCGCGTCACCGTTGATGGCGAAGATGCGGCCGTCCCGCGCGTGCAGCCGCAGCTCCGCGCCCAGCACCTCCACGCCGTGGTAGCGCACGCCGAAGCGGTAGTGCGTGTCGCCGTCGAAGCCGACGTAGGCCTTCTTCAGGAAGAGCTGCCCGGACTCGAGCTTGAAGTGGGGCGCCACCCGCGCGAGGACGGGGGCGAGGCTGTTCTCCTGGAGCCCGTGGAGGGCCGCCTTGCCGGTGGGCACCGGGCCGAAGTCGCCCCGGAGGAAGGTGGGCACCTGGTCCTGGTCCGCCGCGAGAATCTCCTGGCCGCCCGCGAGGGTGGCCGTCCCCTGGGTGGTGGCCGTGTCGTGTCTGTCCTTCGGTGTGTCGGCCTCGGTGCAGGCGCTCAGTGTCAGGCACAACATCGTGGTACCCAGGACACCGCGTCCCCGTTTCACAAACATGCACTACCCCCCAGCGAGAGATGAAGTCGCCAGTTCGTTGCAATCGCATCTGGATGACGAACCGCTGCCGGCAACCCCATGGCAATCTATCGCGAGACACCGGGAGTGCCTTCTCCCTCCCCCGTGCAGTTTGCTTGTCCTGAACACCTCTCCTCGTGGCACCGTCCGTTGCCTGATGTTGGTCGCTCGCGCTGCCCGGTGGGCGCAAGAACGCGTGTCCCATCTCCCGCTCACCTGGGACCGCAGGGCAGGGAGCACCTGTCTGGGATTCTCAGGGAATGAAACGACGCGAAGCTGTTACGGTGCGCGTCATGCGGCGGGATGTGCGACGAGGCTGTGGGACGAGGTTGGTGTCATGAGCGCGCGGCGTGAGGTCCGCGCGGACTTCGACCGGGGTTCCATCGTGATGTATCAGGCGTATCCGGACGCCATCGCGGACGTGGCGGTGGCGACGCAGCGCTTCGGGCCGCCGTTCTCCGTGGGGCGGATGACCTGGATCAAGCCCAGCTTCCTGTGGCTGATGCACCGCTCCAACTGGGGGCGCAAGAGCGGGCAGGAGCGGACGCTGGCGGTGCGCATCCACCGCGCGGGGTGGGAGGCGGCGCTGGCGGCGGGCGTGCTCACTTCGTACGAGCCCGCCGCCCACGGCTCACCGGACGCGTGGAGGAAGGCCTTCGAGTCGGCGCCGGTCCATGTCCAGTGGGATCCGGAGCGCTCGCTGCGTGGCGCGGGGTTGCCGCAGGACAGCATCCAGGTGGGGCTGGGGCGCGCCATCATCCAGCGCTACGTGGAGGATTGGGCGGTCTCCATCACGGACCTGACGCCGTTGGTGCACAAGCTGCGCAAGCACCTGGACGAGGGGCGCGCGGAGCAGGCCGCGCGGCTGTTGCCCCGCGAGTCCGTCTATCCGGTGCCGGAGGCGCTGGTGCGTCGGCTGGGGATGTGAACGGCGCGCGGTGCCTCGCCGGCGGTGTCCGAAGTACGCTCCGGGCACCTTCCCTCGGGAAGGGTTGGGGTTGTCCGTTCAACTGGAGCTGGGGGTCTGACGATGGGAATCACGATGTCCCCGCGGGAGTACGCCACCGCGTTCCGTCTGCTCGCATCCACCGCGCGCCATCCGGAGAACATCGCGCGGCTCGTCGCGGAGCGCCTGTCGCCCCGCATGCCTTCGTCGCCTTCGCTGCTGGACGTGGGCGCGGGCTCCGGCAAGGTGGCCCAGGCGCTGGCGCCGCGCTTCGGCGCGCTCACGTTGCTGGAGCCCAACCCGGAGCAGGTGGCGGAGCTGCGGCTGGAGAAGGCGAAGGTGCTCATCGAGCCCTTCGAGCGGTTCGACGCGTCCGAGCGCTTCGACCTGGTGCTGTGCTCCCACGTCCTGTACCACGTGCCGCCTGCCGACTGGCCGGGCTTCATCGACCGGCTCCTGTCGTTCGTGCGCCCCGGAGGCCACGCGCTCCTCGTCATGGCGGCGGGCCGCGGGCCGACCTTCGAGCTGTGTCGCGACTTCGCCGACACGCTGAACTTCGGCCAGCTGCTCCTGGACACGATGGGGCGCATGTCGCTGGCGCATGACGTGCTGCCGGCGATGAGCGGCTTCACCGCGCGCACCTTCGAGGAGATGTTCACCCTCTGCCGCTTCTTCGTGCTGGAGGGGTGTTTCACGGCCGAGCAGCTCGCGGCCATGGGGCCGGAGCAGGCGCGGGAGATGGACCGGAAGCTGCGCCTGCACGCGGAGCGCTGCCTGCGTCCGGACGGCACCTACCAGCTGGAGCAGGACGAGGACATGGTGCTCATCCCGAAGCCCTGACCCGCGTCCCGGCTCAGCGGTTCTGGCTCATCGCCTCGCGGTTGAGCGAGCCGCACTCGGCGATGCGCTGGACGCGCAGCTGGGCGAGCCGCGCCAGGGGGGCCGCCGTCTGGGGGCCCTCCAGCAGCTCCACGGCGCGGGCAATCGCGTCCAGGGTGGACATGCCCGCGGGGTGGCTCGGCTCGCGCAGGTGGAGCATCCCGGGGGGCGGTGGTGGCAGCACGAGGCGGGGGAGCAGCCGCAGCGTGGGCAGCCGCTGGCTCATCCGGCGCGCCTGGGACCAGCTGCCATCCAGCACCACCACCTGCCTGGGAGGCGGGGTGTCCTCGGGGAGCTCGGGCCCGTCCGGGAAGAGCAGCCACGTGCCCGGCTCGGCGAACAGGGAGCTGTCCAGGACGTCGGCGGGCGAGCCGTGGGTGAGCAGGGTGGCGTTGGTGAGGGCGAGCGCGGCCACCCGGCCGGTGTTGCTCTTCTTGCGAATCTCCAGCGCGTGCTGCACCAGGAGGAACCGCGTGCGCGTCTGCACGCGGGGAATCTCCGCGCACAGACACAGGTGCGATGGGAGATAGCAGCGGTCACATCGGGGGCGGAGGGCAACGCGCGAAGACATCCTCCGACATCCTGTTCCGCGGCCCCCCGGAAGAGAAGCGTTCGTTTCGGCCCCGCCGGGCGGAGGAGCCCGGCCCGCTCCCCCGGTGTGATGGAGACAGGCCAGAGGGCTCAGCCCAGCAGCCGCTCTCCCAGGAGGAACCCCACCGTCATGGCCACCACGAGCAGGGCGCCCTGGAGCTTCGGGGGCGCGGGCAGGGGGATGTCGAGCAGCCGGCATCCCGCGCCGATGAGGAGCGCCAGGGCGACACCGATGAGGGCCAGGGTCATGACCTGCTCTCCTGGGTCTCCCCGGTGGGCCCGCCGCAGTGGATGTGATTGCGCGACGGGCGCGAGGCGAGCAGCCGGTCCGTGAGCGTGTAGCCCGTCGTCATGGTGACGACGAGCAGCGCGCCGACGAGCGCCGGCGGCGCGGGGACGGGGACTCCCAGCCAGCGACAGCCGAAGCCGATGCCCAGGCCCAGCAGCAGTCCCACACACAGTTTCCAGTTCACGCGTCGTTCTCCGAGGGGATGAAGCGAGGGGGCGTCGGCGCGGCGCCGACGTAGTGATGGACCACGGGGGGCTGGGCGCCCTGGTGCAGCGCGCGCAGCTGTTCCTGCAGTGCCTTCTCCTCATGGGTGACGCGCTCGTGCTGGCGCAGGTGCTCCATCCAGGAGCCGAGGACGAAGTACTCGAGGAACCGTCCGGGCTCCGTCGTGTCCTCCATCACGCCCCACTGCACGGCGCCGTCGCGCTGTCGCGTGTCGCCGAGCTGGTGCACCAGGGGCAGGAACGCCGCGCGCCCTGTTGGGGCGATGCGGTACTCCACCGTCACCAGCACCGGGCCCTGGTCCTTCCCGAGGTCGTCGGAGACCTGGGGCGTGGGCCAGTGGGCGGACGGCGCGGTGTTGCGAGCCATGGCCTGTCCCAGGCGGAAGCGCAGCGAGAAGAAGCCCGCGAGCACCGCCGCGCCCGCCGCCACCGTCAGCGACACGGGCACGCCGAAGCGCTGGGACACCGAACCCCACACCAGGCCTCCGCCGGCCATGCCCGCGGAGAACACCACGATGTAGAGCGACAGCGCGCGGGCGCGCACCCAAGTGGGCACCGACAGGTGCGTGGCCGTCTGGAGCGAGGACAGCACGCTGATCCACGCCAGGCCGTTGGCCACCATGGCCACGCCCAGCACGGGCAGGCTGCGCACGAAGGCCACCGTCACCATGGTGAGCGCGTAGAGCAGCGTCGCCCCCAGCACCAACCGGTCCACGCCCCACCGCGCGCGCAGCCGGGGCAACACGACGGCGCCCGCCACCGCGCCCGCGCCGATGCACGTGAGCAGGAGTCCGTACGTCCCCGCGCCCGCGCCCAGCTCCTTGCGCACGACGATGGCGAGCTGCGCGGGCAGGGCGCTCGCGAAGGCGTAGAAGCAGGCGGACTTGAGCAGCACCGAGCGCAAATCTCCCGAGCGCGACGCGTACCGCAGCCCTCCGCGCAGCGCGGTGCCGAAGGGCTCCGACGGGAGCGTGGAGGCCTCCTTCACGCGTCGCCAGGACACGAGCGCCAGCAGCACGCCCAGATAGGAGACCGCGTCCACGGAGAAGGCCCACCCGGCGCCGAAGCGCGCGACGATGAGACCTCCGAGCGCGGGCCCCACCGAGCGCGCGATGTTCATCCCGATGGAGCTCAGCGCCACGGCGGGCGCGAGCAGGGGCCTGGGGACCAGCTCCGCGGTGGTGGCCGCCTGCGCCGGCATGGCCATGGCCGCGCCCATGCCCAGGGCGAACGTCAGCCCCAGCAGCGTCCACTCCGTCAGCTCGCCCACCATGGAGATCCACGCGAGCAGCGTGGCCATGACCAGCATCCACAGCTGGATGGTGATGAGGTAGCGCCGCCGGTCGACGATGTCCGCCAGCGTGCCCGCCGCCAGCGCGAACACGACGACGGGCAGCGTCGTCGCGGACTGCACCGCCGCCACCATCAGCGGCGAGCCGGTGCGCTCCGACATGAACCACGCCGCGGCCACGTCGTGCACCCAGGTGCCGATGTGGCTGGCCAGCACCGCGAGCCACAGCGTGCGGAACGTGGCGTGACGCAGGGGCGCCAGGGCCCCCACCTCCTGGGCCACGGGCGCGGGGCTCACCGCGACCTTCGCTTCAGAAGGCATGGCAGAGGCACCCCAGCGCTCCCCAGAAGCCCGTCACATCGGAGGTGGGGACCTCGTGTCTCGATGCGTGGGTCCTTCCATGTCCGTGCACGGCGCAGGCGTCGCCGTGGGCATGTGACGCCTTGGCGAAGGCCTGGCGGGCCTGGGCCAGCGTGCCGCCCTGGTAGCCACCGAAGCGGTTCACCGGCGACCAGTCCGGCATGGGCCGGGGCAGCCTGGGGGCCATCGGCTCGAAGTCTCCCGTGCCGTGCACCACCCGGCCGCCCACCACCGTCAGCACGCTGGTGATGTGCTGGATGGACTCCTCGGGCACCTGGAAGTAGTCCGAGGACAACACGGTGAAGTCCGCGAGGTAGCCCTGCTTGAGCAGTCCCTTCTTCTCCTGCTCGTGGGAGAACCACGCGCTGCCGTGGGTCCACAGGCGCAGGGCCTCCTCGCGCTCCAGCAGGTTGTCCTCGCCGTACATGGACAGGCCGCCCAGCGTGCGGCCCGTGACGAGCCAGTACAGCGCCACCCAGGGGTTGTAGCTGGCCACGCGCGTGGCGTCCGTGCCCGCGCCCACCGGCACGCCCAGCTCCAGCATCTTCCGGACGGGCGGCGTGCGGCGCAGGGCCTGCGGGCCGTAGCGCTCCTGGAAGTACTCACCCTGGTAGACCATGCGGTGCTGCACGGCGATGCCGCCGCTGAGCGCGCGCACCCGCTCGATGTTGCGCTCGGAGATGGTCTCCGCGTGGTCGATGAACCAGTGCAGGCCGTCCAGCGGCACCTCCCGGTTCACCTTCTCGTAGACGTCCAGCACCCGGCGGATGCTCTCGTCGTAGGTGGCGTGGATGCGGAAGGGCCAACGCTTGCTGGCGAGCAGGTGGACGACGGACTCCAGCTCGCCCTCCATGCCCGCGGGCAGCTCGGGGCGCGGCATGCGGAAGTCCTCGAAGTCCGCGGCGGAGAACACCAGCATCTCGCCCGCGCCGTTGTGGCGCATCATGTCGTCGCCCTGCCGGGGCGAGAGCATGCCCGTCCAGCGCTCGAAGTCCGCCTGCTCGGAGCCCTTCTTCTGGGTGAAGAGGTTGTAGGCGATGCGCACCGTCAGCTCACCGTCGGCGTGCAGCTTCTGGATGATGTCGTAGTCCTCCGGGTAGTTCTGGAAGCCGCCGCCCGCGTCGATGACGGAGGTGACGCCCAGCCGGTTGAGCTCGCGCATGAAGTGGCGCGTGGAGTTGAGCTGGTACTCCGGTGGCAGCCTGGGGCCCAGCGCGAGCGTGGCGTAGAGGATGAGCGCGTTGGGGCTGGCCAGGAGCAGGCCGGTGGGGTTGCCGCGCGCGTCGCGCTCGATGCGGCCTCCGGGAGGCTCGGGCGTGTCCTTGCCGTAGCCCACCGCGCGCAGGGCGGCGCCGTTGAGCAGGGCGCGGTCGTACAGGTGCAGGATGAAGACGGGCGTCTCGGGCGCGGCGGCGTTGAGCTCGTCGAGCGTGGGCAGGCGCTTCTCGACGAACTGGTGCTCGCTGAAGCCGCCCACCACGCGGACCCACTGGGGCGCGGGCGTGCGGGCCGCCTGCTCGCGCAGCATCGCCATGGCGTCCGCCAGCGAGCGCACGCCGTCCCACCGCAGCTCCAGGTTGTAGTTGAGCCCGCCGCGAATCAGGTGGATGTGGCTGTCATTGAGGCCCGGGACGAGCCTGCGGCCGCCCGCGTCGATGACGCGCGTGACGGCCGTCGCGAGCGCCATGATGTCTCGCTCGTCTCCCACGGCCTCCACGACGCCGTCGGTGACGGCCAGGGCTTGGGCCTGGGGGAGGTCTCTATCCAGGGTGGTGACGCGGGCGTTGCGGACAATCAGGTCGGCCATGAGGGGACTCGTGCTGAGGGGGATGCGGGACGACGACCCGGCGGCGTGCTCGAGTGGGGCTTCGAGGCCATCGCCGGGGTACGGAGTAGGCTCGGCGGACGTCAGTGACCGCCGCCCTCGGAGGCGTTGAACATGCTCTTGGCGTACTGCACGCCCAGGCCGTAGCCGCCGCCGTGGGCCACGGCCACGCCCGTCGTCATGGCGTAGGTGGCGCCTCGGGCCCAGTCGCGCTGCAACTCCAGCAGGTACTGGAGGCTCGTCACGGGGATGGCGCCGGCCTGCACCATGCGCTGCACGGCGCGCTCGTGCGCCTCCTGGGAGATGTCACCGCTGGCGTCGGTGATGACATACACCTGGAAGCCCTGGTCGATGGCGGACAACACCGGGCCGACGATGCACACGCTCGTCCAGAGGCCGGCGAACACGACGCGCGCCTTGTCGAAGCGGTTGACCTGGTCGGTGACGTTCGGGTCCTCCCAGCAGTTCATCGTGGTGCGGTCGATGACCTTCGCCTCGGGGAAGACCTCCTTGATTTCGGGGAACAGCGGGCCGGAGAAGCTCTTCTCCGCGACGGTGGTGAGCAGCGTGGGGACGCGGAAGCCCGCGGCGGCCTTGCAGATGAGCGCGGTGTTGTTGCGCAGGAGCGGCAGCTCGATGCTGTGCGTGGCGAAGGCCATCTGCGACTGGTGGTCCACCAGGATGAGCGCGTGGTTGTCCGGGGTGAGCAGGCTCTTGCCGGGCGTGGGGGAGGCGTTGGGCATGGGTCGTCTCGGGGGACTTCGGGGTGTCAGGGAATTGATTTCAGTCCTTGTCATGAAACACGGGGAGGTCCGTGTCGGCATCACCCGAATGGGGGATGCGCCGGCCAGGGGTTCCGCCTCGGGGATGTGAGTCTTTTCACGGGCGGCGACGGGGGTACCTTGCGACGCATGACTTCGAAGGACGCGAACATCCGCATCCTGGTGGTCGACGACCATCCGATGTTGCGTGAAGGGCTCTGCGGGATGATTGCCAGTCAGCCGGACATGACGCTCGTGGCCGAGGCGGAGACGGGCGAGCAGGCGTTGCAGGCGTACCGGGCGCACACGCCGGACATCACGTTGATGGACGTGCAGATGCCGGGGATGAACGGCATCGACGCCATCACCGCCATCCGCGCCGAGTTCCCCACGGCGCGCATCATCGTGCTGACGACGTACAAGGGGGATGCGCAGGCGCTGCGCGCCATCAAGGCGGGGGCGTCCGGCTACCTGCTCAAGAGCATGCTGCGCAAGGAGCTGGTGGAGACCCTCCGCAGCGTGCATGCGGGCCGTCGCCGCATCGCCGCGGACATCGCGTCGGAGCTGGCGGAGCACGTGGCGGATGACGAGCTGACGGCGCGCGAGCGGGAGGTGTTGAGTCGCGTGGCCGCGGGCAACGCGAACAAGGAGGTCGCCGCGCAGATGGGCATCTCCGAGGAGACCGTCAAGACGCACATGAAGAACGTGCTGACGAAGCTCTCCGCGCGGGACAGGACGCACGCCGTGGTGGTGGCGATGCGCCGGGGCATCATCGACCTCTGAGTGCTCAGGGCTTCGGGGCCGTGTCGGCTGTGGCCTCGCGGGTCATCTCCACCATGGTGGGGCGCCAGCCCAGGCGGGCGAACATGCGCTGCGCGGCCTCGTTCTTCGCAGCGGTGTGCAGCACGACGCGCGGCACGCCCAGGGCGGTGAGCCGACGCATCAGCTCCTCGGCGAGCTGGGCGCCCACGCCCGCCTTGCGCGCCTTGGCGTCCACCCAGAGGTCGTGGAAGCCGCCGGAGCGGTCCAACAGGGCGTTCCAGTCCACGGCCTCCACGCGGCCGTAGGCGTAGCCCACCACTTCGCCGTCCATCTCCGCGACGATGACGACGGCGTCGGCCTTCTTCGCCTCGCGTCCCAGCCACCAGCGGTAACCGGACTCGACGTCGTCGGGCATCATGAAGCGCTGTGGGTCGAAGTCGTGGTGGAGCTGCGCGAGCGCCGCGCCCATGCGGCCCAGGGCGGGCTCGTCGGAGGGCTGGGCGGGACGGAGGGTGACGGCCATGCGGATCTCCTGATGCGGGCCGCGCGAGAGGGGCGCGGGGCGGAGAGACTCACACAGGCCCGGAGCCTGTGCACGGCTCGCGTCGTCACTGTGGAGTGGTGGACCGTGTCGTCCAGGGCTGACCGTTGCACGGGAGGGGACGGGTGTCGCGCTGGAGGGCTACGAAAGTCCGGCTGAAAACGGGCCATGGGCTGGAGGGCTACGAAAGTCTGGCTGAAAACGGGCCATGGGCTGGAGGGCTACGAAAGTCCGGCTTAAAGGCAGACGCATGAATGCGTGAGCGATTTGTCTTCACAAAGGACGGCTGCGCGAGCAAGGCTCGAGGAAGAACGCGAGCCTTGAAGATATCTCGTCGTGGAACGGCGCCGGGCCATCACCACGAGGAATCCCGACACGTCCGCCGTGGGAGGTGACGGGGCGGTCCTTCTGCACGCGCTCTGCTGACGTCTGCAAATCAATGAGGGAGGAGCTGTGTATGCCGAAGTCGAGATCGACGGAGTCGAGTCCTGGCAACTCGCGGTCCCACGCATTCCGAAGGGGAAATCGGTCGGACATCCTGACCCTCCTGGTCCTCGCTGCGGGTGGGCGGCTGGAGGCGCGCATGAGGAGGCCCGCCGCGGGGCAGACGGGTGTCACGTTGCAGTTGGCGCTCCGGGTCTGGCACGTGCTCGACCCTGTTCGCTTCCCCTCGCCGAACCTGGATGACTACACCCTCGTCAATGCGGTCGAGGCGGTTCATTTCAGGGGAAAGACCGGACGGACGGAGGGGACCGAGCAGGAGATTCGCGCGGAGGAGAATCTGCGTCGCCTGCGGGGCGTGTTTGCTGGATATGATTGCATCGTGGCCCTGGGGAGGAGCGCGATGACCGCCGTGGAGGCCGCGGGGTTCGAGGCCCTGTACTCGGGAAACCACCCATCCCTGCAGGCCCTCAATCGCATGTACGAATCATCGGAGAAGACGCCCGCGGAGCGGCGGGCGGACCGGGTCGCACAATGGGCCAGGAAGGTGATGGCCTGACGGCGGCGGAGCGAGCGCGGAGGGCGCCTGGGGTTTGCTGTCAGCTGGCGAGCCGCTTGCCCTTGTTGCGCCGACGCTCGCGGAAGTCGGCGCTCAGCGTGTCCACCATGCTCGTCCCCGCGACGCCTGCGACGGCGAGGCCACCGAACATCACCACGTAGCTGGACACCCCCGCGCCACCGCACTCGACGCACGCGATGGCCGGGTCGTCCGGCGCGTAGTGGACGGCCATCTTCGTGCCGGAGGCATACCGGCGCGTCAGTCGCTGCGCGTCCGGCAGTGCGCCCGTGTCGTTGCCGCCGAAGGAGACGGTGTCTGAGGTGTAGTGGCTGCCGCCCACCGAGTATTCGTAGCGCACCTCGGGGTGGAAGCGGGTGTTGCGCCGGTCGTGCATCGTCTGCACGGACGAGGAGACGACGGTGCCCTCGGTGGTGGGCCACTGCTCGCTCGCATGCGCGCGGTACAGCAGGCGCCCGCCTCCATAGGCCAGCATCGCGCCGAACAGCAGCATCAACCCCGTCATCAATCCCTTCATCATCTCGGCCTGTCCTCGCGCTGGCCCTCGGGGGTTCCCGCATGGGCTCACGGTTCGCTTCCTGCAGTGCAGAAGCCGCGCCAGCATCTCTCCTCGGGGCCAGTCATCCGGCGGTGGGGCAATTCGCCCCGCGCGGGGCAGTTCGCCCCACGTCTGTTCGCTCGGGACTCCCCGGAACGGGGCAACGGGGGCAGACTGTGAGGACCATGCCCTCCCTCGACACCGAGCTGGAAACCGCCCGTCGAATCGCCCGTGAAGCAGGCGCCGTGCTGCTCCAGGTCTACGCCACGCCCTTCGCGGTGGAGGACAAGGCGGGCGGGCAGGGGCCCGTCACCGAGGCCGACACCCGCGCCAACGCGCTCATCGTGGACGCGCTGCACCGGGCCTTCCCGAAGGACGGCGTGGTGGCGGAGGAGTCGGAGAACGATGCGGTGGCCACGCGCTTCGAGCGGTGCTGGTTCGTGGACCCGCTCGACGGCACCCAGGAGTTCGTCAACCGCAACGGCGAGTTCGCCATCCACATCGGCCTGGCCATCGGCGGCGAGGCGCGGCTGGGCGTCGTCTATCGGCCGGTGGGCGACAAGCTCTACTCGGGCGTGGTGGGGGAGGGCGGCTTCGTGGAGGAGGCGGGAGCGCGCCGGGCCCTGCGAGTATCGGACGTGGCGGAGCCGTCGTCGTTGCGCCTGGTGGTGTCGCGCTCGCATCGCTCGATGCTGACGAACCAGATTGCGGCGCGGCTGGGGATCGTCCGCATGTACGAGTCCGGCTCCGTGGGCATCAAGTGTGGCCTGCTCGCAGAGTCCGTCGCGGACCTCTACCTGCACACCAGCTCCAAGAGCTACCGCTGGGACAACTGCGCGCCGGAGGCGGTGCTGCGCTCCGCGGGTGGCATCCTCACGGACCTGGGCGGCACGCCGTATCGCTACGACACCGCGGAGCTCCAGAACCTGCGCGGCCTGCTGGCCTGCAACGCCGCGGCCTTTCCTCACGTGCAGCCCGTGGTCACCCGCTTCGCGCGCGAGGCGGGGCTGCTCGACTGACGGCGCATCCCGTCGCGCCCGTTCGAGTGGCGTGGTGCGAAGCGTTGCTCGGACATTCCATCAGCGTGTCGGCACTTCGCGGAACGTGAGCCCCTCGAGTCCGAGGTGGCTCACGGCGTCCTTGAATCGTTCGGTGCTGATGACCATCGTCGCGAGGTTGCCGAGCCGGAACAGGTCCACCTCGGTTGGCAATGAGGCTGCGTCCAGAATCGGGTCGTCGGGGCGCTTCAGTCCCATTCGCCCGCAGGTCTCGCATGGCCCCGGATGGTCTGGCGGCATGCAGTCTCGATGCAGTCGCCCACGGAGTGGGATTTCGAGCTCCAGAAGTTCTGTGGGCTGCTTCTGGCGGAATCGCAGCTCGGTCGGGAAGCCACGGAGGCCGCTCACTGCCTGCTCCTGAAGGCGGTGAAAGGGCTCGTTGTGAATCAGCATGACGGCCGCCGACCACGCGAAGTCCGGGACCTTCCCAGTCACTCTACCGACGAGTGGTCCGAACTCAGTCCCTGGGAGGAGTTGGACCGCGGGCGGCACGAGCGGGCGGACGAGGTCGCGCAGCCGCATGAACTCTTCGTAGGGCTCGGGTCGCGCCTCCTCGAAGGACTCGCTCTCCGTCAGTCGCGACAGGTCGACGCTGGGCAGGTAGTGCCCCGCGCCACTCCAGGTGACCGCGCAGGTGGGGCATGTCCGCAGGCCCGGCAGTCCCCACTTGTGGGACGCGTCCACCAGCCCACCTCGCCGGGTCGCCGCGACGCGGTCCTCGTCCACCCAGAAAAATCGTCGCATTCACCCTCACGTCCCTGGCTGCGAATAGTACGACTGGATGGGGCCACCCAGTAGCTGGAAGCGATAGATGAGCTCGCCCGCGTGTCTGAAGATCGCCTCCGGCGACGCTTCGCCATTGTCCCGTTGAAACTGTCGCCAGGCTTCGTTCCACGCTCCGCCGCGATTGCCTCCACCGTGAATCCTCCGATGAACCTCATAGGGAATCGGTAGCGTGTAGCTGTGGATCTTGACGCCCTGCCGCTTGAACCATCTCGCGAGCCCTTCTTCCTGGGGGAAGATGTGATGCTTCTCCCATCGCCCAGGCGGAAGTCGGTGAGATGGCGGAACGACCCGTTCCGGACCATTCCAGTTGGGGAACGTCATGATGGGTTCGCCCGGCAGCTTCTGGGCACCTCCCCAATTCCGGCGAGGCCCACTTCCCGGAGCCGCTGCCGCGGCGGGTGGGCGGGACGGTGGGAACCGCGCCTGCTCAATCACTCCCTCGAAGCTGTCCTCGCAGCGATAGAAACCGCAGCTTTCTCCGAGGCACAGCAAGGTGACGCACTGGTCCTCATGTGGAGCCTCGCACTCGAGCTCCGCGGATTCCCATGCCTCCTGCAGGGGCGCGGGCGGTGGCGTGGCGCAGGCCATCCACGCCCCTACGAGAATCGATAGACAAAAGGACCGCCAGGTTCGACAGGCAAATGCTTGCATGAATGCCCCCGTGCCAGCATTGGCCACGCAGGGGATATCCATCAAGAACCTGACGCGTCGAGGACGCTGAGGACCTTGCCGTCAGCCTTCATCCGCCGCGTGGCGGAGCTGCGCGAAGAGTCTGGCCAGGTCGGGGAGCTGGTAGTGGGCGTTGAGTCCGCTGGGATTCGGCAGCACCCACAGGCGCGTGGCGCCGAGCGTCTCCGGCTGGAGCCCCAGCTTCGCCTTGGGCCTCGCGAACGCCGTGCGGTACGCCCCCACGCCCAGCACCGCGAGGAAGCGCGGTCGATGGCGGCGGACCTTGGCCTCCAGTCCCTTCGCGCCCGACCTCAACTCCGAGTGATCGAGCTGGTCGGCCGTGGCCGTGGCCCGGTCGACGACGTTGGTGATTCCCAACCCGAATCCCAACAGCTCCCCCTGCTCCGAGGGCAACAACTGCCGGGGCGTGAAGCCCGACTGGTGCATCGTCGGCCAGAAGCGATTGCCCGGCCGCGCGAAGTGGTACCCCACCACCACCGAATACAGGCTGGGATTGATGCCGCAGAAGAGTACGCGCAACCCCGGGCCGACGAGGTCCGGCATGGTACGGCCAGTGGCGGCGTCGAGCTCCTCGCGCGTGGGGCGCCGTGATGCAGGCATGGGCCGCTTCTCGCACCCCTCGCACCCCATGACAACGCTCCGCTGGCGCCCGACGCGTCCGCTGGGGCACGCTGTCGCGATGCGTCCCCGTGGGGACGTCCACCTTCCGATGCTTGGAGCCCCCGCACATGGCGCACATCGTGACGCTGACGCTCAACCCCGCCATCGACGTCGCGACGTCCGTGCCGGAAGTCACGCCCGAGCACAAGCTGCGCTGCGGCTCCGTGCGGAGGGATCCTGGCGGCGGCGGCATCAACGTGGCCCGCGTGGTGCGCGAGCTCGGCGGTGAGTCCATCGCCGTCTACACCCGGGGCGGCGCCACCGGCCTGCTCCTCGAGGAGCTGCTGGAGGAGAAGGGCCTCCTGCGCCGCTCCATCCCCGTGGAGGGCTCCACCCGCGAGAGCTTCACCGTCGCCGAGGGCCACAGCGCCCGCGAGTACCGCTTCATCCTCCCCGGCCCCGTGCTCACCGAGCGCGAATGGCAGCGCTGCCTCACCGCCGTGAGCGAGGTGTCCCAGGACGCCGCCTTCATCGTCGCCAGCGGCAGCCTGCCTCAGGGTGTCCCCGAGGACTTCTACGCCCGCGTCGCCCGGCTGGCGAAGGAGCTCGGCGTGCGCTGCGTGGTGGACACCAGCGGCAAGGCGCTCGCCGCCGCCCTGGAGGAGGGTGTGTTCCTGGCCAAGCCCAACCGCCGCGAGCTGCGGGAGCTGACGGGCATGCAGGTGGAGGACCTGGAGTCCCAGGCCTCGGCCGCCCGGGAGCTGGTCGCCCGGGGCCGCGCCCAGGTTCTCGCCGTCTCCATGGGCGCCGATGGCGCGCTGCTCACCACCCGCGACGTCCAGCTCCGCGCCTCGCCGCCTCCCGTGGAAACCCACAGCTCCGTGGGGGCCGGGGACAGCTTCGTGGCCGGGGTGACGCTGGCGCTCGCCCGGGGCCAGTCCCCGGAGGAGGCCCTGCGCTGGGGCATCGCCTCCGGCACCGCGGCGCTCCTGTCCCAGGGGACCGACCTGTGCGCCCGGGCGGACGTCGAGCGTTTGTTCACGCAGGTGAAGGCGCTCCCCGTGGCGCGTCCGTAACCCGGGTGGGCCTTGCCTCCTCGCACGCAGGCCGGGCGGGGCATCGGCATGTCTCGACAAGGATGGTCGGGATTGGACAGAGTGCGCTCGCGTGTCCGCCCCCACTCCGCCGCTCCCCGCTGATTCCCGTGTTCGCCTCGGCCCCTGGCATTGGGTCGCGCTCCTCGTCGGCGTGACGCCGCTCGTGGTGTACGCGTTCTCGCCGCGCGTCGGTGACCTGGACCTCTACTTCCGCACGGCGCGCGCGTTCCTCACCGGGGCCACCCCCAACCAGGACTTCCGCTTCGAGTATCCGCCCTACGCGCTGCTCTGGTTCGTCCCGGCCGCGTGGCTGCGCACCACGCAGTGGGAGTTCGTCCCCATGTTCGGCCTGCAGCTGGCCATCATGGACGGGCTCATCAAGTGGACGCTGCTCCGCGAGGGCGCGCGCCGCTGGGGCCGCCAGTGGCGCTCCGTCATCCCGTGTCTGGCGTACTCGGTGACGTCGTGGGCGGCGGCGCTCTACTACCTCAAGCGCTACGACCTCATCCCCGCGCTGCTCACGCTGGGCGCGCTGGTGGCGCTGGCGCGGCGCCGGGATGGGCTCGCGGGCCTGGCGCTCGCGGTGGGCATCGTGACGAAGCTCTACCCCGTGGTGCTGGTGCCGCTGGCGGTGGCGGTGTGCTGGAAGCGCGGCACGCTGGGCCGGCTGGTGATGGGGCTGACCCTGGGTGTGGCGCCGCTGGTGCCGCTGAGCTTCGTGTGGCCGTGGTGGGGCTTCGCGTCGTTCCACGTCGACCGGGGACTGCAGGTCGAGTCGCTCGGCGCGTCGCTCCTGTGGGCGGCGCACCACCTGGGGCTCGTCAAGGGCGTGCTCTGGGTGCACGCGCCCGCGGCGTACGAGCTGCACGGCGCCGCCGCCGAGGGGGTGCGGGCGACGACACGCTGGCTGTGGGTGGTGGGCTCGCTGGGCATGGCCGCGCTGGGCATGTGGTCGGTGCGCCGCAAGATGCCGGAGAAGGTGGAGGACGTCGCCCGACTGGCGCTGGGGCCGCTGGTGGCCTTCATCATCTTGAACCCGGTGCTCAGTCCCCAGTTCCTCACGTGGCTCATGGGCGCCGCGGCGCTGTCGCTCTTGTCCGGCTCGCGCGCGGTGGCGGTGCTCGTCCTGGTGGCGGCCATCCTGTCCCGAGGCGTCTTCGTGGGGCCCACGTACAAAGATGGGCTGGGCATCCCCCAGACGCTGCTCTTGCTCACGCGCAACGGGCTGTTGATGGCCGCGGCGGTGATGCTCGTGCGCGACGCGTGGCGCCGCGCCTCCGCGAGCACCTCCACGCCGGGGACCTCCGCGCCGCCGGTGGACTTCATCCCCTCGGCGACGGAGCCGGTGGACCCCGCGAGCGTGGGGCTCGCCACTCAGCGGCGGTAGGGCACGCCGCCCTTCATCACCCAGCGCACGCGGCGCACGGCGGAGATGTCCTTCGTGGGCTCTCCGTCCACGGCAATCAGGTCCGCGAGGAGCCCCGGCTTCACCTGCCCGAGCGCGTCCTCGCGGTGCAGCATCCGGGCGTTGCCGGACGTGGCCGCCTGGAGCACCTGCACGGGCGTCATGCCGTACTCCACCATCAGCTCCAGCTCGCGCCCGTTCTCTCCATGCGCGAAGACGCCCGAGTCCCCGCCCACGCACATGGGGACACCGGCCGCGAGCGCGGCGCGGAAGCTGACCTTCTTGGCCTGGATGGCGGCGGGCTCCGGGTCCACGCCCTTCTTCCAGCCGTGGTGGCGGTAGAGCGCGTCGCCGGCCGCGAGCGTGGGGCAGAGGAAGACGCCCCGCTGGGCCATGAGGCGGAAGACCTCCGTCGTGCCGCTGTCGCCGTGCTCGATGCTCTCCGCGCCGGCGAGCACCGCGCGGCGGATGCCCTCGGGCGTGCTGGCGTGCACGGAGACGGGGCGGCCGCCGTCGCGCGCGGTGTCGACGATGCGCTTCATCTCCTCGGCGGAGTAGGTGGGGCGCGTCTCTCCACCGGGCCCCCAGCGATAGTCGCCGTAGACCTTCACCCAGTCCGCGCCCCGGCCCATCTGTTCGCGCACCGCGCGCACCAGCGCGTCCTCGCCGTCGGCCTCCTCGGCGCCCTGCGGGACGTGCCACTCGGGGGCGAAGCCCTTGGGGCCGTAGGTGCCGCTGGCCACCAGCGCGCGCGTGGCCACCAGCAGGCGGGGGCCGGGGATGATGCCCTGCTGGATGGCCTGCTTGAGGCCGACGTCCGCGTCACCCGCGCCCTCGGTGCCCAGGTCGCGCGCGGTGGTGAAGCCCGCGAGCAGCGTCGCTTTCGCGTGCTGGGTGGCCCGAGCCACGCGCAGGGCCAGGGCCTCCTTCAGCACCTGGTCGTTCCACGTCGCCTCGTTGTACGGGTGGAGGAAGAGGTGGGAGTGGCCCTCGATGAAGCCGGGCAGGAGCGTGGCGCCGGCGAGGTCGACCTCCTCGGCGCCCTCGGGGATTTGGACCTGGCCAGCGGGGCCGGCGGCGGTGATGCGCTCACCGGTGACGACCACCACCCAGCCTGTGTGGGGCTTCGCGGTGACGCCGTCGAAGACGCTCGTGGGGCGGAGCACGTAGCTCTTGGGCGGCGTGGGGCTCGAGGGCTGTTGGGCCGAGGCCGTGGTGACGACGAGGGCGAGGAGGAGGGCGCGCATGGCGGTGCCGGGGCGTGGGTGTGGGGAGGGGATGATGGCGCGCCACCAGGAGAGGGGCCACTTCGCCGCCCGGGTGGTGTGGGGACAAGCGGGGCTGAGGGAGCGCTTCAGCGGGGCTCATCGACGCTGCTGCCGGGGGGCGCGCGGGTGGTTAGAGGGAGGGCATGGCCCGAAACGAGAACGTCAACGCGTTGTTGCCGGTCGAGGTCGAGTTCCAGAAGGAGAAGGCGTCCGCGCTGCGGCGCACCGGCGAGAAGCTGGAGAAGGCGCTCGCGGCGCTGGCCCTCGCGGAGCGGGAGCTGTTGGCCTCCCAGGGGACGGCGCGCGCGGCGCGCCATGCGCGCTACCGGGAGGTCCGCAAGGAGGCGGAGCTCCAGCGGTGGAACCTCATGGTGCAGCGCGAGGCGTGCGGCATCCGGAACAACCGGGAGTTGGACCTGGTGTATCCGATGCCGCCGCTGGTTCGGGAATGACTCGGGCGGCTCAGGGGGTCGAGCGCCAGGCGGCGACGGCGAGCAGGGCCCATCCCGCGAGGAAGCCCAGGCCGCCCAGGGGGGTGATGGCGCCCAGGGCGCGCACGCCGGAGAGCGCGAGCGCGTAGAGGCTCCCGGAGAACAGGAGGATGCCCACGAGCATGGCCCAGCCCGCACCATTCAGCAGTGGCGCGGGGCGCAGGGTGCCCAACAGTCCGACGGCGATGAGTCCGAGCGCGTGGTACATGTGGTAGCGCGCGCCGGTCTCGAAGATGACGAGCAGGTCCGGGGAGAGCCGGGACTTGAGGCCATGGGCCCCGAAAGCTCCCGCCGCCACGGACAGGAACGCGTTCACTGCACCCAGGACGAGCCACCACCGCATCATCGTGCGCCTTTCATCGAGAGTCCGACTGGTGCACGCTACACCGGCAGTTGATGGAGCGTCCCGGCCGACGTGAACTCCGGGCCGCTCATACTCCGCATGACATCCCCCAATTTCGTTCCTTCCTCCAAGCCTCTCCCCTTCGAGCTGCGTCCGTCGTCCATCCAGGGCACGGGTGCCTTCGCCACGCGTCGCATCCGCAAGGATGAGCGCCTCATCGAGTACGTCGGTGAGCGCATCAACCAGGCGGAGGCCGACCGCCGCTACGACGACGAGGCGATGGGCCGTCACCACACCTTCCTGTTCAACCTGGACAGCAAGACGGTGCTCGATGCCGGCACGCTTCACAACGAGTCGCGCTACATCAACCACTCGTGTGATCCGAACTGCGAGGCGCTCATCGACAAGAAGCGCATCTACATCTTCGCCCTGCGCGACATCGCGCTCGGGGAGGAGCTGGTCTACGACTACGCCTACGAGCGCACCCCGGAGATGGACGAGGAGTCCGAGGCGCTGTACGTGTGCCGCTGTGGCTCGCCCAAGTGCCGAGGGACCATCCTCGCCCCGCAGAAGCCCGCTCCCGCGAAGAAGAAGGCCGCGAAGAAGACGTCGGACGCCAAGAAGGGCGCGAAGTCGGGGACGAAGTCCGCGTCCAAGACGCGCTCGGCGAAGAAGCCCGTGAAGGGCAAGACGTCCAAGCCGGCGAAGTCGACGAAGGGCAAGAAGTCCGCCGGCGGTCGCAAGCGCATGGCGGGGTAGGGCGTCACCGAGCTTCCTGCCGCGCCCCGTGTGGCATCACGGAGCGTGGGCTCGCCGTGACGAGGGTGGATGTGGTGCTCTCGTCACGGTGGGGCTGGATGTACTGTCGTTGCCAACAAGGCCTGGCGGATGTCGGCGAGGTGAAGACAGTCCAGTGATTGTCTCGAGCCGCTGCTTCGGGATGGATTCGCGGGACAGGTGACAGGTGGTGCTGGTGTAGTGTGGCACCGTGAATGCCATCCTGAACTTCCTGCTCACCGAGGCGCCCGAGCCCGTCGTGCTCGATTCCATCGAGTCGTGGTGGCGCCGGCATCTGGAGCTGGTGTCCCGCTTCCCCGCGCCCGCGGACCTGGCGCTCGCGGGTGGGTTCCGCGCGGACCGGCTCGGCTACGCGTTCTCCTCCGGGTACCAGGCCGCCCTTCGCTTCCTGTTCCCCATGCTCCCCGCGGACAAGCCCGTCGCGCTCTGCGCCACCGAGCCCATGGGCGGCCACCCCAACGCCATCCAGACGCGCCTCGAGTCCATCGCTTCAGGCTGCTCCCTCACGGGCGAGAAGGCCTTCGTCACGCTGGGCACTCGCGCGGAGGTGCTGCTCGTCGTCACCACGGAGGGCCAGGATGAGCAGGGGCGCAACCGGCTTCGCATGGTGACGGTCGACGCGAAGCGCGCGGGCATCACGGTCAACGAGCTGCCCGAGCTCCCCTTCGTGCCCGAGGTACCCCACGCGGAGCTGCGGCTCGAAGGCGTCGCGGTGTCCAAGGACGAGGTGCTCCCAGGTGATGGGTACACGCGCTACCTCAAGCCGTTCCGCACCGTGGAGGACTGTCACGTCCAGCTCGCGCTCCTCGGCTGGCTCATCCAACTGGCGCGGCGCTGTGGCTGGCCGGAGGCCGTGCTCGAGGAGCTGCTCTCGCTCGCGGTGATGATGCGGGGCCTCGCTCAGGCGGATCCGACGGCGGCCTCGACCCATGTGGCGCTCGGCGGTGGACTGGCACTGGTGAATCGGGCGCTGACATCCATCGAGCCCTTGTGGGCACAGGTCGATGCCGCCACCCGTGAGCGCTGGGAGCGTGACCGACGTCTGCTCGGCGTCGCGGGAAAGGTCCGAGCCAAGCGACTCGAGGCTGCTCGTGTGAAGCTCGCCGGTGGAGCGCCGACTCCCGACGCCTGACGGTTCGGGTCCGCTGCCGCGATGATGGCCAGACGTTCGTGAGGATGCTCTTCGCGCCTGGCGAGACTCCCCGTGGCTCGATGCATCCACCGAGCACTTCGCCATGCCGGCGCGCTTCGACGACCCGGCTCGAAAACAGAAAGGCCCTCGGAGCTTCCCTGCCGCCGCAAGGTCGCTCCGAGGGCCCCTCTACCGAGCAGATCCCCCGCTCGGGTCACCACTCCACTTCAATTCAAGCTCACAGCATGCTGGCGATGTCCTTCACCGGCTGGGGCGCGGCCTCCGTGTTGGCCAGCGCGCCCGCCGCGCCACCCAGGATGAGCGAGGCCGGGTTGATGCGGCCCGTGGTGACGGCGCCGAGCACACCCTCGGCCGCGCCCTTCACTGTGTTGAGGGCGCCCTTGGCCGCGCCCTCGAACACGCCCTTCACGCCACCCTCCGAGTTGCCGATGCCCGTCAGCACGTTGCTCACCCCCGGCAGGAACCACAGGTGCTTGCCCGCCTCACCCGCGGCCCACTGGAAGTTGTCCTTGTTGCTGCCGTCCGCCTTCACGTGCGTGTCCTTCGTCTCCGGCAGCTTCTGCTCACCCAGGAACGAGTAACCCTTCTCCGCGAAGTCCTTCACCATGCCAGCCTCGGTGCCGTGGCGCGCATCACCGTCCTTCGTGATGCCCTCGATGTTGCCGTCACCCTTGCCGCCCTTCACCTTGCTGTCGCGGTCCCCGCCGTTGGACGCCTTCGCGCTGTCGATGAACTCCAGCACCTTGGCCAGGCGGAACACCGCGTCCGGGTTCTGCTTCGCGTCCTTCAGGTCCAGCTTCGGGTCGATGCCCGTCTGCTTGCAGAGCTGGTCGAACTTGATGTCCTTCTGACGGCCCAGGTTCTTCAGCGCCGGCGAGTCGTCGACGATCTGCGCCGCCGAGCGCTTGTCACCGGCCGGGCGCTTGTCATTGGCGCTCGGGATGCCCGAGGACTCCGGCTCGGCCTGCTGCGCGACACGCGGCGTGGCCTCACGGGCCGGCAGCATGTCCCTCAGCTGCGGGGGCAGCCCACGCGGCGCGGGGTTGGCGGGCTCGTGGGTGAGCGCCGGAGAGAGGTCCTGGAACTCCGAAGGCATCCCGCGAGGCCCGAACTGGGCCGGCCCCGGCAGCGAGGGCACCTGCAGGCCCTCCAGCATGTTCGGCGTCATCATCGGAGGCGCCATCGGGAGCCCGAGGTCCTGCGGGAGCGCGCCCAGCGAGGGCATTCCCTGCTGCATCGGCGAGAATCCCCCCATCGCGGGCAGGCCCTGCTGCATCGGCGACAAGGTGTCCATCGCCGGCAGCCCCTGCTGCATGGGCGAGAATCCCCCCATCGCGGGCAGGCCCTGCTGCATCGGCGACAGGGAGTCCATCGCCGGCAGTCCGCCGGCCATCATGGGCGACAGCTGCGCCGCCCCGGGCAGTCCGCCGGCCATCATGGGGGAGAGCTGCTCCGCGCCAGGGAGTCCGCCGGCCATCATGGGGGAGAGCTGCGCCGCGCCCGGGAGCCCACCGGCCATCATGGGCGCGAGCTGCCCCGCCGCCGGGAGTCCGCCGGCCATCATGGGCGAGAGCGCCTGCATCGCGAGCGGTGCGACCCCCGACACGTTCGCGAGCGTCTCCATCGCGGGCGCGGCGATCCCCGAGATGTTCGAGAGGGCATCCATCGCCCGGGCGCCCCGGCCGCCAAAGGGGTTCTTGCCCTCGAACCCATCCGTCGGCCGCTGCAGAGGCCCAGGCGAGTTCGTGGGGTTGCGGAACTTCGGGTCCGACGCCCCAGGCGAGTTCGTGGGGTTGCGGAACTTCGGGTCCGACGCCCCGGGCGAGTTCGTGGGGTTGCGGAACTTCGTGTCCTGCGGCGCGGGGGCCGAGATGGGCGTCTTCTTCGGCGGGGCGACCGACTCCGCCGGGTTCTTGTTCAGCTTCGGGGAGGAGAACGACGGGACCTTGAGCTTGACCATGAGAGCACCTGTTTCAGGACAGCGATGGGGGACCGCTGCGGCGAGGAGTTCATCGTCTCGCCCGTGCTCTCCCTCATTGCAGCGCGGATGCCAGCCCTTCCGGCTTCGCAACCCCGCGACTTCACTGAGGCGGTGCTCCCCATTCGGGCCCCCAGCCGATGACTGCAGACATCAGGGGACTGGCTCCAGTCATCAGCGCGCGCGGATCCGCCGCGACGCCGGACCCCGGAAACACGAAGGGCCGTGTTCCCCTCGAGGAACACGGCCCAGGTGCCTGGCTCAGCGCGTGACGCGTGGCCGGTGCTTCAGTACCGCCCGCCGCCCACCGCGGAGACGATGGCGGACAGGATGCGGTTCTCGACGCCCCACACGGCCTTGTTCAGGCCCTTGATGCCCGCACCGCGCAGGTAGTCGGTGAAGTCGTGCAGCGCCGTGGAGCGCTGCAGGCCCGCGCCGTCCGCCGCGAACAGCAGCGGGGTGCCCGGGGCGCCCGTCAGGCCCAGGTCCGGACAGGCCTCGGACAGCTTCTGCGGATCAATCCCCGTGGCCGCCGACAGCATCGCCACCGTGAACTTGTGCACCGGCAGCTCGCGCGCGTTCGGCACCTTCTTCAGCACCTTCTCGCGGTCCTTCGGATCCGTCGCGAGCTGATCCAACGTCACCTTGGACATCGCGATGATCTGCTCGTTGGACACCTTCTTGCCGTCCAGGATGGCGCGACCGAGCAGCGACGCGGGCGTGTCACCCTTGATGGAGATGTCCGCGCCCGGCATGGTCTGCATCCGGTCCCAGATGGCCTTCACGGCCTTGCCCACCTCGGTGTCCGGCCCGCCCCGCCACGCGCCCGGCGTGGGCTGAGCCGCCTGCGCCTGCGCGGGCGCCACGAGCTTCGCCTCGAAGGTGCTCAGCTGCGTGTGCCCCACCGCGTTGGCACGAGCGGGCGCCGCCGTCGGACGCGCCTCCGCCTGCGGCTGGAGCGACGTGGAGGGGTTCGAGCTGACGACGCGGGGGCGGCTGCGGATGGGGTCCATGCCTGGGGGAGTCTCCGGAGTTCGACGATTGGGAGGTTATCGCAGGAGTCCGGTAAAGGTTTCCGCCCAGCGAAATTTCACACGGACGCCATGTATGACGCATGGCGTCGAAGTCGGGTGGGCGCTCGGGCACACCTGGCGGGTCGCTCCGCGCATTCCGCAGGACAACGGGCGCGTGAAGCCGTATTCGGGGCGGCATGAAGCGATTCCCCAGCCAGTTCGCAGACCTGCTCACCCCCAAGGGCCGCCGCATCCTGGAGGGCAAGGACAAGGCGGTGGTGGGCGCGCTCCTGGACCCCGCGCGGCGCTTCGTCGCGCTGCAGGGCGTGGTGGACGTGGCCAAGGCCACCGCGTGCCGCAACGCGCTCGACGCGGCGCTGCGCGAGCTGGTGGTGCCCATGGAGGACCCCATCCCCGTGGACTCCATCTCCGGGATGACCATGAACTACATGGAGCTGCTCCCCAAGACGGTGCGGGTGCGCACGGCGCTCCTGGAGAATCGGCGCTCGCGCTCGTGGAAGGCGGCGGAGGCGGTGGGGCTGACGGGGATGCTGCGCTCGGACACCTTCGCGGGCTTCGCCGCCGCCGTCAGCGGCCGCGTGCTGCGCCGCAACTGGGGCATCCAGGTGCTGTGCTACGGCCCCGGGGACTACTCCGGGCCGCACAATGATCACCACCCCGAGGAGGAGGAGGCCCGGGATGGCTACGTGGACATGCACCTGAGCCTCACCATGCCCGGCGTGGATCATCAGTACCTGATCTACGAGAAGGACAACCACCTGTCGGAGATGGCCCGGGTGAGCACTGTGGGCGGGCTCACCGTGTACCGGCTGCCCTTCTGGCACTACACGACGCCGGTGGTGGCGCGGCGCGGTGCGGAAGGGGAGGCGCGGCGCTGGGTGCTGCTGGGCACGTTCCTGGACGCGGCGCCCAAGGCGCGGCCGGCCTCCGTGGTGGTTCCCCCGGGACAGCCCGGGGCCCGCTCCCCCGTCCGGGTGGCGTGATTCGGACGTGGCGTGACGCCCGCCAGGGGTTAGTTTCGGGCCGACATGAGCCCGACCGATACCGATGCCCTGGCCAATGACTTGCTCGCGTACATCGACGCCTCGCCGACGCCGTACCACGCGGTGCGCGAGACGGCTCGCCGACTGGAGAAGGCCGGCTATCGCGCGTTGGACGAGCGCGAGTCCTGGACGCTGAAGCCGGGCGAGCGCGTCTACGTCACCCGGGGCGACACCAGCATCGCCGCCTTCCAGCTGGGCACGGCGCCGGTGGACCGCTCGGGCTTCCGGCTGGTCGGCTCGCACACGGACTCGCCCAACCTGCGGCTCAAGCCGAACGCGCAGGTGTCGAAGAACGGCTACCAGCAGCTCGGCGTCGAAATCTATGGCGGCGTCCTCTTGCACACGTGGACGGACCGGGACTTGTCGCTCGCCGGCCGCGTCGTGGTGATGGAGGGCGGCAAGCCCAAGGGCCACCTGGTGGACTTCCGCCGGCCGCTGCTGCGCGTGCCCAACCTGGCCATCCACCTCAACCGCACCGTCAACTCGGACGGCCTGAAGCTCAACGCCCAGGAGCACATGGTGCCGGTGCTGGGGCTGGAGAGCGGGGGCGCGGTGGACCTGCGCGGGATGCTCGTCCAGGAGCTGGCGAAGGGTGGGGTGAAGGCCGAGCCCGCCGAAATCCTCGGCTACGACTTGTGTCTCTATGACCTGCAGCCGTCCACGCGCTCGGGCGCGCACGACGAGTTCCTCCATGCGGCGCGCCTGGACAACCTCGCCAGCTGCCACTCGAGCCTGACGGCGCTGCTGACGGCCCCGCCCTCGCGCGAGGCCACCAGCGGCGTCATCCTGTTCGACCACGAGGAGGTGGGCAGTCGCAGCGCGCAGGGCGCGGCGTCCCCCTTCCTGCGCACGCTGCTGGAGCGCATCACCCTGGCGCACTCGGATGGGAAGCCCGACGCGTTCCACCGCGCCATCGCCCAGTCGTTCCTGGTCAGCGCGGACATGGCGCACGCGGTGCACCCCAACTACGCCTCGCTGCACGAGCCCAAGCACCAGCCGCAGATGGGCCTGGGCCCGGTCATCAAGTCCAACGTGAACCAGTCGTACGCGACGGATGGCGAGTCGTGGGCGCACTTCGCCGCGCTGTGTCGCGAGGCGGGTGTGACGGCCCAGCACTTCGTGACCCGCACGGACCTGGGCTGCGGCAGCACGATTGGGCCCATCACCGCCGGGCAGCTCGGCATCCGCACGGTGGACGTGGGCAATCCCATGCTGTCCATGCACTCCATCCGGGAGATGGCGTGCGCCAGCGACGTGGCGGCGATGGTGGCCGTGCTGCGCCGGTTCTTCGCGTGACGAGGCATGTCCGTCAGCGTCGCCCGCGGAAGGTGATAGATCTGACCTGGTGACCTGGCCGCGCGCAAAAGGTCCCTGGTGGAGGAAGGCGCCCTGGACGCGAGTCCTCTCGCGCTCCGGGACCTCGCTCGGCCTGACGTCGCCGGGGGCCCGCGCGGCACGCACCCGGCGCACCCTGGCTCGCGTCTTCCGCTGGCTCAATGTCCCGCGCACCGTGCTGTACGTGGGGCAGTCCGGCGGCTACCGCTGCATCGTCAGTCAGGATGGGGAGGGCCGGCGCTACCTCCAGTTCGGCTGGGACAGCGCCTATCAGAGCGTCAGGGGACAGGGCTTCCCGCTGCAACTGGAGCTCGAGTACACGCAAGGCATGGTGGCCGGCGTGGGCTTCGTGGCCCAGCCCCAGCGCATCCTCATGGTGGGCGTGGGCGCGGGCTCGCTGCCGATGTTCCTGCGCGCCGCGCTGCCCCAGGCGCACATCGACGCGGTGGACTGTGACGCGGAGGTGCTCGACGTGGCCCGGCGGTACTTCGGGCTGCGCGAGGACTCGCACCTGCGCTTGCATCTGGAGGAGGGGCGGCGGTTCATCGAGACGCCCGGGCCCGCGTACGACGTCATCCTCCTGGATGCCTTCGGCCCCCGGGGCGTGCCTCGCGCCCTGGCGACGTGGGAGTTCCTCCAGGCCGTGCGCGCGCGACTGACGCCCGAGGGCGCGGTGGTGAGCAACGTGCACCGCTCGCCCAATCCGCTCTATCCCGCCATGCTCCAGACGTGGCGCGCGAGCTTCGAGCAACTGCATGCCTTCGATGCGCGCACCACGGCCAATCGTGTCTTCGTGGGGTTGACCACCTCGCGCAAGGTCTCTCGAGGCGCGTTGAAGGCGCGCGCGGGACCACTGGCCCGGGCGGCGAGCTTCAACCTGCGCGGGCTGATGACTCGCAGGCTGGAGGACCGTGAGGTCCGCCGCAACGCGGAGAAGGGGCTGCCGTGGCCCATGACGGCGGACATCCTGCGGGACTCGGACGAGTAGGAGGAGGTGGCCACCGAGCGCCGAGTGTTACCGACACCGCTTTCCGGCGCGCCGGGCATCCGCTCCTCGCGGGTGCCCGTCCCAGGCGCTCACGCCAGCGTGCGCGTCAGCCGCTGCTCGCGGGCCTCGCTCAGCGTGGTGACATCCAGCAGCGCCGCCACCTTCTCCTGCGCGGAGAGGGGCTCGGCATCGTCACCCAGGAGCTTGCGCCGCGCGGACTCCAGCGCCGCTGGCGTCGTCGTCTCGGCCAGCCCCGGCTGGGACTCCAGCAGCGCCACGTGCAGCGCGTGCGTCTTCGCGTCGGTGAGCACCCGCTCGATGGCGTCTGGCACCGGCTCCACCCCGTGCTCCTCGGTGATGGCCTGCGCGCGCTCCACCACCTCGGGCGGCTCGGTCTCCTCGGGCATCAGGAACAACCCCCGACGCGCCGCCCACAACCCCAGCGACGCGCGGGCTGTCAGCACCGTGAGGGGCACCGCGAGCAAGAGCCCCACCACCACCGGCATCAGCCACGCCACCAGCGCCGTGGACACCAGCGCCGCCACCGCCACCATCGCCACGCCCACCGCCATGTGCGCCACGTGCCGCCGCGCCGCCTCCGACCAGGGCAGGTCCGCGTCCTCGCGCTGCTGGCTGGACCAGTTCACCCGGTAGCCGAGCAGCGTGCCGAACACGAAGTGCGACTGGAACAGCATCATCACCGGCGCCAGCAGCGACGCGAGCACGCTCTCCGCGAGCACGCTGAGGATGAGCTTCCACCTGCCGCCCATCCGCGCCGCCTCGCCCTTCTTGAAGAGCGCCAGCGTCAGCCCCAGGAACTTGGGCGCGAACAGCATCCCCATCGACACGGCGAACAGGCGCAGCGCGCCCGGCGCGTCGAACGCGAGCGCCGGGGACTCCAGCGCGGACACGTCCAGGAAGAAGCGGTCATGCAGCGCGGCCACCAGGCCCGACACCAGGAACAGCAGCCACAGCGGCGAGGCGGCATATGACATGACGCCCATCAGGAAGTGGCCCCGGCTGAGCGGATGCCAGCCCCCCGCCATCACCAGGCTCAGGTGCTGCAAGTTGCCCTGGCACCAGCGCCTGTCTCGCTGCGCATACGCCAGCAGGTTCGGCGGGGGCTGCTCGTAGCTGCCGCCCAATTCCGGCACCAACCACACCGTGTAGCCCGCGCGCCGCATCAGCGCCGCCTCGACGAAGTCGTGGCTGAGGATGTGCCCGCCGAAGGGCTGCTTGCCCGGGAGCACCGGCAACCCGCAGTGGTTGATGAACGCCTCCGTGCGGATGATGGCGTTGTGGCCCCAGTAGTTGGACTCGCCCAGCTGCCACGCCGCCGCGCCCGCCGCCACGACGGGGCCGTACACCCGGCCCGCGAACTGCTGCAGGCGCGCGAACAGCGTGGTGCGGCCCACGTTCAGCGGGGGCGCCTGGAGGATGCCCGCGCGCGGGTTGAGCTCCATCAGCCGCGCCATCTTCACCAGCGTGCGGCCATCCATCAGGCTGTCGGCGTCCAGCACCACCGTGAAGTCGTAGCGGCGTCCCCACCGCTCACAGAAGTCACCCAGGTTGCCGGCCTTCTTGCCCGTGTTGTCCGTGCGCCGCCGATAGAAGATGCGGCCCTGTCCGCCCACCCTGCGGCACAAATCCGACCACGCCAGCTCCTCGGCCACCCATGACTCGGCGCGCGTGGAGTCGCTCAGCACGTAGAAGTCGAACGCGTCCAGGTGCCCCGTCGCCGCCAC
This sequence comes from Myxococcus guangdongensis, assembly GCF_024198255.1. Lineage (NCBI taxonomy): Bacteria > Pseudomonadati > Myxococcota > Myxococcia > Myxococcales > Myxococcaceae > Myxococcus > Myxococcus guangdongensis. The sequence goes on from NZ_JAJVKW010000005.1 coordinate 89,775, forward strand.
CGACTCGTACGTGGCCTGCACGTTGGCGAAGACGGCCGCGGGGTCCTCGTTGTGGATGGGCATCACCACCGAGGTGCGCGACACCAGCGGCTGCGACTCCTCCTCCGGCGTGGGGTAGCGCAGCCCGGGCATCCGCGACGCGAAGGCCAGCTGGAAGAAGCCCGCCACCGCCGTGAAGAACGACAGCGCAATCCACCCGAAGCACAGCGCGAAGAGCCCCACCAGCACCACTTCCGGCACCGACGTCCCTTGAGCGCTCAACAGGCGGTGCATCTCGCACGTCCCCACCACGGTGGTGACGGCCGCCAGTCCCAGCACTCCGGCGCGCCGGTAGCCGGCGCTCTCGGGCGAAAACGAGTGGGCTTGCATCGCGACGCTCCCCGGGCCCCGCTCAGGGCGAGGTGGACATGCCCGCCGTGGCGCCACGCCACCAGCGGCGCAGCATCTCCCCGAACGGGTTGAGCACCAGCTGCTGCTCGGGCATCACCGAGCTGACCTGCGCGGGCGCCGGCACCGGCACCGCCGCGCGCACCGCCCGGACGAAGTCCTCCGGCGCCGCGGGACGGGTGAGCAGCCGCGCGCCCCGGCTCGCGCCGTCGCACAGCACGAACGCCGCCCGGCCCCGCGACAGCAGGCCCGGACCCGAGTGCTCCAGGCCCAGCACGCCCGACAGCCACGTCTCCATGCGAGCGCGGGCCAGCGCCACCGCCGCCTGGGGCTGGGCGCCGTGCGCGCCGAAGCCGTCCAGCACCCACGCCGCCAGCGTGGAGAGGTCCGCCTCGGCCGTGAAGCCGAAGCCCTGGAAGAAGGTGTCGAGCGCCGCGCGAGCGCGCGGGACGGCCCACACGGTGGTCGGGACGGAAGGGCAGGTGGTCAGTGTCGTCACGGAATCCACAGGTAGCTCCAGGTCTCGGTGAGGGTCTCCGGGCCGCGCTTGAGGAACGCGCGCAGCTCGGTGGGGACGGGGGTGGTGGGGTGCAGCTCGAAGGTGGCGCGCCAGCCGCCGGTGGGCGTGTGGCGCGTGGCGATGGGGCGCAGGACCTTGCCCGAGGAGGCGCTGACGACCAGCTCCACCGGGACGTCGTCCTGCGCGAAGTCGGGCAGCGCCGCGAAGTCGATGATGAAGCGGCGCATGGGGCGCGCGTCCTTGAGCCGGGCGCCCTTCCACGAGTCGCCCGCGTCCACGCGCGTGGCGACCACCGTGGAGCCCGTCACGGGCCAGGGCGAGTGCGCGCCCCAGTGCAGCTTGTACTGGACGCGCAGCGAGTCTCCGGGGCCCAGCGTCTTCTTCGGCACCCAGAAGGCGACGATGTTGTCGTTCGTCTCGTCCGGCGTCGGCAGCTCCACCAGCCGCACCACGCCCGGGCCCCAGTCGCCCACGGGCTCCACCCAGGCCGAAGGCCGGCGCTCGTAGTGCGCCTCCAGGTCCTCGTAGTGGGCGAACGTCGTGTCGCGCTGCAGGACGCCGAAGGCGCGCGGGCTCTCCACCTGGAAGCTGGAGACGTTGATGCGCTCGGGGTTCTGCAGGGGCCGCCAGAGCTGCTCACCCGCGCGCGTCCAGACGAACAGGCCATCCGAGTCGTGCACCTCCGGGCGGAAGTCGTCGTAGTCGCCCCGGTCGTTCTCGCCGAACAGGTACATGCTCGTCAGCGGCGCCACGCCCAGCTCTTCGACGGCCTTTCGCGCGAAGACGGTGGCCTCCACCTCCATCACCGTGTTCGCCCCGGGGATGATGGTGAAGCGGTAGGCGCCCGTGACGCTGGGGCTGTCCATCAGCGCGTGCACCACCACGCGGTCGGCGCCGGGCGCGGGCTTCTCCAGCCATAGCTCCCTGAAGTCGGGGAACTCCTCGGGGCGGGACGTCGCGGTGTCGATGGCGAGCCCGCGCGCGGACAGGCCATACAGGCTGCCCCGGCCGAGCGCGCGGAAGTAGCTGGCGCCCTGGAACACCACCAGCTCGTCGAACACGTCCTCGCGGTTGAGCGGGTGCGACAGGCGCATGCCCGCGAAGCCCTCCGCCTTCTTCAGCGGACCGGGCTTCACCAGCGGGCCGTAGGTGAACAGCTCCGGGGAGAAGGCGAGCGGCCGGGCCTTGCCCTCGGACACCTCGTGCATCACCACCGGGAACTGGAACGAGCGGCCCGGGTGGAAGAACTGCGCCTGGAAGGGCAGCTTCGCGTCACGCCAGCGCGCCTTCTCCGGGCGGTAACGGATGTCCCGGTACGCGTCGTAGTCCAGCGACTGGTAGGACTCTGGCAACGTCGACACCGGCGCCTCGTACGGCCGCGCCGCCTTCTGCCGGGCCAGCTCCACCACCGTGTCCGCGGAGAACGCCTGGGCGCCGCGCGTCTGCGCCGCGGAGGCCGGAGCCGCCGCGCACGCCGTGCCCGCCGTGGCCACCATCGCCGCGCCCAGCCACCGCACGCACGCCGCGCGCATCCCGCCCTGCCTGTTGCTGTCCGACGTCACGCCTGCTGCCTCCAGGAGACCGAGGGGGCGGGCGAGCGCCAGATTCGTTGGTGCTCACCCGGTTCCGCCGCCCCGAGAGGCTTCCTCGGTGCGGCGCGTCAGTCCTTGAGCAACCCGCGTACCAGCCCGCGTCAGGGGGCCTGGCGCCTGGAAATTCTTCAGGAATCCCGAGGTCTTCCTCTGAGGGATTCGTTTGAGCTCAATGAAACTGGGGGCTTGGGGCGGCGCCTGCGGACACCCGTTGGGGAGGCCCGGAAAGTCGCTGGGGAATTGAAGGACAGCTGGTGAGTGAGCCTGTCCGATTCTTCCACAGGTGGACAGTGACCCGGATCAGGCGCGGGCCAATCGTTCCTGCACCAAGGACAGGAGCTCACGTCCCGCGAAGGGCTTTTCGATGTGGGGACTGGTGACGGTTTCCAGGAAGGCGCGGGCCTGCGGTGTCACCGCACCGCCAGTGAGGAAGATGACCCGGCGGGCCTGCTCCGGATGGCGCTTCATGAGGGTGGAGTAGAAGTCCATCCCGCTCATGCCGGGCATCATCAAGTCGCAGAAGACGACGTCGTAGGACTCGCCCGCTTCGATTCGCTCCAGCGCGTCCTGGGCGCGTGTCGCCAGCGTGACGTCGTGGTGCGGGCGCAGGGTGCGGCCCAGCGCGGTGCAGACCAGGGGCTCGTCATCGACGACGAGCAGCCGCCCGCGCTTCTCCACGGGGGCGGCGGGCTGGGGCTGCTCGGCCGGTGGAGCGGGTGCGACGCGCACGGGCTCGGCCGAGGGCAACAGCACGCGGAAGGTGGAGCCGCGGCCCGGCGCGCTGCGGACTTGAATCTCACCGCCGAGCGCCGTCACCAGGTTGTGGCAGATGGACAGGCCCAGGCCCGTGCCCACGCCGGGGGCCTTGGTGGTGAAGAACGGGTCGAACAGGCGCGGCAGGTGCTCGGTGGCGATGCCCACGCCCGTGTCCGTCACCTCCACCAGCACGCGGCCGCCCTCGCCCATGCGCGCGCCCACGCGAATCTCGTGGCGGTCCGGCGCGCCCTCGGGGATGGCCTGCGCGGCGTTGACCAGCAGGTTGAGGAACACCTGGCCCAGCCGCGACTCGTTGGCGCGCACGGGGGGCACGTCCTCGAAGAGCTTCACCAGCCGCGCGCGGTGGCGAATCTCCGTGGTGGCCAGGTTCAGCGTGGACTCGAGCACCGCGCGCACGTCCACGACGGAGTCCTCCACCGAGTCCACCCGGCTGAAGGTCTTCAAGTCACGCACGATGGTGCGCACGCGCTCGGCGCCCTGCTGGGCCTCGGAGAGCGCGGCCTGCGCGTCCGACAGCGCCTCCGTCAACGAGGCGTCCACGCCGGGGGCGGGCACACGCGAGAGCTCCTCGCGCGCGAAGGCGAGGTTGGCGGTGAGGTAGGCCAGCGGGTTGTTGATTTCGTGCGCCACGCCCGCGGCGAGCGTGCCCACCGACGCCATGCGCTCGGCGAGCATCAGCCGGGCCTGCATCTGGTGGCGCTCCGTCAGGTCATGCGCGACGGAGACGATGGAGTCCTCGCCGTCGAAGTGCAGCGGGAAGGTGGTGGACTCCACGTGGAGGATGCCGCCGTCGCGGCGCACCATGCGCCTTTCTTGTAATGCATTGCGGCCGGTGCGCAGGGCCTCGTGCATGCGCGCGTCCGCGGAGGCGAAGTCCTCGGGGGGAATCATGTCGGAGATGTGCTTGCCGACCAGCTCCTTCACGTCCGAATAGCCCAGCGCGCGCGCCACCTTGAGGTTGGCGTAGCGCACCCGCGCGTCGCGGTCGAACACGGCGACCAGGTCCGGCAGGCTCTGGATGAGCGTGCGGAAGCTCACCTCGGAGCGGCGCACCTCCTCCTCCGCCTGCTTTATCGGCGTGATGTCCGGGAAGAACGAGATGACGTGCGGCTCGCCCGCGTAGGGCACCAGGCCCATGAAGAGCAGCGTGTGGCGCACCTCACCCGTGCGCGTGTGGTACTGGGCGTCCACGCCGCGCACCGAGCCGTGTCGGCGCAGCCGCTCCATCACCTGCGCGCGGTCGATGGGGCGCTCCCACAGGTGCAGGTCCACCGTCGTCTTGCCCAGCATCTCCTCGCGCGTGTAGCCGAAGGCGCGGTAGTAGGCGTCATTGGCGGCGACGACCTTGCCCTCGCCCAGCGTGGTGATGGAGGTGGGCACGGGGCTGACGGCGAGCATGGTGTCGCGCAGCTCGTCTCCGAAGGGCACGCCCATGCGGGACTCGCGCCGCAGGTACCTGCGCTCGGCCATGTCCAGCCGCACCCGCAGCTCTTCGGTGTCCGGCGGCCAGGCCAGCACCTCGTCCGCCCCGTCCTCCAGCGCGGGCTCCAGCGCCCGCAGCGCGCCGCGTCGTCCCACCAGCAGCACCACGGCGGACGTCCCACCGGGCAGGCTGCGCAGGGCCCGCACGAGCGGCATGCGCGAGCCGCTCTCGCGTGCATCCAGCACCACCAGTGGGCAGGGGCCGGCGCGCCACGCCGCTGGCACCTCCACGTCCCTGGAGACGTGGACCACCGTCATCCCCCGCTCTTCCAGCAGGGTTTCCAGTGGCGACAGGTCCGCCCCTCCCTGAGCGACTATCAGGACCCGCATGGGACTCCTCGCATTGCAAACAACCATCGTTGCACGAGCCCTCCGGTTGTAAAAGTGCGCCGAGGGTCTAGTTTTCCAGGGCAACCAAAGCCTCGCGCCCTTCGGGCTGTTAGACTGCGGGACGACGGGTGGATTCGAAGCACGGGGGGATGGTCATGGAACGGCGGGGCTCGCAGGACATGGTGGGAGTGGCGCGAAGGGCGCAGGTGGCCGTCTGGGTGCCGCGGCGCAGCTTCGAGGGGCTGTTCATGCATGCGCTGAAGCCGTCCGGGGCGTTCGCCCAATCCCTCCGGGACATCGGCTACGACGCGGAGGACTTGCAGGAGCACTACCCGCTCACCGTGTGGCGCGCCGCGCTAGGCGTGGCGCGGCGCTTCGTGTGCGCGGGGCAGACGCCGGAGGCCGCGAACCGGGCCCTGGGGTTGTCCTACGTGGAGGGCTTCGCGCAGACGTTGGTGGGGCGCATCTTCGCCACGGCCGCGCCGCTGTTGGGCACCGAGCGGTGTCTGACGCGGCTGCCCACGTACCTGAAGGCGGGCCGCGAGGACATGCGCATGGACCTGGAGCCGGTGCGCGAGCGCGAGTGGTGCGTGCGGGTGGTGGACGCGGACCCGTTGCCGGACTTCGTGGCGGGCGTGGTGGTCGGGGTGCTCCGGCTCACCCGGGTGACGGCGCGGGTGGAGGTGCTGGAGCGGGCCCCGACGGGCTACGCGCTGAGGGTCCGGTGGGAGGAGTCGCGCGCGACTAGTTGAGGTAGTGCTTGGTCGCGGGCGCCACGACGAGGCTGGTGTTGCTCGGGCTGGACTTGGGCGAGGGGCGCGGCGCTGGCGGGCGGGCCTGGAGCCAGCGGCCGATGACGTCCAACAGCCCGTCGAAGGCGTCGCGCAGGGCCCAGGCGCGGTCGTCGGAGTCCTGCAGGCCGGCGCAGCGGGACAGGCCGTCGCGCAGCGCGCGCTGGGCGCCGGGGAAGGCCTCGCACGTGGCGATGAGGCGCTCGGCGGTGCGCGCATAGAGCCGGTAGCAGCCGTCCACGTCGCCCCGGTTGTAGGCGGGCGCGCCGGCGTTGATGGCGTGGCCGAGCGTGGTGGCGATGGACTCCAGCGCGTCCGCGCTGGCGCCGTCCAGGAGGCTCATCGGGTGGCGTGGCACGTGGCGCACGCGGCCCGCGCGGCGGCGGGGCGTGTCCAGCGCGGACAGGGGCAGGCTGCCCGCGCCGTGCAGCAGCGGCAGCAGGTAGCGCGTGGGGATGACCAGGCCCAACGAGCGACCGTTGGCGAGCGCCGCGGTGGCCACGCCGACCACGCCGCCGCGCAGGTCCACCACCGGACCTCCGGAGAAGTCGTCGGGGAGCGTGCGGGTGAGCTCCAGCAGGGTGAGCCAGTCGCCGAGCACCTGGACGGCCCGCACCTCCTGCGAGCGGACCTCCGGTGCGGGGCTGGCGGTGGCCCTGAGCACGTAGACGGTGTCTCCCTCGCCGGGCAGGCTGACGGGAGACAGGTCGAGTGGCGGGGCGAGCCTGGAGATGGGCAGCCGCAGGACGGCCAGGTCGCGGCGGTCATCCATGGCGGCGACCTGGACCACCTCCGTGCGCGTGCCGTCCGCCATCACCGCGTGAATCTCGCGGGCTCCGCAGACCGCGTGGAGGCTGGTGACGAGGTGTCCCTGCTCGGTGGCGAGGAAGCCCGAGGCGCGGCGACCGTCGACTTCCAGCAACACCAGGGAGGGCGAGGCGAAGAACAGCGTGTCGCGGGGGGGGGACCTGTTGACGACTCCCTCGGCCATGAGGCCTCCTGCGTCGCGAGGCTGGGATGGGCACCGGGCCGGGTGCCGCCCTCGCGCGCTCGATTGTACCCCTGTTGTATCAAGCCGCTCGGCCTCCACCCAACCGGGGAGGGCGCGCATCGGTAAACAGCTTCACTTGTCTGTGGCGTTGAAGTGTCGGGTCGTTAAACCTCCGACCCGAATGCACAAGACCCACCTCGTAGGCGCGCGCACCCACAACCTCAAGGAACTCTCCGTCGACCTCGCGGAGGGGGAGCTGGTCTGCATCACCGGAGTCTCGGGGGCGGGCAAGTCGAGCCTCGCGCTCGACACGCTGTACGCCGAGGGACAGCGGCGCTTCGTGGAGAGCTTCAGCCCGTATGCCCGGCAGTTCCTCGAGCGGCTGGAGAGGCCGCCCATGGAGGCGCTGGAGCCGGTGGCGGCGGGCGTGGCGGTGGACCGTCGGGCGCCGGTGAAGAGCTCGCGCTCCACGGTGGCGACGCTGGCGGACGTGGAGCCGTACCTGTCCGCGCTCTTCACGCGCGAGGCGATGCCGGTGTGTCCCGCATGCGGGGTGGAGGCGGTGCGCACCGACGCGGGCGTGGCGGCCCGGGCGCTGGTGGCCGAGTCCCCGGACACAGCGGCGCTCATCGCCTTCCCGCTGCGCGTCCCCGACACGGCGTCGTTCCTGGACGTGCGCGCGCGGCTGTTGAAGGACGGCTACCACCGGCTGGTGGTGCAGGGCGAGGTGAAGGAGCTGGAGTCGCTCAAGCCCTCGGAGGCCACGGATTCGGCGGGCATCGCGCGGGTGCTGGTGGACCGGGTGAAGCTGTCGGCGTCGCAGGTGGGCCGGGTGACGCAGGCGCTGGAGGACGCGTGGGCGCGCGCCGAGGGTGAGGCGGTGGTGCTCTTGCCCGGCGCCGAGGCGAAGCGGGTGCGCCGGGGGCTGGTGTGTCCCAAGTGCGCGCGGGAGTTCGAGGCGGCGCGGCCGGGGCTGTTCAGCTACCAGTCGCCCGTGGGCGCGTGCGCGGCGTGTCGCGGCTTCGGCCGCACCATCGGCATCGACTGGGACAAGGTGATTCCCAACCCGGCGCTGAGCCTGTCCCAGGGCGCCATCCGTCCTTGGTCCGGCGCGTCGACGGAGTGGGAGCGCGGCATGCTCCAGCGCTGGTGCCGCGAGAAGAAGATTCCCCTGGATGCGCCCTGGTCCTCGCTGACGCCGGCGCAGCGTGAGTCGGTGCTGGAGGGCGCGGGGGACTACGACGAAGGCCGCGCGTATCCGGGCGTTCGCGCGTGGTTCCGGTGGATGGAGGGCCGCACGTACAAGATGCACGTGCGTGTGCTGCTGGCGCGCTACCGGGCGTATTCGCTGTGCAAGGACTGCGGCGGCGCGCGGCTCAACGAGCAGGCGCGGGCCTATCGCGTGGGCGGGTTGGATCTGCCGGGGTGGCACGGGCTGGAGCTGACGCAGGCCCTGGCGCGGCTGGACGCGCTGGGCACGACGACGGGGCAGGGGGAGCTGGCGCGGCGCGAGCTGGCCGGACGTCTGCGCTACCTTCAGCGCGTGGGGTTGGGTTACCTGACGTTGGACCGACAGGCGCGCACGTTGTCCGGAGGCGAGGCGCAGCGCGTGTCGCTGACGGCGGCGCTGGGCACCTCGCTCACCGGCTCCCTGTTCGTGCTGGACGAGCCCACCGTGGGGCTGCACCCGGGGGACGTGCCGCCGCTGACGGAGGCCATCGCGGAGCTGGCGGAGCGCGGCAACATCGCGCTCGTCATCGAGCATGACCCGCTGGTCATCCGCTCCGCGCACCGCGTGCTGGAGCTGGGGCCGGGCGCGGGACGCGAGGGCGGTGAGCTGTGCTTCGACGGTCCTCCGGAGGCGCTGGCGAAGCGCAAGGACTTGCCCACCGGCCGGCTGCTCGCGGGTGGGGCCGAGACGAAGCGGGCGCCGCGCGAGCGGACCGGTGAGCTGGTGGTGAAGGGCGCGCGCGAGCACAACCTGAAGGCGCTGTCGGTGAAGGTGCCGCTGGGCGTGCTGTGCGCGGTGACGGGGCCGAGCGGCTCGGGCAAGAGCACGCTGGTGGACGAGGTGCTCTATCGCCACCTGGCGCGGCGGCTGGGCGTGAAGGACGTGGAGGCCCCGGGCGCGGTGGACGCGCTGGAGGGGGCCGACGCGGTGAAGGCCATCACCTTCGTGGACCAGTCACCGTTGGGGCGCACCTCGCGCGGCAACGCGGCCACGTACACCAAGGCGTGGGACCGGCTGCGCGAGCGCTTCGCCGCGGAGCCGGACGCGGAGGTGCGGGGCCTGACGCCGGCCCACTTCTCCTTCAACGTGGACAAGGGGCGCTGCGAGGCGTGCTCGGGCGAGGGCTACGAGACGGTGGAGATGCAGTTCCTCGCGGACGTGGCCCTCTTGTGCGCGGTGTGCCGGGGCCGGCGCTTCAAGGAGGAGGTGCTCGCCGTCCGTCACCAGGGCTTCAGCGTGGCGCAGGTGCTGGAGATGACGGTGGAGGAGGTGCTCCAGCACTTCGGGAGCGACGCGGCCCTGCAGCGCGCGCTGGGCCCCGTGGCGCGCTTGGGATTGGGCTATCTCCCGCTGGGACAGCCGCTGTCCACGCTGTCGGGTGGCGAGGCGCAGCGGTTGAAGCTGGCGCGGGCGCTCGCGAGCGAGGCGAAGGGCGCGCTGTTCCTCATCGACGAGCCCTCCGCGGGCCTGCATGCGGAGGACGTGCGTCACGTCATCGACGCGCTGCACGCGCTGGTGGACAAGGGCGCCAGCGTCATCGTGGTGGACCATGACGTCGCGGTGATGAAGGCGTCGGACTGGGTCCTCGACCTGGGGCCGGTGGGTGGCAAGGACGGCGGGCGCCTGGTGGCCGAGGGCACGCCGGAGTCGGTGGCGCGCGGCGAGGGCGCGACGGCGGTGGCGCTCCGGGGCGAGCGCAAGCCCCTGGGGCGCGTGGTGAAGGCGCGGCCCAAGGGCAAGGACGCGGCGCCCGCCATCGAGGTGGAGCACGCGCGCGAGCACAACCTCCAGGACGTGTCCTGCAAGATTCCCCTGGGGAAGATGACCGTCGTCACGGGGCCGAGCGGCTCGGGCAAGAGCTCGCTCGCGTTCGACGTGGTGTTCGCGGAAGGACAGCGGCGCTTCCTGGAGACGCTCAGCCCGTACGCGCGGCAGTTCCTGCCCACGATGCCTCGGCCGGACGTGGAGCGCGTCAGCTCCATTCCTCCGAGCGTGGCGCTGGAGCAGCGCACCTCGCGCGCGGGCGGCACCAGCACGGTGGCCACCGTCACCGAGGTGGCCCACTACCTGCGGCTCTTGTTCGCCAAGCTGGGCGAGCCGCACTGCCCCAACGACGACACCCCCATCACCTCCACGTCGCCGGAGGTGCTGTTCGCGCAGCTCTCCCAGATGAAGGGGGACGGGACGGTGCTGGCGCCGGCGGTGCGCTCGCGCAAGGGCACGTACCTGGATGTCTTCGCCGCCGCGGCGCGTGCGGGCATCACCACGGCCATCGTCGACGGACAGCTGTCCTCCACGGATGATCCGCCGCGCCTGGCGAAGACGCGCGAGCACGACATCGACCTGGTGATGCACGAGGGCAAGCTGTCGAAGCTGCCTCGGGACGTGTTCGACAAGGCGCTGGGTTGGGGGCAGGGTGCGCTGAAGATTCGCACGTCGAAGGGCGAGACGCTCCTGTCCACCGAGCGCACGTGCCCCAAGTGCGGCACGGCCGTGCCGGAGCTGGACCCGCGCTGGTTCTCGTTCAACACCAGGCAGGGCCGCTGCGAGTCGTGTGAGGGCACGGGCGTGAAGGGCGGCCCCGAAGCGCAGGCCGAGGGCGAGATGGCGCCGTGCCGTGAGTGCGGCGGCAGTCGACTGGCGCCGGTGCCTCGCGGCGTGAGGCTGGAAGGGGCCCGCTACCACGAGGTGGTGCAGCAGTCCGTGGCGGCCTCGCTGGCGCGGGTGAAGGGCTGGAAGTTCAAGGGAGACCGGGCGCTGCTCGGCGAGCCCTCGCGGCAGGAGCTGCTGCGGCGCATGGAGTTCCTGGAGCGGGTGGGCCTGGGCTACCTGTCCCTGGACCGCAACGCGGCGACGTTGTCGGGTGGCGAGATGCAGCGCCTGCGGCTGTCGGCGCAGCTGGGCGCGGGACTCACGGGCGCGATGTACGTGCTCGACGAGCCCACCATCGGCCTGCATCCGCGCGACACGCATCGGCTGCTCGACAACCTGCGCGCGCTGGTGAACACGGGCTCCACGGTGCTGGTGGTGGAGCACGACTCGGACACCATCCGCGCGGCGGACCACCTGTTGGACCTGGGCCCGACGGGCGGTCGCGGCGGTGGGCGCATCCTCGCCGAGGGGCCTCCGGACGTGGTGCTCCAGGGCGAGTCCCCCACGGCGCTCGCGCTGAGGGCGTCGCAGGTGCGGCCTCCCTCCGGACGCGGGGAGCCGAAGCAGTGGCTGGAGCTGAAGGGCGCGCGGGCCAACAACCTGAAGCGCGTGGACCTGCGGCTGCCGGTGGGACGGCTCAACGTCGTCAGCGGCGTGTCCGGCTCGGGCAAGAGCACGCTGATCCGACAGGTGCTGTACCCCGCGCTGCGCGAGGCGCTGGAGCTGGTGTCCTCGCGACCTGGACCGTTCGACACGTTGAAGGGCGTGGAGGCGGTGAAGCGGGTGATGTCGGTGGACCAGTCGCCCATCGGCCGCACGCCGCGCTCGGTGCCGGCGACGTTCCTGGGCATCTGGGATGAATTGCGTCGGGCCTTCGCCGCGACGCCGGAGGCGAAGATTCGGGGCTTCTCCGCCGCGCGCTTCTCCTTCAACACGGCCAGCGGTGGACGGTGCACCGCGTGCGAGGGCCAGGGCTCCATCTCCCACGAGATGTCCTTCCTTCCGGACGTGGTGACGCCGTGCGAGGCCTGCGGAGGCGCGCGCTTCGACGCGGCGACGCTGGAGGTGCGCTACCACGGGCTGTCCATCGGCGATGTGCTGCGGCTGTCCGCGGACGAGGCGAAGGACGTCTTCCAGAACCTGCCCAAGGTGGCGGCGCCGCTGCAGTGCCTCGCGGACCTGGGCGTGGGCTACCTCCAGTTGGGGCAGGGCTCCAACACGCTGTCCGGCGGTGAGGCGCAGCGGTTGAAGCTGGCGGCCGAGCTGACGGCGTCCTCGCGGCACGAGCCCACGCTGTACGTGCTGGACGAGCCCACCACGGGGCTGCACGTGGGCGACGTGGAGAAGCTCATCACCTTCATGGGGCGCCTGGTGGACCGCGGCGACACGCTGGTGGTCATCGAGCACCACCCGTCGGTCATCGGCGCGGCGGACCACCTGGTGGAGCTGGGGCCCGAGGGCGGCGAGGAGGGTGGACACATCGTCGCCGCGGGCACGCCTCGCGAGGTGGCGAAGCTGAAGACGGCGACGGGGCGGGTGCTGCGCTCGCTCTTCACCGGCGAGGAGGCTCCGTCATCGCGACGGGGCGCGGCGGGGACCCGGCGGGGGTAGGGGATGGCGGAGATTGTCATGGACAGGACAGAAGGGCGTGAAACGGGGGCCGGGCTTCGGCATCCTTCCGGCCGCATGCGAACCCTTCATGTCCTGTGCGTCGCCTCGGCGCTCGTCGTCACCCCGGCCCTGGCCGGTGATGTGGCGACGAAGCCGTCCCCTCCCGCGAAGTCCCAGCCCTCCACCGAGAAGAAGCCCATGTCCCTGCACGCGCTGTCCGCCAACCGCCTCGATGGCAAGCCCGCGAACCTCTCCGACTACCAGGGCAAGGTCCTGGTCATCGTGAACACCGCGTCCGAGTGTGGCTACACGCCGCAGTACGCGGGCCTGGAGAAGCTCTTCCAGGACTACAAGGACAAGGGCGTCGTGGTGCTGGGCTTCCCGTCCAACGACTTCGGCGGGCAGGAGCCGGGCAGCTCGGAGCAGATCGCCAAGTTCTGCGAGCTGCGCTTCAAGGTGACGTTCCCCATGTTCGAGAAGGTGAAGACGAAGGGCGAGGGCCAGTCGCCCGTCTACGCCTTCCTGTCGAAGGACCACGACGCGCCGAAGTGGAACTTCCACAAGTACGTGGTGGGCAAGGACGGCCAGGTGCGCGCGGGCTTCCCGAGCAAGGTGACGCCGGAGAGCGACGAGCTGCGCAAGGCCGTGGACGCCGCGCTCGCCCAGCCCTGAGCGGGTGCTCGTTCGCCGGCCCGGGTGGAGGCTGCCGCCCGGGCGGGTGATGCGTCGTTCGTGAGGGTGTCAGGGCCCTCGTGGGCCGGCGCTCCTTCCTCCGTCCTCACGGCATGCGGGCCTCCGGGCCCGTGTGGCGCGGACGTGCCTCTGGGGTCACCGTCCCAAGTGGACGTGGCCCTTGAGGAGGGAGCCGCATGGCCCTGTCGACATCCGGATTCGGGACGCGGGAGGAGGCGTGGCCCGCGCTGCCCTTCGCGGAGTGGAAGGACACCTACGCCACGTTGCACCGGTACACCCAGGTGCTCGGCAAGGTGCGGTTGGCGCTGACGCCTCCGGAGAACCACTGGTGGAACGTGTCGTTCCGCGTGACGTCACGCGGGCTCACCACGGGGCTGATTCCCTATGGGAACGGGAGCTTCGAGGTGGACTTCGACTTCCTGGCGAGCGAGCTGCGCTTCCTGACGAGCCGTGGCGACGTGCGCGTCATGGAGCTGACGGCGCGCTCGGTGGCGGAGTTCTATCGGGACGTGATGTCGACGCTGCGCGAGCTGGGCGTCGAGGTCCACATCTGGCAACAGCCGGTGGAGATTCCCGAGGACACGACGCCCTTCAGCCAGGACACGCACCACGCGACCTATGTGCCAGGGCACGTGCGCAACTGGTGGCGGGTGTTGTTGCAGGCCCACATCGCGATGAAGGAGTTCCGCGCGGGCTTCACCGGCAAGTGCAGCCCGGTGCAGTTCTTCTGGGGGAGCTTCGACCTGGCGGTGACGCGCTTCGGGGGGCGACCTGCTCCGGCTCGGCCCGGCGCGGACGCGGTGACGGCGGAGGCGTACTGCGAAGAGGTGTGCAGCGTGGGCTTCTGGCCCGGCACGGAGGTGCTCGGTGGCGCGGCGTTCTATTGCTACGCGGCGCCCGAGCCGAAGGGCTTCTCCGAAGCGAGCGTGAGGCCCGCGGGGGCGGGGTACGACGCGAACCTGAAGGAGTTCCTGCTGCCGTACGAGGCCGTGCGGCGCGCGGAGGACCCGAGGGCCTTCCTGCTCGACTTCTTCCAGTCCACGTATGACGCGTGCGCGGACCTGGGGAAGTGGGACCGCGCCCGGTGTGAGCGGCCCCTCATCATCCCCGAGAGCGTGAAGGGCGCGTGGAGGAGCGTCACCCTGCCGGAGCAACCTCCCGCCGATTCGAGTCCGTGAGCGGAACACGCGGGCGGGCGGCCCGACGACGGTGTGCGCGAGGCAACTCGGGGAGGGCTTCGTGCGGGTTTTCGCGCACGAGGCCCGTGCTCCTCGGCCGTCAGTACGGTGGCAGCAGGCGGCGGAAGCCGTGGGCGAGCACGATGGCGAGGACCGCCAGGTTGCGGGGGAGCAGCCCCGGCCAGAAGAGGGCCAGTGGGCCGATGTTCTCGCTCGGGGACTCGTTCGTGGGGAAGCGTCGTGACAGGCGTTCCGCGAGGGCGCTCATCCAGCTCACGGTGCGTGGCCACTCGGCGATGCCGTCGAGCCAGTGGACGGGGATACCGCTCGCGCCCACGGTGGCGCCCACCAGGCCGCCCGCGATGGCCGCCACCGTGTCCGTGTCTCCGCCCAGGAGGATGACCTCCTCCACCGCGCGCGTGAAGTCATCCGGGTGTCGGAGCCACGCGTAGAGCGCCACGGGGACGGTGTGCATGACGAAGCCGGTGACACCGCGGGCGAGTCCCATGCTCTGGGCGAGCTCCGCACAGGAGGCACCTCGCGCCAGGTGGGCACGCACGGTGGTGCCCAAGACCTCGCGGAAGTCGGGCGTGGTCGTCGCCTCGAGCAGGCGCCGCAGCACGTGCTCCGTGTCCTGCAGTCCCTCGGGGCCATGGAGGGCTCCGTAGGCCGCGGCCCGCGCCACGAGTCGTGCGCCGTCCTCGGCGCGTGCATCTCGATGCGTCAGCCGCGTGGAGGCGCGCACGAAGGCATCGAGGCGCTCGGTGTCCATCGCGAGGCACGCGCCCAGGATGGGGGCTCGCATCGCGGGGCCGTTGCCCGCGGAGACGACACCACTGCGGTCCGGCGGGAATCCGACCCAGAGCTTCATGGTGGCGCGGAGCGTGGCCCAACCGATGCCCGCGGGGAGCGCCACGAACCAACCCCTCAACCTCCACGCCAGGTTCCGAGCGAAGCGCGCCGGGTCCTCGGGCTGCGCGAGCAGCGCCTGGCCCGTCATGCATGCGTGCTCCGTGTCATCGCTCCCCACGCCTCGGCCCCACATGAGCCGGTGGCGAAGTGGAGCGCCGCCGAACATCCGGAGGGCGCGCTTGGGTCCCAGCCCTTCCCGGGGGAGCCCGAGCGCATCCCCCACGAGGGTCCCCAACAGCGCACCGGTGATGCGGTCCTGGCGTGAGCGCGAGTCCATGCCCACGGGCGATTGCAAACACCACACCCAGACCACGGCCCCGGGGCCGAATGGCGTGGGGACGAAGCGCTCGTGACAGGATGACAGGAGGCCGTGCCGCACCCTCGTCACGATGTCGCGCGACTCAGCCCGCCTTGCGCCTCCACGCACGCAGCAGCACCACCGCGAGGCCCAGCACCCCCAACACTCCCACGAGCGTCATCCCGAGCAGCCACAGGAACACCCGGTCGACCAGCAGTGTCGCGCGCTGGAAGCCCTGGTCGACCATCCCGAGGCCGATGCGCTCGCCCTGCTGAAGGGTCTCCACCCGCTCGGTGTGGAGCGCGGCGAGCACGGCCTGCCGCTCGCCCGCCACCTCCGCCATCAAGGCCCGTCGCTCCTCGTCGACGAACCGCTGCAGCGCCTCCCGCTCCGAGGTGAGCGCGGACACCAGCGCGCCGCGCTCGCGCGCCACCAGCGCGGAGGTCCCCGCCGCCAGCGCTCCGAACTGCTCCAGCGTGTCCACGGCGCGCCCCAAGTCCGCCAGCACCTCGCGCGTGGGCACCGCCTTCAACGCATCCTGCGCCATCGACTCCGCCTGCCATCGCGCCTGCCTGGGCAACGACGCCGCGTACAGGTCCACGCGCGCCGTCAGGTCCCGGATGTCCTCGACCAGCACCGCCGCCGTCCCGATGGCCCCCAGTCCCGACAGCGACGTCACATCGGCGAGCAGCGACACCGTGGAGACCCGTGTGACGAGCGGACCCACGAGCGGATGCTCCGCGGCCCACTCATGGACACGCACCCGTGCGCCCTCCACGTCCTGGCGCCCGCAGACGTCCTTCCAGAGCGCCTCCACCTCCGCCTCCTGCTGGCGCAACAGCCGCTCCGCCCGGGCCACGAGCTCCGGTGACGCGCCCGCGCTCCTCGCCCTCTCGGGCAGGGCGAGCTCGAGCTGCGCGAGCAGGGCCCACGCATCCACCAGCGCCGCCACGGGGTCCGGCTGGAGCAGGGCCGCCTGCATCGCGGGCACCGCGTTGATCTTGAACCGCGTCATCGCCTCGCGCACGACCTCGGAGTCGGACTCCGCCGCGATTTCATCCGCGGAGGCCTCCAGCAATCCGGAGAAGCGCCGGGCCATGTCCCGCACGCGGGTGCGCAGCGCCTCGACGGACAGGTCCGAGCGCCCCACGCGCTGCACCAGCTCCGAGCGGGGCGCCACGACGGAGCACCCACTCACCCAGACGAGCAGCAGGGTGCATCCAACGAGTCGGCGCGGGAGGGACATGGAGCCGGCTCAAGCTGCTCACGTCCCCGCCACGTCACGACCGGACCTCCGGGACAGCGGGCGTGTCCGGCGTCCGACGCCTCCGCGCCGGACACGCGCGCCTTGCTACTTCCCACCCCGAGGCGGGAAGCGCTCGAGAATCTCCTCCACCGACTTGTTGATGCGCGACTGCTGCTTCTCCGCCTTGGCGCTGTCGCTGATCTCCGACTGCGCCTGGCCGCGCCACACGAGCTTCTTCGACTGGGCGTCGACGATGTCGAGCAGCAGCGTGCCCTGCTCGTACTCGCGCACCACCGTCTCGGGCACGGACATGGCCACCGGGCCTCCCCCGTAGAACGGGTCCCACATGGGGTCGTACGGATAGCCGTAGTATGCGTTGACGGTGTCCGCCTCCAGCTTGTTGTCGATGGCCCCGTGCCAGCCGATGAGGAAGTCCGGGTTGGCCTCCACCTTCCGGTAGCCGTGCGATTGCAGATAGGCGTCCGCCGCCCGCTCCACCTCGCCGCCGACGATGGGGTTGTACACGCGCTTGTCGCTGCCCTGGGGCTGCGGCAGCCACGCGTAGGTCTTGTAGCCGTCGAGCTGCTGGACGGCGGTCGGGTCGTAGTTCGTGCTCACGTCGATGCCGGCGCAGGCCGTGAGGACACACGCCACGAACAGGGGCGCGAGTCGAATCAGCGGACGCATGGAAGCCTCCTCGATGACGGCGCGACACGCGCCGTCGGCTCCCTGACGGTAGTCATGCCCCCGCGCCGCACTCCCGGAGGGATGCCTGTCCGTCCCGGACCTGGGGACGGGACGGCATCTCAGTCGTCCCCGCGGGCCTCGCCCGGCCCCTCGCCCCTCCAGGGGCGCTTGCCCCGGACACCGTCCCGCGCCAGGGTGAGCGCCAGCTTCGCCCGCTTGTCCGCGGGCAGCTCCTTCGCCAGCGCCTGATACATCTCCCGGTCCAACACGGTGATGCGCTCGCGAGCCTCGAACGCGCGCTGCGCGGCCGCGTCCACCTGCGCCAGCGCCGCGCTGTCACCCCGGGCCGCCTGATGCAGCGTGCGCGCGGCCTCCCGCACCTGCTCGCGCAGGGGCCTGCGCTTCTCGTCGAACTGGCGCAGCGTCTGCTCCATCTTCAGCGCCTGCTGGTTGTCCAGCTCCAGCGCTTCCGACAGCGACAACACCTGTCGCAGCCGCTGCCGCTTCTCCACGCGCTCCATCCAACTGGTCTCGCGCGTGGAGCGCTCCTCGCCCTTGTCACCGGGCTTCGCCAGCGCCAGCCACGGCACGAGCACCACGGACAGCATCACCCACGACGTGCGCGTCATCGTCTTCACAACGTCTCTCCCAGCAGGTCGTCGTCCCAGCCCTCGAGGTCCTCGAAGGACTCCTCGTCTTCCCACGTCGCCCCGGGCTCCAGCGGCTCCAGTCCGGCCCAGGCCTCGAAGTCCGCGAGCGTCTGCGCCTCCACCGCGCGCTCCTCGGCGCGGGTGTCCGTGGGCTCGGCGGCGGAGTCCTTTGTCGCCCACGGGCGCGGCATGCCCGGCATCAGCACCATGAGCGCCACCACCGCCGCCGCGGCCAGCAGCGAGCCCACCGTGCGCCGCCGCAGCGTCTGGCTCATGCGCTCGCGCTTCCACGTCTCCAGCGCGCGCTGGGGGACGGTGTCCCGCGCGGCCTTCTCCGCGGCCGTCGGCGCGGGCAGCGCCACCATCGACAACACCTCCATCGACTGGGCGAGCGCCTCGCGGCACCCCGCGCACGACTCCACGTGCTGGAGCAGGGGCACCGTCTCCTCGGGCTCCAGCGCCCCCGCGGCGTGCAGGTCCAGCCGGGCTTCCATGTCCGGGCATGCGGCCATCAGTGCTTCTCCTCGGGCTCGGCCACCCGCGCCTTCAGGCGCTTCACCGCATGGTGGAACTGAACCTTCGCATTGTTCTCGGTGATGCCGAGCGTCTGCGCGATGTCCTTGAACGCCAGGCCCGCGTCCACGCGCAGCGTCAGCACCTCGCGCTGCCGACGGGGCAGGGTGAGGACCTCCTCGCGCACCTTCCGAGCCCGCTCGGCCCGCTCCAGCCCGTCCTGCGCGGATTCTCCGGGGGCCTCGGCCACGTCCTCGCGGGTGGCCTCCACCAACACCGGCCGCCACCGCTGTCCCTGGCGCGCGTGGTTCTTCGCCAGGTTGAGCGCGATTCGCACCAGCCACGCCCGGAACGGCGCCGGCCCCGTCGGCGTGAAGCGCCCGAACACCCGACGCGAGGCCTCCAGCGCGCGCAGGAACGCCCCCTGCGTCAGGTCCGCGGCGTCCTCGGGCCTGGTCGTGTAGCGGCGCACCAGCGAGAAGACGAGCGCCCGGTGCCGGAGCACCAGCACCTCGAACGCCGCCGTCTCCCCGTCCAGGAAGGCGCGGCACAGCACCTCGTCCGGTGCCCCCTCCAGGGCCAGCCGGCGAGACGGCATCGCCACGACCTGGCCGCCTGTCTCCCTGATGCTCACGACTGCCTCAACCCCCGACCTCCCCCCAGGTTATTTTCCGGCGACGCGCCGGGTCTGAAGTCATGTTTCCCGAGAAATAACAGCAGGTTGAAGGACCGTCGGGCAGGGGGGCGGTTGCCGCCTCCGCCACCCGGCTGTCACAATGCGTGAGGTTGGTGCAACCCACGGACTTCTCATGGTTCTGGAAGGCTCGGGCTCTCGCATCAAGGGGGGCGTGCTCATCGCGCGCCTGAACATGCTGCGCCGGCTGGGCGGGCAGGTTCGGGTGGACGAGGTCCTGGAGCGTCTGCCTCCGGTGGACCGGGCCTTGTTGCGTCAGGCCATCCTCCCGGTGGCCTGGTATCCGCTGGAGCTGAACCTGCGGTTGGACTCGGCCATCGCGGAGGTGGTGTCGCCCGAGGACGAGGGGCGGGCCTTCATCGACATGGGCCGCTCGTCCGCGGACGAGGCGCTGCACGGGGAGCAGAGCGTCTTCATCCGGCGCGGAGAGCCGCACTTCCTCTTGAGCCAGGCGCCGCGCATCTACCGCTTCTATTACGCGGTGGGCTCGCGCACGTACGAGTCCACGGGGCCTCGCTCCGCCATCCTGCGCACCTTCAGCGCGGAGAACGTCACGGAGGCGGACTGCCTCACCATCATCGGCTGGCACGAGCGGGCCATCGAGCTGTCGGGCGGGCTGTCGCCGCGAGTCACGCATCCGATGTGCCGGGCGCGGGGCGCGGCCCACTGCGAGTACCACTGCTCCTGGGAGTGACTCAGGCGGCCGTGTCGAGCGCGGCCGTCATGGGGTGGGACTCAAGGTAGGCGAGCACGTCGTCCAGGTGGCGGTAAACGCGCACCTCGTGACGGATGATGTCCTCGATGCGACCTTCCGGGCCGATGATGAAGGTGACGCGGCGGTCCACGCGGAGCACGGGCCAGAGGACGTCGTAGGCGCGGCTGATGACGCGGTCCGGGTCTCCGAGCAGCGAGAAGTGGATGTCCTCCTTCTCGGCGAACGCGCACTGGGTGGCCTGGGTGTCCACGGAGACGCCGACCAGCTCGGCGCCCAGCTCCTGCAAGTGCTGGTGGTTGTCGCGGAACGCCCGGTTCTCGATGGTGCAGCCGAGCGTGAAGGCCTTGGGGAAGAAGAAGAGGACGACGCGGCGTCCTCGCAGCGCGGACAGGCTCAAGGGCACGCCATGACAGTCGATGGCGACGAAGTCAGGCGCGAGGTCTCCGATGGCGAGCATCCCGGCAGCTCCCTTTCTGGTGGCCGCGACGGTCCACCGGTACCACGTCTTCCGTGCGGGATTGGGTGACGATGGCTCGCCAGCTCCCGCCGCGTTCGCCCCAGGACGGGGCGACTGTGTCCTTCCCGAGTCCCTGGGAGGGGCGCGTCCTGCATCGCATGGTTGATGTCGCCGGGGTGTTAAGAACTGTTGAGGAGTGCTATCCGCCCGGGCGTGTCGAGCGAGCGAGTGAGTTCGTCCGGGCTGGCCCGGGCCATGGGCGTGACGCGGGTGGCGCGTGTCACGGGGTTGGACCGCACGGGCGTGGAGGTGGCCTGCGCGGTGCGCCCTGGGGGGCATGTGCTCCAGGTGTGCAACGGCAAGGGGCTCACGGCGGACGAGGCGGCCTGGGGTGCGCTGTTCGAGACGGCGGAGCTGTGGGCGGCGGAGACGGTGGCGCCGGGGCGGCTGGCGTGGGGCTCCTTCGAGGAGCTGGAGGGCCCGTTGGGGACGTTGTGGGGTGCCCCCGCCCTGGGCTCCGCGGGTGCGCTGGTGGAGCCGCGGTTGTGGGGTGAGGGTGTCCGATGTGCGTGGCGGGAGGCCACGGAGCTGGGCTCGGGGCGGAGCGTCTGGGTGCCCGCGCAGGGCGTGCATGTGACGCCGCCGGGGGGCGTGTCGCTGGGGCCGGTGTCGGTGGCGTGGACGAGCAACGGCTCGGGCGCGCATCCGGAGCCGGCGCGGGCGCTGCTGCATGCGCTGCTCGAGGCCACGGAGCGAGACCAGCTGGCGCGGGTGTTCCCCGAGGGGTGGACGGAGGCGGCGGTGCGGGGGCGACTGCTGCGGAGCGCGGAGCTGGCGCGCTCTGCGCCGAGGACGGCCGCGTTGGCCGAGCGTCTGCGGGAGCGTGGCTTCGGGGTGTATCTCTTCGACGCGACGCCGTCCGCGCGGACGGCGGGGGCGGTGGGGTTGCCCGTGGGCGCGGCGGTGTTGGTGGATTTGGAAGAGGGCCCGGTGCCGCTCACGGCGGGGTATGCGTGCGCGCTGGAGCGCGACGTGGCGCTGTTGAAGGCGCTGCTCGAGGCGGCGCAGTCGCGGCTGACGGACATCCATGGGGCCCGGGAGGATGTGGCCTCGACGGACCGGGAGGCGGCGCGGGGGTTCGCGGAGGCGTGCGCGGTGGTGAAGGCGCGGCGGCGGGTGACGGAGCTTCCGGACCTGGGCGCGGTGGCGAAAGAGGACGCGGAGGTCCAGGTGCGACGGGTGCTGGCGCGGCTGAAGCGGGCGGGATTCACGCAGGTGGCCTCGGTGGAGATGGATGCGCCGGTGCCGGGCCTTCACGTGCGGCGGGTGGTGGTGCCGGGCATGCGCGTCTCGGAGCTCCTGTGAAGCGGCGAGCCGAGGACCTGGTGGTGTTCGTGGGCCCGTCGTTGCCGGCCGAGGAGGCGCGGCGACTGGGGCCGTGCGTGGTGCTGCCCCCGGCGCGACAGGGCGACGTGTGGCGAGCGCTGGGCGGGAGGCCCCGGGCCATCGCGTTGGTGGACGGTGTCTTCGAGGCGCAACCCTCGGTGTGGCACCACGAGTTGCTCGCCGCGTTGGAGGCGGGCGTGGCGGTCTTCGGTGGCTCCAGCATGGGTGCGCTGCGCGCGGTGGAGCTGGCGCCGCACGGCATGGTGGGCGTGGGGCGCATCTTCGGCTGGTACCGCGATGGGGTCGTGGCGGATGACGCGGAGGTGGCGCTGCTGCACGCGGATGCGGAGAACGGCTGGCGCCCGCTCACGGTGCCGCTGGTCAACGTCCGTCACGTGGCCGGGCTCGCGCGTGATGCTGGTGTGCTGAGCGCGTCACGCGCTCGTGAGCTGGTGTCCGTCGCCTCGGAGATGTTCTACCAGGAGCGCACCTGGGCTCGACTGCTCGAGCGCGTGCGGTGGCCCGAGGACGCGCGAGGCGCGTGGGCGCGGTGGTTCTCCCGTGGCGTGGAGGACCTGAAGCGCGCCGACGCGGTGGCCTGCATCCGTACGGCACAGGAGTGGGTGGCTTCGGGCGCGCCGTCGAGTCGAGGGGCGCGACGTGTTCCATCCTCGTTGGTGCGACGGCGTCGCCTCGTGGAGGACGTGACGCGTGTGCCCGATGCGCAGGTTCCCTCGGGGCATGTGCTCGAGGTGTTGAGCCAGTCCGCCGACGCACGAGCGCTGGCGGAAGCGGGCCTGCGTCGAGCGTTGCTCGCGGGCTGGGCGAGGACGATGGGCTTGTCCGTCACCGGGGATGAGGTCGCCCGGGAGCAGGAGGCGTGGTGGCGTGAGCGCCGGGTCCCCGTGCGCAAGCGCGATGCGTTCCTGTCCGCGAGTGGGCTGGACTCGGAAGGACTGCGCGCGTTGTGTGAAGAGCTGGCGCTGGAGCGACTCGTGCTCGCGCATTCGACACGGCTGCTGCCGGATGGCCCCTCATGGGACGAGGCCCTCGCCGCTGAGGCGAGGCTTCGCGGACGCTGGGCCGAAGCCGCGCTCGACATCGCCGCGAGCGATGAAGCGCCCGTCGACTGACGGGCCAGTCGCGTCGCGATCAACGAGTCCTCCGAACAGGTCCACCAGGCCGCGCGAGGCCCTTCACCCGCGCGTGAAGCCGTGGTGGCGCACGCCCCGGACCCTCCAGGTGTCCTGTCCCGTCAGGGGACTCAGGCTCCATGGGACTACGGAGGACGTTGGGTCTCCCAGACCCGATGCTACCCACCTGCCGGGTGGGGAAAATTCGTGACAGTCCTTGAATCGAGGCTAGGGTCAACCCTGGAGGTTACCCTTGTACGGCCCCGTTTCCTGGGTGGTCACAGCGCCCCCCGCGCCAGACTCACGTGCCCGCATCGGCGTTGAGGCCGTTCCATGCCTCCGTACGGCTGGGCTCGAGCTTTGCCGGGAAGACGTGGCCTCGCGGCCGGAGGGCTCCCCGCCGTGATGTCGGCGCCGTTCCATCCGGACCAGCTGGTTCCCGGCAGTGAAGTGGGCCCGTGGCGCGTGGTGGCGTCGCTGGGCGCGGGAGGTTTCGGCCGCGTCTTCAAGGTCGAGCGGGGAGGGCGCTTCTTCACGATGAAGATGGCGCTGCGCCCCGCCGGCTCCCAGGTCTCCGAGGAGGAGGACGTCAACGGTCGGCTGTCGCACGAGGTGGCCGCGCTGCTCGCCTGCGCGCCGCACCCGAACCTTCCCCGCCTCCACGCCGTGGACCGCTGGCCGGAGCCCCCCGAGGGCTACCTGTTCTTCGTCACCGACTTCATCGACGGAGAAACCTTCCACGAGTGGCGCTGGCGCGTGAAGCCCTCCGCGGCGCACCTGCTGTCCGTCTTCACCGAGGTGGTGCGCGCCGTGTCGGACCTCCACCGGCGAGGCCTGCACCACCGCGACCTGAAGGGCGACAACCTCCTCATCCGCCGCGATGACGAGCGCCCGTTCCTCATCGACCTGGGCACCGTGCGCATGCCGGGCGCGACGACGCTGACGGTGGGCGTGGCGCCAGCCTCTCCGCACCTGTTGCCACCCGAATGCGTGGCCTTCCTGCGCGAGGGCCTCTGGGAGCAGGGCGCGCGCTTCGACGCGGGCATCCCCGGAGACCTCTACGCGCTGGGCGCGCTGCTCTACGAAGCGCTCACGGACGGGTACGCCTTCGACCCGAGGCTGCCGTACGACAGGCTGCTGCCCGCCATCGAGACGGTGACGCCGCGCGCGCCACACCTGGTCAACCCCAAGGTGCCTCCCGCGCTGGGGGACCTCGCGCTGCGGCTGCTCGCCAAGCGCCCCGAGGACCGCTACCCGAACACCGAGGCGCTGCTCCAGGCCCTGTGGGAGGTCGCCAAGGAGAAGCGTCAGCCGGCCTGGAGGCTGTCGCTGGACCTTCCTCCCGAGCCCGAGTCCCCGCGCGACGTGGACTCGAACACTCCCCGGGTGCGCATGGTGCCGGAGCTCGTGCGCACGCCCGAGCCCTCCGCGTCGGACGCGGAGCAGGACTCCGACGCGGAGAACACACCTTCGCATCCCCTCGCACCGGAGGCCGTCGCCGCGCCGGCAGACGCGCTCCCGACCAGTCCTCCGCCGCCACCCGCGCCCACGCCGCCACCCCGCGAGCCCTCCTGGACGCGTGGTGTCGCGGTGGGCGTGCTGGTGCTGTTCGTCCTGGGCGCGGTGGCCCTGGGCGTCTCGCGTCGCGAGTCGCCCGCTTCGAGCTCCACGCAGGCGGTCGCCCCCCTCCCACCTCCTGCAGAGAAAGGAAGTCCTGTCGTGACGAGTCGTCCCCTCACGCCCCCCGACACAGCCCGTCCCTCTTCACCGTCCGCCGAGCCCGCCGAGGCTCCCACGCGGTGGGCCTCCGTCACGCCTCCTCCTTCGGACGAGCCATCCCGCGAGTCGACCCCGACGAGGAAGCGTGGCTCGGTGAGCGGCACCTTGGGGAAGACGGCGGCGGTGGCGTGCCTGGCCGGAGCCTGCGCGGGCAGCTCCCCTCAGACACGCATGACGTCGCCCGAGGCGGAGTGCCCGCCGGGCTCCGTCGAGCGTCTCCTGGCACTGAAGTTCGAACCGGGAATGCCGTTGGCCAAGGACAGCGCCGCGCTCGTGGACCTCGCCACCATCGAGCGCTGGACGGGGGAAATGCCGCTGCCTCCCGAAGGGCCCGTGACCGTCTACGTCTTCCGGAACTTCCCACTCCGGTACCAGGCGAAAGTCTTCCCCCCGCGGACGAAGTTCCACGGGAGGCTCTTCCACGGTCAGAGCAGGTACTACGTCTGGCTCACCGAGGCGGAGACTCCCGATGGCAATCGCACGGAGGTCTGTTTCCAGGTGGGGTTCCAGGACGACCGTGAGCCCGTGACGCTGGGCATGCAATACCTCAAGAGCAGCACCCCCGAGCGGAAGCTGATCAACCCGCTCGTGGAGATCTACATCGCCAGCCACCTCGGAAGGCCGTGACTTGCTCGCCGCATTCCCGGTCCTCGCACTCACCTGGGGTGTCCTGCTGAGTTCGGGCGCGGAGCCTCCGGGGCTCGCCTCTTCTGCGCTGCTGCCCCCCGTGCGTCGGCTCGACGTGAGCAGCGAGAACGTCGTGCCGGCTCCCGAGATTCGCATCGCCCCGGGGCGCTCCACGACCCTCTTCTTCGACGCCCGCATCCGGACCGACGATGTCGTGCTGGAAGGACGTGAGCGCTTCCAGCGTGTGGGCCTGGCCGATGACCACCTGGCGCTCGTGCCCTCGAGCACGCTCCGTCCCGGGGCGCGGCTGCGCCTGGGGGTCCGCTTCCTCGATGGCGCCGCTCCAGAGCAGCTGGTGTTCTGGTTGGTGGTGGACCCGACGCGAGCTGAACCCCAGGTCGAGGTCTTCCGCCGGGTGCGCACCGCGGAGTCCTATCGACGGGAGGTCGACGAACTCAGGGCTCGGCTGGCCCAGGCGCGCTCCGAGCTCGAGCGACTCCATTCCACGGGGCGCAGCTCGGGTTCCCTGGAGGAGGTGGTCGCGACGCTGGGGCGGTCCGCCGGGTTGCTCCATGTGCGTGGGCTCGAGTTCGCGCACCACCCAGGGTCCGACCTGCACGCCCTGAAGCTTCAGCATGTGGCCCTCGCCGCTCAGTGGAGTGCCCTGTTGGTGACCCTCCACGCTCCGCCAGGGGGCGTGGGGTGGGTGGCGAGCGGAGGCTCGCTCACCAGGGCTTCGGGGCAGGTGCTCGAACTGAAGCCTCCCTGGCAGTCGACGCCGGTCATCTCGGAGGAGACGCAAACCCAGGAGGTGGTCGTCCTCCTCGCTGACGAATCCGCCCTGACGCCCGGGCGCTACACCCTCAAGCTCTGGGACGCCCGGGGGCGGACGTTGACGGTGGAGCGACTCGAGGTGAAGTGACGGCGCGAGGGGCCTTGAGCCTCGTGGCCCACCGTGTAGGGTGCCGCCCCGGACGATGACCCCTCCGCTTCCTTCCGATGCCCCGCGCTGCATCCGCGCCGACTCCCGCGAGCCCTCGGGCTATCGCGAAGCTTTGGGCGAGCGCCGCGCCTCGCTGCTGCTCACCGACCCGCCGTACTGTCTGCTCACGCGGCGCCGCAAGGGCGGGGACCTGAGGGATCCTCGCGCGCACAAGAAGATCGACCAGAACCCCATCGTCCGGTTCGAGACGGTGCGCGACTACCGCGCGTTCTCCGAGGCCTGGCTCACGCGCGCGCTGGCGCACCTGACGCCCGACGCGCCGCTGGTCATCTGGACGAACCTGCTCGGCAAGGAGCCCATCCTCACCGCCGCGCGTGCGCTGGGCTATCCCCACCTGCGCGGCGAGTTCACCTGGGGCAAGCGCACCACGGACAAGAACGCGAACGAGCAGACCCTGCGCGTCTACGAGGTCGCGCTCGTCATCGCGAGGACGCCCGAGGCGGTGCTCGCGCCCGGGGACCTGTCCACCGTCTGGGCCGTCGTCGGCGGCTATGACGATGATGGCGACGCCGCGCGCTGGGGCAGCCATCCCCACCACAAGCCGTTCTCCGTCGTCGAGCCGCTGGTGCGCACGTACAGTCGACCCGGTGAGACGGTGTTGGACCCGTTCGCTGGCAGTGGCTCATTGCCCGCGGCCGCGCTGCGCCTGGGCCGACAGACGGCGTGTCTCGAAATCGAGCCTGAGTGGGCCGAGCGCGTCACCCACCGCCTGCGCGAGACGGCCGCCGCGTACCCTCAGCCTCCGAGTGCCAGGTAGCACCGCGACTCGAATCCGCGAAGCAGGTCCGAGGGGCGGCGCGTCCTCTTCAACACGAGCCTTCAGCCCCCGAGCGCCCGGTAGAGCTTCGTCTCCGACCAGCGGGGCACGTCGGTGGGACGGTGCCCCCACCAGTTCATCACCAGCGTGCGCCGCAGCCGCGCGCGCCCCGGCAGCTTCCCGTCCGGCACCTGGTTCTCCGCGTCCAGCACGCCGTGCGTCAGCGAGCCGTCGAACACCACCAGCCGATTGGGCCTGGGCGTCACCAGGTCCGCGGTGTCCATCCGCGACGGGGCGAGGGACGGGTTGGATTCATCCGGCTTCTCCCTTGTCACCACCAGCGCGCCGCCGCGCACCCGGTTGAGGAAGAGCACCGAGCCGATGCGCGGATGCACCAGCTTCCCCGTGCGCAGCGCCAGCTTCTCGTCCCGGTCCTGATGGAAGTCCACGCGCACGTCCGTCGGGTACATGCGCGACAGCCACCACTCCACGCCCGCGATGCGCCGCCGGCCGGCGATGGCCGGGCGCAGCGCGGTGACGATGTCCTCCACGACATTCGTCGGCGGGCCGAAGTCGTACCAGAACGTCGTCTGGTACGTGTCCTTCAGCCGCTCGCGGCCGAGGACTCCCAGGCGCCGCAACAGCCGGCGGAAGAGGACGGGGGGCACGGCGGCTTCGGTGAGCTGGACGAGGGTTTCCACGGCGAAGCGCAGCTTTGTCCCATGCGGAGGGTGGGCGCCACCTTCCTTTGCCAGTAGGCTGCGCGCCCCATTGCCCTCCCGCCGGGAGGACGCGGAGATTGCGCGATGAAGGCTCACCACAAGATGCTCATCGGCATCGTCACCGGCACGGTGGCGGGGCTCGGCGCGAATGCCCTCGCGGGCGGTGCACCCTGGCTGGACTGGGCCGTCAACAACGTGGCCTCCCCGGCGGGGCAGATCTTCATCCGCCTGCTCCTCATGCTGGTGGTGCCGCTGCTGTTCGCGGCCCTCGTCATGGGCGTGGCGGAGCTGGACCTGAAGCAGGTGGGCCGCCTCGGTGCGCGCACGCTGGGCTACACCGTGGTGTTCTCCACCATCTCCGTGCTCATCGGCCTGGTGGCGGTCAACGTCATCCAGCCCGGCCACGGCCTGAGCGAGGAGGCGCGCGCGCTCGCCCGGGGCGCCACCCAGGTGAAGGCCGCGCCCCCTCCGTCGGAGACGTCCTTCGGCGCGGTCCTAATGTCCATGGTGCCCACCAACCCGCTCAAGGCCGCGGCGGACGGGGACATGATCGGTCTCATCGTCTTCTCGCTCATCTTCGGCCTGGGCGTGGCGCTCACGCCGACGGAGGGCGTACAGCGCCTGAAGGAGACCATCCAGGGGCTCTACGACGTGATGATGAAGCTCATCGACGGCGTGCTGCGGCTGGCCCCCTACGGCGTCGGCGCGCTGCTGTTCGCCATGACCGCCAAGCTGGGGCTGGGCATCCTCGCGCAGCTGGCGGCGTACGTGGGCACGGTGCTGCTGGCGTTGTCGGTGCACATGTTCATCGTCTACTCGCTGTCGGTGCGCTTCCTGGGCGGGCGCAATCCCATCGAGTTCTTCCGCGACTGCCGGCTCGCCATCGTGACGGCGTTCTCCACGTCCTCCTCCAGCGCCACGCTGCCCACCGCGCTCAAGGTCGCCGAGGAGAACCTCAAGCTGCCCCCCAACGTGTCGCGCTTCGTGCTGACGGCCGGCTCGGCGATGAACCAGAACGGCACCGCGCTCTTCGAGGGCGTCACCGTGCTCTTCCTCGCGCAGGTCTACGAGGTGCCGCTGGATTTGTCGCAGCAGGCGCTCATCATGTTCATCTGCATCCTGGCGGGAATCGGGACGGCGGGCGTGCCCGCGGGCTCCATCCCCGTCATCGCGATGATCCTCACCATGTTCAAGATTCCGGTGGAAGGCCTGGGCCTGGTGCTGGGCGTGGACCGCTTCCTGGACATGTGCCGCACCACGCTCAACGTCACCGGAGACCTGGCCGCCGCCGTGTACGTGGCGCGCGGAGAACCGCCCGCTCGCACGGACGCGGAGCGGGCAGCGGGGCCTTCCGCCTCCTGACATCGGGATGAACCCATCCCATCCTTCCCCCCGTAGTCGTCCCACCGTCGCACCCAAGGAGCCCGCATGAGGGTCGCCAAGGATTCAATCGTCTCGCTCGAGTACCGGCTGCACCTCGGTGATGGACAGGTCATCGACCAGAGCGAGCCCGGCCAGCCGCTCGCCTACCTGCACGGGCACCGTCAAATCGTCCCCGGGCTCGAGGGCGCGCTGGAGGGCCTGGGCACCGGCGACAGCAAGCAGGTGGTGGTGCAGCCCGCACAGGGCTACGGCGAGCACGACCCCGAGGGCGTGCGCGTGGTGCCTCGCGCCATGCTCCCCGCGGGCTTCGTGCCGCAGCCCGGCCAGACGCTGATGGCCCAGACGGACCAGGGCGACATCCCCCTGCGCATCTCCGAGGTGCGCGGCGACGACGTGGTCATCGACCTGAACCACCCGCTCGCCGGCAAGACGCTGCACTTCGACGTCACCGTGAAGGAGGTCCGCCAGGCCTCCACCGAGGAGCTCTCCCACGGCCATGTCCACGGGCCGGGCGGGCACGACCACGGCTGACGCCGGGGCGTGACGCCCTACGGCGGTGAGCGAGGGGGCGGGGCAGGAGTACCCCGCCCCTTTTGCTTGCCTGCTGGAGTCCGTGCTTCGTGACAGCGGGGGCCGTGCACTATCTTTTCGCCCCCAATGAGCCAGTCCCCGTCCCAACAGACACCGAGCCCCGCGGGGCTCCGCCTGCAGCCCGCCGACTCCAACGCCAACGAGCCCGGGGCGTCCGCGGAGAAGGACCCGGAGCTGTACTGGCTCAAACACGTCTACCAGGGGGGGGCGCGGCAGCTCACCGTGCGCGCCGTCATCGCGGGTATGTTGATTGGCGCGGTGATGTGTCTGTCCAACCTCTACGTCATCCTCAAGACGGGTTGGAGCCTGGGCGTCACCATCACCGCCTGCATCCTGGCGTTCGCGGTGTTCAGCACGCTGCGCTCGCTGCGCCTGTTGAAGAACGACTTCACGGACCTGGAGAACAACGCCATGGGCTCGGTGGCCTCGGCGGCCGGGTACATGACGGGCGGCGGCAACATGGCCGCGGTGCCCGCGCTGCTCATGCTCACTGGCACGCTGCCGCCCGCGGGCTGGCTGGTGGTGTGGTTCGCGGTCATCTCCGCGCTGGGCGTCTTCGCGGCCATCCCCATCAAGCGCCAGCTCATCAACATCGAGGCGCTGCCGTTCCCCACCGGCACCGCCACCGCGGAGACCATCCGCGCGCTGCACGGCCACGGCGAGGTGGCCCGGCGCAAGTCGCGGCTGCTCACGGGCGCGGGCATCATCGGCGCGCTGCTGGTGATTGTGCGTGACGCGCGCTTCTCGTGGCTGACCAACATCCCGGAGAAGGTGAGCCTGCCCTTCACCCTGTTGGGCAAGAAGGCCTCGGCGTGGACGATGTCGCTCGACTTCAGCCTGCTGCTGGTGGGCGCCGGCGCGCTGGTGAGCTTCCGCACCGGCTGGTCCATGTTCCTGGGCGCGGTGCTGTCGTACGGCTTCTTGGCCCCGGCCATGGTGACACAGGGCTCCATCCCCGAAATCACCTACAAGGCCATCAACAGCTGGATGGTGTGGACGGGCTCGGCGCTGCTGGTGTCGTCGGGACTGTTGGCGTTCGCCTTCCAGTGGAGGAGCGTGGCGCGCTCGTTCAAGGCGCTGTCGGGGCTGTTCCGGGGCAAGGGCGCGCAGCAGGAGGAGACGGACCCGCTGGCGGGGATCGAGTGCCCGCCGTCGTGGTTCCCGCTGGGCTTCGCGGTGCTGGGGCCCATCGCCATCTTCC
The DNA here is from genome assembly GCF_024198255.1 of Myxococcus guangdongensis. Classification (NCBI taxonomy): domain Bacteria; kingdom Pseudomonadati; phylum Myxococcota; class Myxococcia; order Myxococcales; family Myxococcaceae; genus Myxococcus; species Myxococcus guangdongensis. Next base: position 120,764 of record NZ_JAJVKW010000005.1, read on the forward strand.
TGATGGCGTACCTGTTCCAGATTCCGTGGTGGGCGGGCGTGCTGGCCATGCCGCTGGCGGTGGTGATGGGCGTGGTCGCCAGCCGCGTCACCGGCGAGACGGACACCACGCCCACCAAGGCGCTCGGTCCCGTCACGCAGCTCATCTTCGGAGGCCTGGCGCCTGGGAACATCCCCGCCAACGTGATGAGCGCGAACGCCACCGGCGGCGTGGGCCTGCACTCGGCGGACCTGCTGACCGATTTGAAGTCCGGGTGGCTGCTGGGCGCCAACCCGCGTCAGCAGTTCGTCGCGCAGCTGTTCGGCGTGGTGGCGGGCGCGGCGGTGGTGGTGCCGGTGTTCAACCTGCTGATTCCCAACGCGGACGCGCTGGGCACCGAGGAGTTCCCCGCGCCGGCCACCATGGTGTGGGCGGGCGTGTCCAAGCTGTTGGCCACGGGCGTCTCGGCCATGCCCATCACCGCGCGCTGGGGTGCGCTGTGCGGCGCGACGCTGGGCATCTGCCTGGTGCTGCTGGAGCGGTGGGCGCCCGCGAAGTTGAAGGGCTACATCCCCTCGGCCGCGGGCTTCGGGCTGGCCATCGTCATCCCGGCCTCCAGCTCCATCGCCTTCTTCCTGGGCTCGGCCATCGCCGAGGTGCTGCGCCGCAAGAAGCCCAAGCTGGCCGAGGACATGGTGCTCCCCGTGTCCTCGGGCTTCATCGCGGGGGAGAGCCTGTTGGGCATCGCCATCGCCATGGCGAAGGCCTTCGGCGTGATGCCCAAGTAGCCGTCAGTCCACGCGGCCGGTGGCGAACGACGCCCCGGCCACGAAGCGGAAGGTGGGCGTGTCCAGGCCCGCGCCCACGCCCGGGCCGCCCATCACGAACAGGTCCATCCAGGACGTGGTGTGGCGGCGGATGGCCACCAGCAGCTCCGCGCCCGCCTGACCGCCCTGCAGCGGCACGCCGACGAGCATGCTGAGCTCTCCGCGCGTGAGGTCTCCGGCGCGCGACGTCACGGTGCCCGCCAGCCGCAGCTCGTTGCCCACCACGTCCACGCTGGTGCCGGACAGCGGGCCCAGGTCCTGCTTGTCTCGCAGCAGGATGCCGGTCTCCAGGCCCAGCTGCCACGTCTCCGCCAGGAAGCCGAGCTGGAGGCTGGGGTGGACCGCATACTGGTCTCTGGCGAGCAGCGCCTTGCTGCCCACCGGAATCGCCGCGGACACATCCAGCGCCACCTGGAAGCCGAAGTCCGGCCGCAGGAGCGCCGCGCGCGCGCCCACCCACGGCGAGCCCAGGCCCTGGCCCGCGGGGGCGCTCACGCCCAGGTGCGTCGAGCCGCCCTGCGTGACGATGAAGGGCACCTCCGCGTCCACCTGGAGCCAGTCCGTCACGCCGATGGCGGCGGTGAGGTCCATGGTGAACTTGTTCTCCACCAGGCCCATGCCACCACCTGGCTCCCAGCGCGTCTGGAAGTGCAGGGGCAGCTGCTCGTAGTGCCCCTGGACGCCCACGCGCACCATGCCAGCGGGCAGCGTGCGACCGGTGCTCACCACCAGCGAGCCGAGCCCCGCCGGGTCCAACTCCATCCGCTGCAGATTGAAGCTCGGCAGCGCCTTCTCCTGGGCGGAGGCGGTGGAGGGATGCACCAGGGCGAGAGTGAACAGCGCCGACAGCAACGCGAACGCGGGCCGGAACGACACGACGACTCCTTGATGGATGGAATGGCGGCTCAGACGTGAGACGTGAGCTCCAAACACGAACGAGTCGCATGGCGCCGAGGGGAAGCGCAAGCTCACGCCCAGGTGCCTCATTCCGGGAAAGTATCCCTGCGCCTCCCCGTGGAACGACTTGACGTGTGACTCATCCGGATTCTCCCGGGCTTGCCGTGAAGTCAGTCCCGTCCCAGTCGTGGGAAAGCAAAACATCGGCGCAATGGCTGACGTCGTCCGGGCGTACGCCTCCGTGTTCCCGCCCAAGGAGTCACCGTGGCTGTCCTTCTCGAGGATCTCCGCTACGCCGTCCGGTTGCTCTTCAAGAGTCGGGGGTTCACCGCCGTCTCGCTCCTGACGCTGGCGCTGGCCATCGGCGCGAACACAGCCATCTTCAGCGTCGTGCACGGGGTGTTGCTGCGGCCGCTGCCCTATCCACGCTCCGAGCAACTGGTGCGGGTGGACGCGCGGGACGCGGACGGGCCCAACACGACGTTGGCGATTGCCCACTACGCCTGGTTGACGTCGGAGGGCTCGCCCTTCTCCCAGGTCTCCGCGTCGGAGATGTTGCCCTCGGGCTTCAACCTCGTGGGGGACGGACTTCCGGAACGGCTGGCGGGCGTCCGGGTGACGGGGAACTTCTTCGAGACGTTCGGGATGCGTCCCCAGCTGGGGCGCGGCTTCCTGCCGGAGGAGGACGTGCCGGGGGGCCCGCGCGTGGTGGTGCTCGGTCAGGGGCTGTGGAAGCGACGCTTCGGTGGAGCGCCGGAGGTCGTGGGCCGCACGCTCACGCTCAACGATGAGCCCTACACGGTGGTGGGCGTGGCGGCGGAGTCGTTCCGCTTCCCGTCGGAGGCGCAGCTGTGGACGCCGCTGCAGCTGGACCTGACGAACAACGAGGCCTCCAACTTCCTGTTCGTCACCGGGCGGGTGCGTGACGGGCTGTCGCCGCAGGGCGTGGACGCCGCGTTGAAGACGCTGAGCGCGCGCCTGACGGCGGAGAAGCCGCACCTGATGCGCGCCCAGGAGTCCTTCGGCGCGGTGGACTTGAGGGCGGCGCTCGCGGGGGATTTGCGCCTGGCGCTCTGGGTGCTCCTGGGCGCGGTGGGGCTGGTGCTGCTCATCGCGTGCGTCAACCTGGCCAACCTCCAGCTCGCGCGCTCCGCGGCGAGGCAGCGGGAGCTGGTGGTGCGCGCGGCGCTCGGTGCCGCGCCCCGGCGACTGGTGCGCCAGCTGCTGACGGAGAGCCTGCTGCTGTCGCTCGTGGGCGGCGGGTTGGGGGTGCTCCTGGCGTCCATCGCGCTGCCCGCGCTCCTGTCCTTGGCGCCGCCGGAGCTGCTCACGCCGGGGACCCAGGTGGAGCTGGAGGGCACGGTGCTGCTGTTCTCCCTGGGCCTGTCGGTGGTGACGGGGCTGCTCTTCGGGCTCTTGCCGGCGTGGCAGGCCTCGCGGCCCAGGCTCCAGGACGCGCTGCGCGAGGGGGCCCAGCGCGCGACGGCGGGAGCGGGGGCGGGGCGCACGCGCAAGGTGTTGGTGGTGGGGCAGGTGGCGCTCGCGGTGGTGCTGCTGGTGGGGGCCGCGCTGCTCATCCGGAGCTTCGGCGCGCTCCAACAGGTCAAGCCCGGCTTCGACCCGACGGATGTGCACGTGCTGCGGATGTCGCTGCCGGAGGGCCGCTATGGCGAGCCGGAGGCGGTGGAGCGCTTCCTGCGTCAGGTGGAGGAGCGGGTGCGCGCGCTGCCCGGCGTGGTGGAGGTGGGCTCCACGCCCACGCTGCCGATGGAGATGGGCTCCAGCATGAGCTTCGCCATCGAGGGCCGGTACGAAGGCCGTGAGGACGGCCCCGGCGTGGGCTTCGGCCAGTACCGGCCGGTGTCGCCGGGCTACGCGCGGACGCTGGGGCTCGGGCTGGTGCAGGGGCGGTGGCTCGAGGAGACGGACACGGCGCGCTCGGGGCCGGTGGTGGTCATCAACGAGGCGACCGCACGCAAGTACTGGCCGGGCGAGGACCCCGTGGGCAAGTCCATCCGGGTGGCGCACACGGTGCCCTCGCTCCGGGACGACACGCCGCGCGTGGTGGTGGGCGTGGTGCGTGACGTGCGTGAGCGCGGGTTGGACCAGGAGGCGCCCGTGGTGCTGTATGTGCCGACGGGGCAGGTGACGCGCAGGCTCAACGAGCTGCTCGTGCGGATGTTGCCGCGCAACCTGGTGGTGAAGTCATCCGGTGGCCACGCGGCGCTGGTGGCGTCCGTGCAGAAGGAGCTGTGGGCGGTGGATTCGCGGCAGCCCGTGTCGGAGACGCTGATGCTGGACGCGCACGTGGCGCGCACGCTGGGCTCCGAGCGCTTCAACATGGTGCTGCTGGGGTTGATGGCGGCGCTGGCGCTGGGGCTGGCGGCCGTGGGCATCTACGGCGTGCTGTCGTACCTGGTGAGCCAGCGGACGCGGGAGATGGGCGTGCGCCTGGCGCTGGGGGCCACGCGCGGCGAGGTGGTGCGGTTGGTGTTCCTCCAGGGCCTGGGCTCGGTGGGCGCGGGCGTGGGCCTGGGCTTCGTGGGGGCGCTGGCGCTGACGCGGGTGGTGTCCGGGCTGGTGCACGGGGTGAGCGCGTTGGACCCGTGGTCGTTCCTCCTCGCGCCCCTGTCGCTGCTCGCGGTGGGGCTCGTCGCCACGTGGCTGCCCGCGCGCAGGGCCTCGCGCGTGGACCCCATCATCGCGCTCCGGTACGACTGAGTGGGAAGGGCAGGGCCCACGTCCACCTCGACGTGGGCCCCGCGTGGGTCAGCGGATGGCGAAGCCCCAGGTGTAGGGCGTGCCTCGGAAGCTGCAGGTGGAGCCGTTGCTCCAGGCCCAGGTGAAGTCGAGCCGTCCTCCCGCGCAGTACTCGCCCGCGTAGTCGGCCAGGTGACCTCGGGCTCCGCCCACGTTGTCATTGTCGCACGCGAACTCCGGGCTGGTGCTCCCGGCCGCGGGGTAGCCGTAGCCCACGCAGCCCATCATGATTTGCGAGGCGGGCGGGCCGTAGGTGCCTTGCTTGAACGCCGTGCCGGGTGTGCCGAGGGCCATGTTGACGCTGGTGTGGTTCCACGTCTGCGCGGGGTACGTCTGCGCGAAGCCCTCGCCGGAGGTGCGGTTGAAGACGCGAATCTCGGTGAAGGAGATGCAGGCGAGCGCGCGAGACCAGTCCGAGCTCCCCGGGGTGCCGCGCGAGCTGACGCCCAGGCTCGTCTTCGCCGAGGCCGACTGCCAGCCCGCGACGGTCCATCCCCCGCCCGCCGCGCTCATGTCGCAATAGTGCTGCGTGGGGCCGGTGCCGCAGGGATTCAGGGCATACACGCCGCTGGGCAAGGAAGGGCAGTACTGGCGCAGCAGCCGGCACGAGGCGGGCGCGGCGGTGGGGGACTCGGGGCAGGGCTTCTCGGGGATGCTGGGGCCCGACGGGTCCGTGCCCGTCACGGGGTTGCTGGTGACGGAGACGATGAGGTCGGAGAAGTTGTTGTTGGCCTGCTCGTGGGCGCGGTCGAAGTCCTCGAAGGCCAGCACGCGCCGCTGCGCGCCCGGGTGGTAGAGCGAGACGAGGTGTCGGCGCTGCGAGGGGAGGGGCTCCGGGTTGAGCGCGTCCAGCGAGTAATAGGTCGTCCGGGTGTAGTCGACCTGGCCCCAATCCCAGCCATTGGAGACCAGGAAGAAGCCGATGCGCGTGCCCGCGGGGAAGCGCCCCAGGTGCATGCGGTCTCCCGGGGTCAGCGCGCCTCCGGAGCCCCAGGCGGAGGCGTTGTCGAAGATGAGGTGCTTCTGCAGGCCCACCGTCGTGGTGGGAGGGCTGCCCTCCGGATAGGTGAAGTAGCCCAGCGTGTTCAGGAACGTCGCCGCCTCCGACACGAAGGTCACCCAGACATCCGACTCCGCGAGGACTCGCACGTTGGGGTCGAAGCCCGACGACAGGTACTCCGGATGGTGCACCAGGACGGACTGTCCTTCGGGGAGCGCCGCCTGGATGTCCTGGAGGAAGTCCGCGGGGAGGCTCTCCGGCGGGGCCTCTTCCACCTTCGCGCGCGAGGTGGAGAGCGAGGGCGTCGTCTGGCCCGCCTCCTCCGGATGACAGCCCCACGCCAGCAGCAGACACAACGGTGACAACACCCGGCGCACCGGGCGGCACGAAATGAATGACATGTCAGGGACTCCCTTGGAGGGAAGGAATGGCTCCACGCGAGAGCCCCTGGATTGAATGGCAAACGTCGCGTGCCGGCAAATCCGGCGGCGACGGGCGCCGCGGCTAGGGGGCGCTGCCCGCGAGGTCCTGGAGGACCTGCCACCGCGCGTAGAGCCGGTCCACCTCGGCGACGGCGCCGTCGAGCTCCTTCTGGACCTCCGCCACCTTGCCGCTCTTGCTGTAGATGGTCGGGTCGGCGAGCTGGGCCTCCAGCTCCGCCTTGCGCGTCTCGGCCGCTTCGATGGTGGCCTCCATGCCGTCCAGCTCTCGCTGGTCCTTGTAGGAGAGCTTGCCCCCCTTGCGCGCCTGCTTCGGCGCGGCGGCGGGGGGAGCGGCCGCTACGGGCTCGGCCTTCTTCGACGCGGCCTTGGCGGCCTCGGCGGCGGCCTGCGCGTCCGACTGCTCCTTGAGCCGCCGGTACATCGTGTAGTTGCCCTCGTAGCGGGTGACGCGGCCGTTGCCGTCGAACGTCACGATGCTCGTGGCCACCTTGTCGAGGAAGTACCGGTCGTGCGTGACGAGCAGCGTGCTGCCGCCGAAGTCCAGCAGCAGCCTCTCCAGGACGTTGAGCGTGACGATGTCCAGGTCGTTCGTGGGCTCGTCCAGCACCAGCACGTTGGCGCCCTCCAGGAACAGCCGCGCCAGCAGCAGCCGGTTGCGCTCGCCGCCCGACAGCGCCTTCACCTTCATGCGCTGCATGGGCACCGGGAAGAGCAGGTCGTCCAGGTAGTCGCGCAGGGCCACCTTCTGGTCCCCCAGGTCCACCCAGTCCTCGCCCTGCGAGGCCGCCTCGTACACCGTCATCTCCGGGTCCAGCTGCGCCCGGTTCTGGTCGTAGTACGCCACCTTCGTGTTCTTCCCGATGACCAGCTTGCCGCTGTCCGGGGGCAGCTCCCCCAGCAGCACGCGCAGGAAGGTCGTCTTGCCCACGCCGTTGGGGCCGACCAGGCCCACGCGCTCGCCGCGCTGCAGCCGGAAGTCCACGCCGTCGAGCACCTTGCGCTCGCCGAAGGCCTTCGTGAGCCCCTCGGACTCGATGACGGTGTGGCCCAGCCGGGGCGCGGCAATCACGCGCAGGTCCGCCACCTTGGGGCGCTGGAAGCCCTTCTCCGCCATCAGCTTCTGGGCCCGGTCGATGCGCGCCTTGCTCTTGGTGCGCCGCGCTTCCGGCCCGCGGCGCAGCCACGCCACTTCCTGGGCGATCCACCGCTCGCGCTTGTGCTGGGCGACCTCCGCGTTCTCCTGCGCCACCAGCTTCTGCTCCAGGTACGCCTGGTAGTTGCCCGGATAGGACGTGACGCCCGCGCCCGGCTGGATCTCGACGATGCGGTCCACCAGCCCGTCCAGGAAGTACCGGTCGTGGGTGACGAGCAGCAGCGCCCCGGGCAGCTTGTCCAGCTCCTCCTCCAGCCAGTCCACCGTGTCGGCGTCCAGGTGGTTGGTGGGCTCGTCCAGGAGCAGCATGTCCGGGCGCGTGAGCAGCGCCCGGGCGATCGCCACGCGCTTGCGCAGGCCGCCCGACAGCTGCGCCACCGGCCGGTCCCAGTCCTTCACGCCCAGCCTGTCCAGCAGCGTCTTCGCGTGGTGCTCGGTGTCCCAGCCGCCCAGCTGCTCGATGCGGTCCGACAGCACGGCCAGCTGCTCCATCAGCTTCTCGTGGGCCTCCGGGGGAGAGGCCTCCAGCCTCGTCGCCAGCTCCGCCTGGGCCGCCAGCGCCTCGCGCAGCGGGCCCTGGGCCACCGACAGCTCCGAGGCCACCGTGGCGCCCTCGCCGAACTCCGGCTCCTGGGGCAGGTAGGTGACGCGAGCGCCACGGCGCAGCTGCAGCTCCCCCGTGTCCGGCTTCGCCGCGCCCGCGAGGATCTTCATCAGCGACGTCTTGCCCGAGCCGTTGACGCCGACCAGGCCCACCCGCTCACCCTCTTCGATGGTGACGGTGAGCCCTTCGAACACGGTGCGGCTGCCGAAGCTGAGCTGGACGTTGGCGGCACGGAGCAGCGTCACGATGATTCTCCCGAAAAGGCGAAAGGCGCCCCTCACTGAAGAGGAGCGCCTTCCTTACAACCTGGACGCCTGGGAGGCGCGGACTACTTGCGCGCCGCCTGCTCGGCCGCGAGCTTCTCCTTGTACGCGGCCATCAGGGCCTCGGACTCGTTGCGCGGCACCGGCGTGTACTTGGCGAACTCCATCGTGAACTCGCCCTTGCCCTGCGTCGCGGAGCGAAGGTCCGTGGAGTAGCCGAACATCGTGTTCAGCGGAACCTCGGCCACCGCCGTCACGTAGCCCTCGGCGGTCTCCGTGGAGAGGATGGTGCCGCGGCGCTGGTTGAGCTGGCCGACGACGGAGCCCTGGAAGTCCTCGGGCGCCGTGACTTCGACCTTCATCATCGGCTCGAGGATGATGGGCTTGGCGGCGGCGTAGCCCTCGCGGAAGCCCATGATGGCGGCCGTCTTGAACGCCATTTCGGACGAGTCGACCGCGTGGAACGCGCCGTCGTTGATGACCACGCGCACACCGACGACGGGGAAGCCGATGAGGCTGCCCTTCTTCACGGCCTCGGCGAAGCCCTTGTCGCACGCGGGGATGAACTCGCGCGGAATCGAGCCACCGACGATGTCGTCCACGAACTCGTACTGCTGCACCGCGTCCGAGGGCAGCGGCTCGATGTAGCCGCACACGCGCGCGAACTGACCGGAACCACCGGTCTGCTTCTTGTGCGTGTAGGCGAACTCGCCCTTCTGGCTGATGGTCTCGCGGTACGCCACCTGGGGCTTACCGGCCTTCACCTCGCACTGGTACTCGCGCTTCATGCGCTCGATGTAGATCTCCAGGTGCAGCTCACCCATGCCGCGGATGATGGTCTGCCCGGACTCCTCATCGCGGTGCACGCGGAAGGTGGGGTCTTCCTTCGTGAAGCGGTTGAGCGCCTTGGAGAAGTTCTGCAGCGCCGAGCGGTCCTTCGGCTCCACGGCGAGCGAAATCACCGCGTCCGGGACGTGCATGGACGTCATCGTGTAGTTCACCGAGCCGTCGGTGAACGTGTCGCCGGAGGCGCACTCGATGCCGAACAGCGCGACGATGTCGCCGGCCGTCGCGTCGTTGATGTCGTCCATCTTGTTGGAGTTCATCCGGACGATGCGCGGAACCTTGACCTTCTTCTGGTTCACCTGGTTGACGATGAAGTCACCCTTGCTGACGCGGCCCTGGTAGACGCGCATGTACGTCAGCTGGCCGTAGCGACCGTCCTCCAGCTTGAACGCCAGACCGACGAAGGGCTTCTCCGGGTCCGACTCGAGGATGACCTTCGCCTCGTTGTTCTTCTGGTCCAGCGCCTCGTTGGTCGCCTCCTTGGGGTTCGGGAGGAAGTTACAGACGGCGTTCAGGAGCAGCTGCACGCCCTTGTTCTTGTAGGCGGAGCCGCACATGACGGGCGTCATCTTCAGGGCGATGGTCGCCCGGCGGATGGCCGCGGTGATGGCGTCGTTCGGGATGGCGGCGTCCGACAGGAACAGCTCACCCAGCTGGTCGTCGACCTCGGCCACGCCCTCGATCATCTGCTGACGGCGCGCCTTGGCGTCGTCCAGCATGTCCGCGGGAATCTCCTCCTCGCGGACCTGCTCGCCGTTCTCACCGTCGAAGTAGAACGCCTTCATCTGGATGAGGTCGACCAGGCCCTTGAAGCGGTCCTCGCCGCCGATGGGCAGCTGCAGCTTGACGGGGTGGTGCGACAGCTTCTCCTTCAGCTGCGCGGCCACGCGGTCATAGTTCGCGCCGGCGCGGTCCATCTTGTTGACGAACGCGATGCGCGGGACGCGGTAGCGCTTCATCTGCCGGTCGACCGTGATCGACTGCGACTGCACGCCGGACACCGAGCAGAGCACCAGGATGGCGCCGTCGAGCACGCGCAGGGAGCGCTCCACCTCGATGGTGAAGTCCACGTGTCCCGGCGTGTCGATGAGGTTGATGTTGTACTCACCCCACATCGCGTACGTGGCGGCCGACTGGATGGTGATGCCCTTCTCACGCTCCAGGTCCATCGAGTCCATGACCGCGCCCACGCCGTCCTTGCCGCGGACCTCGTGGATCTCATGGATCTTGCCCGTATAGAACAGGATGCGCTCGGAGAGCGTCGTCTTGCCCGAGTCGATGTGGGCGGAGATACCGATGTTACGAATCTTCTCGATGGGTGCGTTGGCGGCCACGATCCGGTCCTTCTTTTCTTGAATGTGCCTGACGGAACAGAGCAGGCGGGGCCCTTACTTCCCACGGGACTTGGTTTCCAGCCAAATCCGCATGAGGGTGGAGTCCAATACTCCTACCTTGCCTTACAGCTCGGGCCCAACCTTATATAAGAGGCGGCTTGGCCTCTCGCTGTCGAGAGACTGTCACCGAATTCTTCCGAGGGTTTCTGAACCATGAGCGCGAGCGAAAACTTCTCCGTGGCCCGGGCCTGGCTGGCCGCCTTCAACGCGCATGACGTGGAGGGGCTGGTGGCGCTGTACGCCGAGGACTGCACCCACACCTCGCCCAAGATCAGGGTGTTGCACCCGGAGACGGGCGGGAAGCTGGTGGGCCGGCCGGCCCTGGCGAAGTGGTGGAGGGAGGCCATCGCCCGGCTGCCTGGCCTGCGCTACGAGGAGACGGCGCTGACGGCGGACGGCGAGCGCGTCTTCATGGAGTACCTGCGGCACGCACCTGGCGAGGCGCCCATGCCGGTGGCGGAGGTGCTGGAGGTCCGTGGCGGCCGGATTGTCGCCTCTCGCGTGTACCACGGCTGACGGCCGGGCTAGGGTGCCCCCCATGGCGACGAACCCCAGCGCCTTCGACAAGGACTTCGGCTACCTGCTCCCGTTCCTGGACAAGGTGGCCGCCGCGGCGGCGGGTCTCGAGGACTCCCAGGCCCGCGAGGAGCTGACGCGGCTGATGGCGGAGGAGAAGGTCCGCTGGGAGCGCGCGCGGGAGCTGTTGCGCGGCGCCGGCGGCAAGGGCGGCGGGCGCTCCGACGCGGGCGCTTCCCCCGAGTCCTCGCTGGCCCGGGCCTCGGCGGATGACGTCCACCGCACGGCGCCGGGCCCCTCGGGCCTCACCGTGGGCAGCCTGAAGAGTGACGGCGCGGCGCCGAAGTCGCGGCGCCGCTGAACCTCAGACGAGGCCGCGCTTGAGGCGGTCCAGCGCGTCGAAGGTGGCCGACTTGTAGGCCTCCGACAGCGTCGGGTAGTTGAAGCACGTCTCCACGAAGAGCCGCGCGGTGGAGCCGGTGAGCATGGCCACCAGGCCGATGTGCACCAGCTCGGAGGCCTGCTCCCCGAGGACGTGCACGCCGAGCAGCTTGAGGCTCTCGCGGTGGAAGAGCAGCTTCAAGAGGCCGTGCGTCTCTCCGATGATCTGCCCGCGCGGGTTGGTGGCGAAGCGGGCGCGGCCGGCCACGTAGGGGATGGCCTTGGCTCGCAGGCCTTCCTCCGTCTCGCCGGCCGTGGAGACCTCGGGGATGGTGTAGATGCCGTAGGGCAGCACGGTGGCGATGGCCAGCGGGCCGCCCAGACAGAAGGCGTGCTCCACCGCGACGCGCGCCTGGTCCATGGAGGTGGAGGCCAGGGCGGGGAAGCCGATGACGTCTCCCACCGCGTAGATGTGCGGCACGGCCGTCTGGAAGCCGGGGCCCACCTCCACCTGTCCACGTGAGCCCAGCTTCACGCCCAGCTCCGCGAGCCCCAGTCCGTCCGTGTTCGCCGAGCGGCCCGAGGCCACCAGCACCTGGTCCGCGGAGACCTCCTCACCGGAGGACAGCGTCAGGCGGATGGGCACCTCGCACGCGGCGGGCACGTCCACCTTCTCCACCGTCTGGCCGAAGCGCAGGCGGATGCCGAGCGCCTCCATGCGCTGGGCGAGCAGCGCGGAGAACTCGTCGTCCAGGAAGGACAACAGCTCCGTCTTCACCTCCACCAGCGTCACGGGGATGCCGAGCGCGGCGAACATGCACGCGTACTCGCAGCCGATGACGCCGCCGCCCACCACGACGAGCGACTTGGGCAGCTGGCCAATCTCCAGCACCTCGTCCGAGTCGTGCACGCGCACGTCGCCGAAGGGGTACAGCGGGGGCCGGTAGGGCTTGGAGCCGGTGGCGACGAGGATGAAGGCGCCGGTGAGGCGCACGTCGTCGGCGCCCACGCGGCGCACCAACACGGTGTGCTCGTCCAGGAGCGTGCCGTTGCCCTGGAGCACCTGGATGCCGTGGCGCTCCAGGTTGTGGGCGATGCGCTCGCGCTCCATGCCCTTCACCCGGCGCTCGCGGTAGAGGAAGTCGGAGACGGTGGCCTCGTGGCGCAGCGTCGTCTCCACGCTGTAGAGGCCGCGCGCCTTGAGGCCGGACAGGTGCAGCGACGTCTCGCGCAACGTCTTGGACGGCAGCGTCCCGGTGTTGGCCGCGGTTCCACCCAGCACGGGCTCACGCTCCACCACCGCCACGCGCTTGCCCGCCAGCGCCGCCTGCACCGCCCCCCACTCACCGGCCGGGCCGGAGCCAATCACCACCAGGTCGAAGTCCCTCATAGGACCCCAAACTACGCGACCCCACGCACCCTTTGAAGCGAACTCACCGTGTCAGGTGCTCCTCGAGGAAGAGAGCGGTCTGCCGCATCATCTCCCGAGCGCTCTCGAGGTCGTCCGTCAGCTCGAAGCCGTGGTGGCCCTCGGGCAGCTCCAGCAGCGTGAGGGGCGCACCTCGCGTCCGGGCCTCCTTCACGAAGTCATCGAGCGCGGCGTTGAGCGCCGGTGCGTCCTGGCCCGCGCGCAGCACGAGCAGGGGCGGTGTCTTCTTCGCGTTGCCGGCCTTCAGGGCGCCGAGCGGCGAGGAACTCACACCCGGAGCGTCGAGCAAGGGGTACCACGCCACCGCGCAGCGCAGCCAGGCGGGAGGCTCCTTGCGCAGCGCGGGCGACAGGCCCCAGAGCCCGCCCGCGGACATGCTCATGAGGCAGACGCGGTTCGCGTCGATTTTCTCGGTGGAGGCCTGCTTGCGCACGAAGGCCAGCGCCGAGTCCAGGCGCTTCTGGAGGTCCGCGACGCGCGTGTACCACTGGGCCGAGTCCGCGCCGGTGGCGGGAGAGCCGAGCTCCACCAGCGCCACCGCGTAGCCATGCGCGGCCACCCATCGGGCTTGTCCGGCCAGGGCGGGCAGGTCCCTCACGAGGGGCGTGAGGCTCGGGTGCAGGATCCCATGGGCCAGCACCACGACGGGGACAGGGCCCTGCGAGGTCGCATCCGGGATGTAGAGGTCCAGCTTGTAGTCGCGGGTACCCACGCGCGTGTACGTCAGGCCCCGGCGCACCTGGACCTCCTCCATGCCGGGGATGGTGAGGACGGGGCGGGCCTTGGCCCACTCGGGCAGTGGCGTGTCCAGGGATGCGGGCAGCGTGGGCGCGGAGAACATGGGCGGGCCGTAGGAGGGCACCTCGCCGAAGCCCAGGTGCATGCGCAGCCACTGGGCCCGGTCTCTTCGCGCGGCGTCACTCAGCTCATGAGCGCCTTCGTAGAACCGGGTGAGCTTGGGCTCGGTGCCCGCGTCGATGAAGGCGCGGACCTGCTCGGCAGTGACCCACGGGTCCGAGCGACCGTACTGGAACAGCAGGGCCCGGGGGCTCGCGGCGCTGACGCCCACCACGCCATCGAGGGCCGCCATCTTCCGCGCGAACGTGGCGAAGTCCTGCTCGGACATCGCGTCGGCGAGCTTCTTCTCGTTCTCGCGCTCGAGCTCCAGGATGCTCTTGGAGTAGTCGCCCACGCCATTCATCAGCACGAAGGCGCGCAGGCGCGACTCGACGCCCGCCAGCGCGCCGCCCACCATGGCGCCCATGCTGTGGCCCACGAAGCCGAGCCGGTTCGCGTCGACCTCGGGACGGAGGATGAGCAGGTCCACGCCGCGCCGCATGTCGAGCAGCGTCTGGAGGTGCGTGGGGTAGAGCGCCGAGCCCCGGAGCGAGCCGCGCCAGGGCTCCGGGCGCACGTGCGGCGCGTCGACGAGCAGCGACACCACGCCGGAGCGGGCGAGGGAGAGCGCCTCGTCGAGGAACTCGTTCTTCGAGCCCTGTCCCCAGTGCAGGAAGACGAGGCCCGCGAAGGGGCCGGGGCCCGGCGGGGTGACGAGGAAGGCGGGGACGCGTCCGCCCTTGGGGCTGGCGTACGTCAGCTCCGTCACCGTGACGTCTCCGCGCTTCTGCACGCGGACCTGCTTCACGTCGAGCGGCGCCGATGCGTCATGCTTCGTCACCTCACGCAGCTCGGCGAGCAGCGTGGCCGGATCCGCCGCGGGCGCGGCCGCGACGGGGAGCGTGACGACGGCCGCTAGCAGGAAGATGCGCCAACACGACGAGCGGCGAGACCCGGACATGGAACGCCTCGACTGTGAGAGGGCCCCGGAAGGGAGGGCCCTGGCGAGTCTGAGCGCTCCTGGCGCGAGCGCAAGTCCTCAGGGGCGCGGGCCGTAGGTGGGGACGGGGGCGCCGACCTCGATGGCGCCGAGGTCCGGGGCCGCGCCGGTGTATCCATCCGTGACGTTGTCGAGCGGCGTTCCCGCGTTCTCCACGACTGAACCCGCGCGAGGACGCAGGTCGGGTGCGGCGTACAGCGTCATCGGGGCCGCCGGATAGGCGACGGTCGCGGCGAAGGCCCCGAGGTCCACCTGGACGGCGTGCTTCTCGGTGGTGTTGGCGCGCAGGTCACTCAGGCTGGTGAGGCGCGTGCCGCCCCAGTTGGCGTTGAAGGTACCGGAGGTGGAGCCGAAGCCGTCGTGGTCCAGGTCGGCGTTCGCCGTGGTGAGCGAGGGGAGGTGGAGGACGCTGCCCTGGGCGCTGCCGCTGCTGTAGCCGTTGAACGTTCCTCCGGGCCCGCCGATGAACAGGTTGTTGCGCGCGTAGAGTCGGGCCACGGGGGTGGTCGCGGTGATGCCGAAGCCGTCGCCGTGCTTCACCACGGTGTTGTGCAGGAGCACGTCGCCGGAGCTGCCCCGGTAGAGTTTGAAGGCGATGTGCACCGCGTTGTAGACGGCGTTGCGGATGAAGTAGGTCGGCCCGCCCAGGCTTGGCTGGGACGACAGGGCGATGAAGTTGTTGGTGAGGCGGTTGCCGACGATGCGGCAGTTGTGGGCGCAGAAGTCCGCCTCGACGCCGTCGTCCGCGTTGCCAATGAGGTCGTTGTCGAGGACGTCGATGCTGAACTGGTCCACCGCGGCGTCGTCCTCCATGAAGGAGATGCCGTCGCGGAAGCCGGTGACGCGGTTGTTCTGGATGACGTGTCCGGGCCCCGTGACGCAGATGCCCTCGCCCTGGTTGTTGCCGTTGACGCCGAGCGAGGACTCCGCCCAGGTGGTGATGCCCGTCACCACGTTGTCGGCGATGTACGCGTTCTCCGCGCGCAGGAAGGTGACGACCGCGTCGCCGCCGTTCGCGGAGGTGGCGTTGATGGTGGAGCGGGTGAGGGAGAAGTTCTTCGTCCCGTTGAAGCGCAGGCGGCCGTTGAGGGTGAGCCGGTCGAAGTGCACGTGGTTCTGGTTGAACAGGTTGACGGGGCCATTGATGACGGTGCCCGACGTGCCTCGAAGGACGATGGGCTTGCCCTCCGTGCCGCTGCGCGACCAGTCGAAGCCGCTGTACGTCCCGCTGCCGAGCTCGAGCAGGTCTCCGGGCTGGGCGCTCGCGGCGATGCTGGCGAAGTTGGCGGGTGTCACGGCCTTGACGGGCGCGTTCGCCATGGGCGCCGGTACCGCGCGCGTGGTGGCCGTCGCGGTGCGCACGGTGCCGCCGCCATCCGAATCGGAGAGCGTGAGCTCCAACTCGTACTGCGTCGCGGGCTGGAGCCCGAAGATGCTGCCGGAGTGACGCTGGGCCCAGGAGAAGCCTTCGTTGCTCCCGGCGGGGACGCGGCGCAGGGGCAGGGCCTTGCGCCAGGGGCTGGTGCCCACGGGGCGGTAGCGCACGGCGACGGTGCTGTTGGCGTTGGCGTCGCCGGTGAAGGCCCACTCCACCATCAGGTGTTGCAGCGTCGGGAAGGGGAGGGTGACGGCGCCGGGGACGGTGGCGTTGGGGCCGCCGCTCGAGCCTCCATCTGGAGCGGTGTTCGTCCCGCCGTCCTCTTCGGGCGTGCCGCTGTCAGTCGCGCCAGCATCCGGGGTGAGCACGGAGCCGTCGGGCGTGTTCGTCCCCGCGTCATCTGGAGTGTCGTCGTTGTTACCGCTGTCACCACAGGCGACGCTGAGAAGCAGCGCGGCGGCACCACACCACGTCCGGAGGATGCGAGGGCTCATGCGCGGATTGTGCGCCGAGGAGCTGACAGCTCGCGAGGACTGGATGCGGTGGTTCCACGGGTGGCGTCGACGGTGGCGTGTCCATGTGGGTGGCGGAGGCGCTCCTGCGTTGCACCGGGCGCCCATCGGGCCGAGGACTCCTCCGCCTGGCTGAGGTCGTGCGAGGACAGCCGACAAGCAGCCGGGCCTTCCCGTCGTGAACGGTGAAGGACTCTCTTCGGAAGGAAGAGGGGCCACCCTTCAGAAGGAGAGCACCCTTCATGCTCGAAGGAGGAGACATGCGGTCCTGGTATCGAACCTGGCGATGGCTGCGCATGGGAGGCGTGAGCGCGAGCGCCCTCCTGGTCTGTCTCGGCGGTGGTGCGCGCGCCCAGGTCGATGACGGGACACAGGTCGCCTCGAACCCGTCGCTCCAGACGGGCGCCGTCTCGACGTTCTACGACACGCTGTCGCCTTACGGGACCTGGGTGCAACTGCCAGATGTCGGCTGGGTCTGGCGTCCCAATCCGACCGTCGTCGGCGTTGATTTCGTTCCCTATGCCACCGGGGGCCAGTGGGCCTACAGCGATTGGGGCTGGACGTTCCAGACCGGTTGGAGCTGGGGCTGGGCGCCCTTCCACTACGGCCGCTGGTTCCTCACGGCGTCCAATGACTGGGTGTGGTGGCCCGACGATGAGTGGGCGCCGTCCTGGGTGGACTGGCGCTGGGGGGATGGCTTCGTGGGTTGGCAGCCGCTGGGGCCTCCCGGCATCAGCGTCAACGTCGGGCTGTCCTGGAACTTCGTGGGCACGAACGACTTCGTGCGTCCGCGGGTGGGCCAGTTCCTGGTTCCGCGTGCGCGAGTGCCGGTGCTGCTCCGACAGACCCAGGTGGTGGGCGAGCGCGTGCCCGCTCGTGTCGGTGAATGGAACCGAGGCCCGGCACCGGGCAGGGTCGCCGAGACGACGGGGCGGCCGGTGCCTCGGTCAAGGGTGGCGCCGCCTCCCTCGGCCGCCCTGCCACGCGAGAGCCGCAACTCGCAGGTGCCGAGCGCCGGGGCCGCGCGGCGTCCACAGCCCGCGCCCAGGCCGGGAACCCCCGCGCAAGTCGAACCGAGGCCTGCGGTCCCCGCGTCGAGGCTGAATGCATCCCAGCCCGCCCCACGCTCGGAACCCGCGCCGCATCCCGCACCCGTGCCGCAGGCCGAGCCTGCTCCGCACGCGGAGCCCGCTCCACGTCCAGCCCCCGCTGCACCCTCTGTCGGAGCGCCCGCACCACGCGAAGAACCTGCCGCTCGTCCAGCGCCAGCCCCACGCGCGGAGCCTGCTCCGCACGCAGAGCCTGCCCCTCGTCCAGAGCCTGCTCCGCACGCGGAACCCGCTCCACACGCAGAGCCTTCGCCTCACGCCTCGCCACACTCGGAGCCCGCGCCACATCATGGGCGTTGAGGGGCTCACTTCCCTTGAGGGCAGATGCTCTCGGAGCAGGCTTCGCCGCCTTCGAGGCACGAGTCCTTTCGCGCCCTCCGCCTTCGCCACACTCGGAGCCCGCGCCACATCATGGGCGCTGAGGGCTCACTCTCCTCGAAGGGAGACGCTCTCCGAGCAGGCTTCGCTGCCTCCGAGGCACGAGTCCTTTCGCGCCCTCAGTCTTCGCGAGGCTCGGTGGGTCCCCCGTAGCGCAGCCCTTCGCGGACCTCGTCATCGGTGAGGAGCCGGAACGTGCCCTCGGGGATGTCGAGCTCGATGGCGCCCACGGCTTCACGGTGGAGGGCGCGCACGGGGAGGCCCACGACGCCGAGCATCCGCTTCACCTGATGGTGGCGGCCCTCGGTGAGGGTGACCTCCACGGTCTTCTCGTCGCGCACGCGGACGGTGGCGGGGCGGGCGGGGCCGTCGTCGAGGACCATGCCCTTGCGGAGCGGCTCCACGCGTTCGTCATCCGCGGTGCTGAAGACGGTGGCCACGTAGCGCTTGGGCAGTTGGGTGTCCGGCGACGTGGCGTGGGCGACGAACTTGTCGTCATTGGTGAAGAGCAAGAGGCCCGTGGAGTCCACGTCGAGCCGGCCCACCGCGTGCCACGTGTATCCGGCGAGCTCGGGAGGGAGCTGGCGGAGGAGGACCTCGAACACGGTGCCGGTGCGGTGCTGTGACACGGTGGAGGACAGCACGCCCGCGGGCTTGTGGAACGCGAGCACCCGGGTGGCGGGGGCGGACAGCGGGACGATTCTCCCGTCGACGCGGACGGTGGCGCCGGGGGGGACGGGGGCGAGGGCCATCTTGGCGACGCGGCCGTTGATGGTGACGCGGCCGGCGTTGATGGCGTCCTCGGCTTCCTTCTGGGGGAACACGCCCGCGCGTGCGAGGGCGCGAGACAGCCAGTCCGGCTTCTCCTTGCCCTCCCATCGTTGGTGCTGCGGGGGCTTGGTCTTGTCGGGCTTGCGCGGCATGGGCTTCCAGAAGGGACGATGGAGCCGGGCGTCATATCATCGTCACCTGGAGCGCGTGGCGTCTCCGTGGTGCCGCCGGCCCGGGTGGGAAGGCGTAGAGTCGGGGACATGACCGCTCGTGCCGGGAATCCGTCTGTCCGGGATGAATCACGGATGCATCCGTTGGATGCGTTCATGGCCGCCCTGGCCAGTCGTCGGCTGTTCTGTGATGGCTGGGGAGATGAGGAGACCTTCGCGGGGGCGCCGTTGTCGGGGCGGCTCGCGGCGACGGTGTTGCCGTTGGAGGTCCGCTGGGGCGCGGAGCAGGCGGCGGGGCGTCGTCGGTTCCGGGATGGGGCGTTCGATTCGCCGTGGGTGGCGTTGCCGTCGGAGGTCCGGCTGGGCTCGGTGCGGTGGATGACGTCCGAGCGGGGGCGGGGGCGGGACGCGTGTGTGGTGCTCGCGGCGTCGCGGGACGAGGGGTTCCGGTTGCGCAGTTGGTTGTTCGCGCCGTTGGTGGAGGAGGGGGTGGACCTGTTCCTGCTGGAGAATCCCTATTACGGGACGCGGCGGGCGCTGGGGCAGAAGGGGCCGCACATCCGCACGGTGAGCGAGCAGCTCCAGATGAACATCGCGTCCATCGAGGAGGCGAGGGCGCTGGTGTCGCACGCGCGGCGAGAGGGCTACGAGCGCGTCGCCGTCGCGGGCTACAGCATGGGGGGCTACATGGCGGCGTTGACGGCGGCGATGATTCCGGAGCCGGTGGGGGTCGCGGCGCTCGCGGCGGGGGCCTCGCCGGCGCCGGTGTTCACCCAGGGCGTGCACTCGCGCTCCATCGACTTCAGGCGGCTGGCGGGCTCTCCGGACGAGACGGAGGCAAGGACGCGGCTCGCGACCATCCTGGACGCGGCGAGCGCGCGCCTGTTGCCGCCGCCCGTGAAGCCGAGTGCCGCCGTCATCCTGGCGTGCGCGAGAGATGCCTTCGTTCCTTTGGCGGAAGCACGCGCGCTCCATGCGCACTGGCCTGGAAGTGAGCTGCGCATCGTGGACGCGGGACACGTCTCCGCGGTGATTACCTCGGGTGCCGCGCTCCGTGGCGCCATCCGGGACGCGGTGCATCGCTCGGGCGCGTGAGCTGGCGGGACCGCTTCCCTCGCGCACGTGTGGAGTCAGGGGCGTCGCGCGGAGTCCTGGGGACGAAGGCGCATCAACTCGGGGGCGTGGTAGGTGTCCTCGGGTCTTCCTTCAGGGACTCTTCGTCATGCCGTTTGTACATGCGCTCGGACTCTTCATCCTCACGGCGCTGGCCGAGATTGTGGGCTGCTATCTGCCGTATCTCTGGCTGCGTCAGGGGCGCTCCGTGTGGTGGCTGGTCCCCGCGGCCGCGAGTCTGGCGCTCTTCGCGTGGCTGCTGACGCTGCATCCGACGGGAGCCGCGCGGACCTACGCCGCATACGGAGGTGTCTACATCGCGGTGGCCCTCGCGTGGCTCTGGCTCGTCGAGGGAGAGCGGCCCACCACCTGGGATGTCGTGGGCGCGCTCGTCGCCATCTGCGGCATGGCCATCATCATCCTGGCCCCTCGACGTTAGCGGCCATGTCCACGTGAACGTGGCGCCGTGCTACCGCCTCGGCGGCGAATCCGTATCCTCACCCTCGGCGCTCCCAGGTGTCTTCCCGGGCTCCGCCTGCGGCATCCGGCGCTCCTCCTCGAGCCCACCCGCCTCCGCCGACTTGGGCGTTTGTCCCGGCGCCTCCTCCTCGGGAGAGCTCCGCCGCCGGCCGTTCTGTCCCGGCTCCTCGTCACCGACCTCCATCGACTCATAGGGCATGTGGTCCATGCTGCGTCCTCCTCTCGCGGGTTCAGGACTTCCTCGAAGGTAAGGCCGCCTCCGCACCCCATGCCGCGTCGGGCCTTGCGGTCGCACGCTCCCTCGCTCAGCCTGCGCCCCTCCTCCGTGGGAGTCCCCGCATGTCCCGACTCGCCCTCTGCCTCGCGCTCATGTCCCTCCACGCCGTGGCCGCCGAACCCTCCGCCACGCCGCGCCGCCCCGTGAACACCTACTCCATCGTCGCCAGGGACCCGGCGACAGGAGACCTGGGCGTCGCCGTGCAATCCCACTGGTTCTCCGTGGGCGCCACCGTCCCCTGGGCCGAGGCCGGCGTGGGCGCCGTCGCCACCCAGTCCTTCGTCGACCCGTCCTACGGCCGTCTCGGCCTGGACCTCATGCGCGCGGGCCGCTCAGCCCCGGACGCACTCAAGGGGCTGCTCGCCGCCGACTCCGCCAGTCAGGTGCGCCAGGTCGCCATGGTGGACGCCCAAGGCCGCGTCTCCGCGCACACGGGCTCGAACTGCATCGCCGCCGCCGGACACCTCATGGGCGAGGGCTTCTCCGTCCAGGCCAACATGATGCAGAAGGACACCGTCTGGCCCGCGATGGCCAAGGCCTACCGTGCCTCCAAAGGCGACCTCGCCGAGCGCATGCTCGCCGCGCTCGAGGCCGCCGAATCCCAGGGCGGAGACCTGCGCGGCAAGCAGTCCGCCGCCCTCATCATCGTCTCCGCGAAGCCCTCGGGCCGTCCCTGGGCGGACCGCCGCTTCGACCTGCGCGTCGACGACCACCCCGAGCCCCTCAAGGAACTCCGCCGCCTCGTCACCCTCCAGCGCGCCTACAACTTCATGAACGAAGGCGACCTCGCCCTCGAGCACAAGGACACCGACGCCG
Source organism: Myxococcus guangdongensis (assembly GCF_024198255.1). Classification (NCBI taxonomy): domain Bacteria; kingdom Pseudomonadati; phylum Myxococcota; class Myxococcia; order Myxococcales; family Myxococcaceae; genus Myxococcus; species Myxococcus guangdongensis. The sequence goes on from NZ_JAJVKW010000005.1 coordinate 142,097, forward strand.
CCCTCGCCGCGTACGCGTCCGCGGAGAAGCTCGCGCCGGGCAACGCGGAGATGACCTTCTGGCACGCCATCTCCCTCGTGGGCGTGGGCCGCGTGGAACAGGCCCTTCCGCTCCTCCAGCGCGCCTACGCCGCCGACCCCCGCTGGCGAGAGCTCCTCACCCGACTGCCCGCGGCGGGCCTGCTCCCCGATGACCCCAAGCTCCTCGCGCGTCTCACCAGCGAGAAGTAGCCCCGCGAGCCCAGGGAGCAGGGGCCCGAGCGGTGGGCCCGCCACCCCGGAGACACGGCGAGCCCCTCCGCTTGTGGGGGCCCGCCAGGATGGAGAGGTTACCTGGACGAGGATGCCCATGAGTGACGCCCAGGCTCCACTTGCCGCATTGACCGTCCCGCTCCTCGCGCTGGCGCAGGTGCCGCAGGAGGTGTCCGTCTCCACCGAGGGCTCCTCGGGACACAGCTACTGGTACTGGGTGGCGCTGCTCGTGCTGGCCGCGGCCGTCTTCGCGTGGGTCGCCGTGGCGCTGGCCCGCAAACGCAAGGCCCCGCCTCCCCGGTCCCCGCGCGCCACCCCCCGCTACCGCCGCCCCGTCTAGCCTCGCGGGCCGTGCTTGCGCAGCGTGTGCAGCGCGGCCAGCCACAGCCGCGCCTCCTTGCGCGTCAGCCGTGAGCGACGCAGCGGCGCGAACAGGTCCCGCAAGCCCGTGCGCCCCGGCTGCGCGTCGATGAGGAACCCCCCCGACGTCAGCACGCCCTCCAGCGTCGACTCCACCTGCGCCAGCTCCGTGTCCGTCGCCGCCACCGGCAGGGGCCCGGGCGGCGGCGCGTGCGCCTCCAGCGTCGCCACGCGGACCTCGTAGGCGTACAGCAACACCGCCTGCGCCAGGTTGATGGATGGCTGCTCCGGCGCGGTGGGCACCGCGGACAAGTCGTGGCACCGCTCCACCTCCGCGTTGGTGAGCCCGCTGCGCTCATCCCCGAAGACGATGGCCACCGTGCCCTGTGTCGCGCGCGACACCCACTCTTCCGCGACGGCGCGAGGGGCCAGGCGCCGCTTGCCCTCCACCTTGCGGGAGCTGGTCCCCACCACCCACACACAGTCGGAGACGGCCTCCTCCAACGTGGCCGCGCGACGGGCGCCATCGAGAACGTCCTCGGCATGGACCGCCAGCCGGCGCGCGGGCGTCAAATCCTCCACCTCGGGCGTCACCCAGACCCAATCCGACAGGCCGCAGTTCTTCAGCGCCCGAGCAGCGGCACCCAGGTTCTCCGCGTTGCGCGGACGCATCAGGACGAAACGGACGGGCAGCACCATGCCGGACCACCATACCCGCTTCCCTGGGGGCGTTGACCCCGATGCGTCGCCCTCCTATAGCGTGGCGCCATCGACCGCTGGGTGCGTGCGCGGAGGCCACCAGGAGTGTGGCCCCGGGTACACCCTGTGGGCCCGAGGACGCGTGGGGGACGCGTTCGGGCCGTGGGCGTTCGACCGCACTCCCCAAGATTCCTGGCGTGTGCGCCGTCGGCACGTCGCATGAAGAACAGCAGGCACCTTCGGAGGAAACATGGGTCCGCAGTCCGTCGTCTCCATCTCGCCACCGCGCGCAAGACGCGCCGGTTGGCTCGTCGCCGCGCTGCTCCTGGGCGCCTCGCTCTCCGGTTGCAAGAAAGAGGAGTCGCAGCAGCCCGCCACCTCCTCGCCGAGCACCCCGAGCGCCACCACGCCTCCGCAGGCGAGCACCGGGGGCGACGCGGGCACCACCGCCGCCGTCGTGAAGGTGCCGCCCAAGCCGGAGGCCGTCACTCCCATCATCCGCTCGCAGGGCGCCGTGGGCGTGCTGCCCCAGTCCATCGTCATCGAGCTGGCGCGACCGCTGCGCCCCGATGACCAGTCGGTGAAGCCGGGCACCGTCGTCTCCATCTCCCCGCAGGTGCCCGGGCACCTGACCTGGAGCGGCCCCTCCACGCTGACCTTCAACACCTCCTCCGGTCAGGCCTTCGCCTTCGACACCGAGTACACCGTCAAGGTCGTCTCGCTGGAGACCGACGCGGGCGTGGTGAAGGCGCCCTCCGATGACGCCTGGAAGTACGTCTTCAAGACGCCGACCTTCCAGTTCCTCCGCATCCAGCCCAAGCAGCTGGACCTGGCCAAGAGCCGCATCGAGATGGACGTCGTCTTCTCCGGCCCCGTGGCCCCCAACCTCATGCGAGGCAAGGGCACGTTCCTGGTGGGCACCCAGCCCATCTCCGACGTGAAGTGGCGCTCCGTCGCCGGCGTGTCGAACGCGCTCACCGCGGAGCTCTCCAACCCCGGCCTCAAGCCCGCGGCCACGGTGCGCTTCAGCCTCAAGCAGGGCCTGGCCGCCGCGTCCAACGCGAAGGCGCTCGCCCCCGCGGCCGAGGCCTCCTTCGTCCTGGACGGCGGCAAGCGCATGGACATCACCGGCATCAACCGGAAGGAGGGCAACAGCGGGCACTACCTCGAGGTGGCCTGCCGCGACGTGGACGCGAGCGCGCCTGCGAGCCCCCGCGTCTATGAGGAGTACGATTCGTACTACTGGGAGTCGGGCAACAAGGGCTGCGTGCTGGACGACGCCACGGCCGAGGCCTCCATCCACGTGACGCCGCCGGTGAAGGTCTCCGTGGCGCCCACGCGGCAGGGCTTCCGCATCTTCGGCGACTTCAAGCGCGGCACGTACACGCTGCGCATCGACGCGGGCGCCACGTCCGTGGGCGGCGGCACCCTGCTGGCGAACTTCGAGCAGGAGCTGTCCATCCCCGCGCGCCAGTCGCAGCTCTCCTTCACCTCCGCGGGGCGCTACCTGCCGCGCGGCGCGTGGCGCAACCTGCCCCTGCAGCACCTCAACCTGGACGCGGTGGAGGTCACCATCCGCAACGTCCCGCCGGAGAACCTCATCTTCTGGATGAGCGACGACCAGCGCGAGACGGCGGACGAGCGCACGTCCAACCTCGTGGTGAAGAAGACGCTGCCGCTCCAGTCCGCCTCGGACACGCTCACCACCACGTACCTGGACGTCGCGAGCCTCGTGCCCGCGACGACGCGGGGCCTGGTGGAGGTCTCCGTCCGTCGCAACCACCTGCAGGCCGCCACGCGCGTGCTGCTCACCGACTTGAGCCTCGTGGCCAAGCGGGGCGGACCGGCGCCGGGCTCGAAGGACTCGGGCGAGGTGTGGGTCTGGGCGCTCGGCATCGAGAGCACGGACCCGGTGACGGGCGTGGAGGTGTCGCTGGTGAAGAAGAGCGGCCAGGCCGTCAGCCGCTGCGTCACCAAGGGCGCGGACGGGTGCGTGCTCAACGTGCCCCCGGCTGGCGTGGATGACAGCCAGCCCTTCGCGCTCATCGCGCGCCAGGGCGACGAGATGACGTACCTCAAGTACAACGAACTCAAGACGGAGATCGCCAACTCCGACGTGCAGGGCGAGCCGTACCGCTCCGAGAAGGCCTACCGCGCCTCGCTCTGGTCCGACCGCGGTGTGTACCGCCCCGGCGACACCGCGCACATCGCCGGCGTGCTGCGCGGCCAGGATGACCTGGCGCCGCCCACGGGCATGCCGGTGGAACTGGTGGTGGTGGACCCGCGCGAGCGCCAGCTCAAGAAGGTGCCGCTCAAGACGAACGACGCGGGCCTCGTCTCGCTCGACCTGCCCTTCGAGGCGTTCCAGGACACGGGCCACTACCGCGTCACGCTGAAGGTCGCCGACCGCGAGGTGGCGTCCTACGGCCTCAACGTGGAGGAGTTCGTCCCCGAGCGCATGAAGGTGACGGCCACCGCGGAGGCCCCCGGCTACGTGCAGGGCGTGGAGATTCCCGTCGGCGTGGAGGCCGCCTACCTCTTCGGCGGCTCGGCCGAGGGCAGCCCCGTGGAGCTCAACTGCCGGCTGGTGCCGTCCGACTTCAAGCCGAAGCAGAACGCGCAGTTCACCTACGGCCTGTGGCGCCAGGACGGCAAGGAGCCGCGCCCCGTCACGCTGGGCCAGGCGAAGGGCACGCTGGACGCGAAGGGCCAGGCGCTCATCCACTGCCCGGCGCTGGCGGCCATGGGCGGGCTGCGTGGGTCCGCGCGACTGAGCGCGCTTGCGAGCGTGTTCGAGTCCGGCAGCGGCCGCTCCACGGTGAGCGAGGCCAGCGTGCCCGTGCACCCGGAGCGCTACTACGTGGGCCTGCAGGCGAGCGTGGGCAAGGTGAAGGCCGGCAAGCCCTTCACCGTGAACGGCGTGGTGGTGGACTGGGACGGCAAGCCCGTCGCGTCCTCGTCGCTGGCGCCCGCTTCCGTGGAGGTGGAGTACGTCCGGCTGGAGGAGGAGTACGGCTACTACTACGACGAGGGCGAGGGCTATGACCGCTACCAGCGCTACCTGAGGCCGCTGCGCGAGGGCAGCGCCTCGGTGAAGGTGGTGGATGGCCGCTTCAACCTCACCGTCACGCCGGGCGCGGACGCGGCGGGCTACCTGGTGCGCGTGCGCTCCGGCAACGCGCAGACGGACCTGGAGCTGGAGGGTGAGGGCCGCTACTACTGGTGGGGCGAGGGCTCGCGCGTGGACCAGACGCCGCGTCCGCTCAAGCCCACCTCGCTGGACGTGGCCGTGCCCGCGAAGGCCGTCGTCGGCAAGCCCATCACCGTGAAGCTCAAGGCGCCCTACAAGGGCCGCATCCTGTTCACCGCGGAGACCGACCGCGTCCTCGCCACCGAGTGGAAGGCCGTGGAGCCGGGCGAGGTGACGTGGAGCTTCACGCCCAAGCAGTTCGCGCCCAACGTCTACGTGAGCACCTTCCTGGTGAAGGACCCGCACCTCGAGTCCGCCGAGGCCTTCATGCCGGACCGCGCCTTCGGCGTGGCCAGCGTCGTGCTGGAGCCGGTGGACTACACGCAGCAGGTCACCCTGAACGTGCCCAAGGAGGTCCGCTCCAACGACACGCTCACCGTGGACCTGGACCTGGGCGCGCTCGAGGGCGCCACCTTCGCCACCGTGGCCGTGGTGGACGAGGGCATCCTCTCCCTCACGCGCTTCCAGAGCCCGGACCCGCTCAAGGACATCTTCACCAAGCGCGCCCTGGGCGTGGACACCTTCGAGACCATCGGCTGGACGCTGCTGGTGCCTCCGGGTGGCAGCTCGCGCTCCACCGGTGGTGACGCGGAGGGGGATGCGTCCGGCCGCGTGCAGCCCGTCAAGCCCGTGGCCCTGTGGAGCGGCGTGGTGCCGGTGCCGGCCAATGGCAAGCTGCGCCTGCCGTTCCAGCTCCCGCAGTACCGGGGCGCGGTGCGGGTGATGGCGGTGACGGCGGGGCCCAAGCGCATGGGCCGCGCCAGCGCGCAGGTGCTGGTGAGAGACCCGCTGGTGCTCCAGACGACGCTGCCGCGCTTCCTCACCCAGAACGATGAAATCCAGGTGCCCGTCTTCGTCACCAACCTGTCCGGCAAGGTGCAGGACGTGAAGGTGACGCTGGCCGCGGAGTCGCTGCCGGTGCCCGGGCTCACCCAGCCCGCGGACACGGCGTCGCCGCTGCAACTGCTCGGCAAGAGCGAGGGCCGCGCGCGCGTGGAGGATGGCAAGTCCACGACGTTCGTCTTCCAGGCTCGCGCGGTGCAGTCGGTGGGCGCCGCGCGGCTGAGCGTGGTGGTGGAGGGCGGCGGCTACACGTCGAAGGAGACGCTGGATGTGCCGCTGTCCCCGTCGGGTCCGCGCGAGCGCCGCGTGCAGCGCATCGAGCTGGCGCAGGGCGTGACGGACGTCTCCAAGTCCCTGCAGGGGTGGGTGCCCACCACGGAGCGCTCCACGCTCTGGGTGACGGCCAACCCCTATGCGCAGTCGCTCCAGCACCTGTCGTACCTGGTGCGGTACCCGTACGGCTGCATCGAGCAGACGACGTCCTCCACCCGGCCGCTGCTCTTCGTGTCGGAGCTGGTGGACCAGGTGGACCCCACGCTGAAGAAGAATGGGGACGTGGGGGACATGGTGCTCGCGGGCATCAACCGCGTGCTGTCCATGCAGACGCCCTCGGGCGGCTTCGGCTACTGGCCGGGCGAGACGGAGCCGCAGCTGTGGGGCACCGCGTACGCGACGCACATGCTCCTGGACGCGCAGAAGCAGAAGTACCCCGTTCCGCAGGACCGCCTGGATGACGCGCTCCTGTGGATGGGCAACACGCTCAACACGATGGAGGGCAACACGAGCGTCGCCCGCGACTACCACGGCAACTCAGAGGCCTACATGCACTACGTGCTGGCGGTGTCCGGCAAGGGCCGCAAGGCGCGCGTGCAGAAGCTGGTGGACGGGTTGGCCGAGGCCGCCAAGAAGGCCCCGCTCAAGGGCGAGCAGCTGGAAGAGGACTACATGCTCAAGGCGGCGCTGTGGCTCGCGGGAGACCGCCGCTACGAGAAGGAGCTGCGCAACCCGGACCTGACGCCCGTCACCGACGAGCGGCGCAACAACTGGTCCTTCTACTCGGACCGGCGCCGACGCGGCTTCATGCTGAGCACCTATCAGGACCTGTTCGGCACCGACGCCGCGGGTGAGCCGCTGGCGGCCATGGTGGCGAGCGCGCTGCAGTCGAGCCCGAGCTATTGGTACACGACGCAGGAGCTGGTCTGGGGCATCACCGGCCTGGGCAAGCGGCTCAAGGGCGTGGCCACCAGCTTCACGCCTCCGACGCTGACGGTGGATGGCAAGGAGGTCGTGGCGAAGCAGGCCAAGGACGCGCGCGCTTCGGACCGCACCTGGGCGCTGGCCCGCGCGAGCGAGCGCAAGAGCCTCCAGCTCGACTTGAAGGACAAGTCGGCTGGCACGCTGTTCCTCGTGCTGAGCAGCGAGGGCGTGCGCTCGGACGGACCGCCGCGCGTGGGCGGCGAGGGCCTGAAGCTCAGCCGCAAGTACCGCAAGCAGGACGGCACGGAGGTGAGCCTGAAGGAGTCGCCGGTGGCGCTCGCGGAACTGGTCTACGTGGAGCTGGAGCTGACCAACACCACGGGCGAGCGGGTGCAGAACATCGCGCTGGTCGACCGGCTGCCGGCGGGCTGGGAGATCGAGAACGCGCGGCTGGGCCGGGGCGGCTCGGTGGACTGGGTGCAGGCCGACGCGATGTGGACCCCGGACTACGTCAACATCCGGGATGACCGCATGGAGGTCTTCGGCGCGCTGGGGGCTCGCGAGTCGAAGAAGGTCATCTACGCGGTGCGCGCGGTGACGGCGGGGGCCTTCACGTTGCCCACGGCGGAGGCCGAGGCGATGTACGACCCGCGCCTGTGGGCCCGCGAGGCGGGCGGCACGGTGCAGGTGTCCGGCCCGTGGAAGGACAACCTCCTCTGACATGCGACGCCTCCGTCCACTCCTGAAGAAGCTCCTCTGGACCGCCGCGGGGCTCTTGCTCCTCGCGGCGGTGGGAGTGGCGGCGGCGTGGTCCGTGCCGCTGCCGTCGCGGCTCTCCGCACCCCCTTCGGTGGTGATGGAGTACCGCGACGGCACCCCGGCGCACGTCTTCCTCGCGCCCGACGAGCGCTGGCGCATCGCCGCGCCTGTCGAGCGCATCGACCCGGCCTACCTCCGGGCGTTGTTCGCGCTGGAGGACAAGCGCTTCCATTCACACCCCGGTGTGGACCCCCTCGCCGTGGCGCGCGCCGCCGCGCTCAACGTGGCGCGGGGACGCCGGGTGTCGGGGGCCTCCACCCTGACGATGCAGCTGGTGCGCATGCTGGAGCCCCGGCCGCGCACCTTCACCTCGAAGTGGGTGGAGTCCCTTCGCGCGGTGCAGCTCGAGCTGCGCCTGACCAAGCAGGAGGTGCTCGCGGCCTATCTCCAGTTCGTCCCCTACGGGCGCAACGTGGAGGGCGTGGAGGCCGCGGCCCTGGCGTACTTCGGCCACACCGCGGCGCACCTGAGCCCGGCTGAAATCGCCACGCTGCTCGCGGTGCCGCAGAACCCCAACCGCCGCTTCCCCACGCCGGAGAACCAGGCGCGGCTGCGCGCGGCGCGCGACGACGTGGCCCGCAGGCTGCTGGAGGCCGAGGCCCTGCCTCGTGGACCCGAGGAGGCGAGGGTGCCCGCAGAGCAGGTGCTCGCCGACGTGCGGGCCTCCGATGTTCCGGGAGGGCTCAAGGCGTTCCCCCGCGAGGCGCCTCACGTGGCGGTGTGGCTCAGGGCCCAGCGCCCCGGCCAGATGCGACTGGCCACCACGCTGGACGCGGGCACGCAGCGCCTGGTGGAGCGGGTGATGCGCGACGCGGCCCGGGAGCTGAAGTCCAAGGGCATCCACAACGGCACGGCGGTGGTGGTGGAGCGGGAGCAGGGCGCGGTGCTCGCGCTGGTGGGCAACTTCGACTTCTTCGACGCGGAGCACGGCGGGCAGATTGTCGGCTTCGCCACGCCGCGCTCGCCGGGCTCGGCGCTCAAGCCGCTGCTGTACGCCATGGGCATCGACATGGGCATCACCGGCCCCGAGCAGCTCGTGGCGGACATCCCCACGACGTACGGCGGCTATGCGCCGCGCAACTTCGACGGCCGCTTCCTGGGGCTGGTGCGGCTGGAGTACGCGCTGTCCCAGTCCCTCAACATGCCCTTCGTGCGCCTGCTCGAACGCGTGGGCGTGGAGCGCTTCCTGTCCGCGCTCAGGACCTCGGGTGTCACCAGCCTGGTGACGGACCCGGGCCACTACGGCCTGTCCGCGGCCGTGGGCGGCATCGAGCTGACGCCCCTGGAGGTCGCGGGGCTCTACGTGGCCATGGCGGGGGATGGCCGGGCCCGTCCGCTGCGCCTGCTCGAGGAAGGGCAGCCGCTGGAGACCCCCGTGGAGGTCATGTCGCCGGGCGCCGCGTGGCTGACGCGCAAGGCGCTGGCGCTGAGAGACCGGCCGGACTTCCCGGAGCGGCGCCGGCTGACGGGGCTGCCCGCGCGGGTGCACTGGAAGACGGGCACGAGCTTCGGTCACCGTGACGCGTGGGCCGCCGGCTCCGGCCCCCGGCACACCGCCGTCGTGTGGCTGGGCAACTTCAACCACTCGCCGAGCGTGCACCTGGTGGGCGCGGACGCCGCGGGCCCGGTGCTGTTCGACATCCTCGAGGGCGTGGGGCCCCGGGGCCGCTCGCTGCCCGAGGACGAGACGGTGGTGCCGGAGGACTTGATGAAGGTGGAGGTCTGCGCGTACTCGGGGCACCTGCCGACGGAGGCCTGCCTCCAGCGCAAGCAGGTCTACGCGCGCCGCTCGGCCGTCCCCACCGCGGTGTGTCCCTATCACCAGCACGTGGAGGTGGACGTGGCCACGGGCCTGTCCGTGGGCCCCACGTGCAGCACGGGGCGCAAGACGGAGTCACGCGTCTTCGTCACGTGGCCGGCGACGATTCGCCGCTGGCTGGAGGAGCAGCACCGCCGGCTCCCCGAGCCTCCCGCGCCGGCCCCCGGGTGTGAGCCGGGAGGCGCTCGCGCGGCCCCCTCCATCGTCTCACCGGCCTCCGGCCACATCGCGCTGCTGATTCCAGGCGTGCCCGCGGACCAGCAGGAGGTGCCGCTGGAGGCGGAGGCCTCGCACGAGCGCGCGCTCACCTGGTTCGTGGATGGCGCGCTGCTCGGCTCGGCTCGCGCGGACGAGCGGGTGTGGTGGACACCGTCGGTGGGCTCGCACGAAATCCTGGTCACCGATGACCGGGGCCTCACCGCCCGCCGCACGCTGGTCGTCCGCGAGCGACGGTAGGCCCCGGCCAGGGCTTCCGCTTCAGCGGGCCTCCCAGCCCGCCTCTCCGCGCTGGTACTGCTGGCCCGAGGGCAGCGCGCCATAGAAGAGGAAGTCCTTCACGCCCACCACGGACTTGCCGTCGAACAGGCCCAGCTCGCCCTTCGGTGGCAACTGGATGCCCAGCTCGGACGCCTTCAGCCGCACCTTCGCGCCCGGGGCCACGGTGAGCGCCGGGAGCACCGCGCCCATGGGGGTGTGTACCTGCGTGGGCGCGTGGTCGCTCTGCGCCAGGCTCACCCGCAGGTTGGTGGTCAGCACCATGCCCTGGAGCGACACGGCCGTGGTGCCGTGGTTGGCCACGTCCACCCAGCCCGCCACCGGGTCGAACGCGTCGAACACCAGCGTGGAGCGCTGCGCCTTGAGCCGCGCCCAGTCCTTCTCCACGAAGGCCCGACGCTCCCGGACGTAGCGCTTCATGTAGTCGCGGCTCGCGTGGAAGCGCGCGTAGTCGATGTACGGGGCCGCGCGCATGTGCTCGTCGATGAGCGCGTGCACCGCGTCGATGTACGGGTTGAGCACCTCGGGCTTGAACAGCTCGTCCAGCGCCTTCTCCAGCCGCTCGTCCAACCGCTCGCGCAGCGCCGGGTTCATCAGCACGCGCGTGGCCAGGTTGGAGAACACGGGCAGGTAGCCCGGGTAGGACTGCGCCTCGTTCTTGCGCTGCAGGTACATCTTCTCCGTCCACGCGTCGGACAGGGTGAAGTTGAAAAGGGGGTGGCGCATGCTGTTGGTGCTCGTGGCCATGTCGGGCACCGGGTTCAAGTACCACCAGCGCGCGTCCACGTTGTTGAGGTCCCACGGCACGTAGGACCACTTCGCCACGGCCCGGTCGTAGATGAAGTAGCTCTCCGAGTCCTCGACGAAGTTGTTGGACATCAGCGCGTCCATCACCATGGAGCGCAGGTAGTGCTCGAGCTGCAGGTGCTTGCCCAGGCGCTCGGCGAACTCGGGCTCCGGCGAGTGGTTGATGACGTCCATCATCGCGACGAGCGCGTCGTCCGGCTGCCGCTCGTTCGTCTTCTTCGTCCAGTTGCCCTGGTACGGCACCTTCCACGTCTTCATCTCGCAGTCCTTCCACCCGCACCGGTAGATGGTCGCGTCGTCGTCCGCGAAGGCGTGCGCCTTGAGGAAGGCCTTGTTCACCTGCTCGATCTCCAGGAACACGCCCTCGCTCTTGCCGTTGATGCTCAGCAGCACGTACGTCGCCTTGGACGCGGGCACGCGCATCGCCTCCAGCAGGTCGAAGGCCATCTTCTCCGCCAGCATGGACGCGTCGGCGAACTCGGCCACCAGGTTGAGCGACGTGCGCCCCTCGAAGCGGGTGCCGTCCGCGAAGCTCACGTTCCAGCTCTTCTTGTCGAAGAACCGCGCGGACGCGCCGCGCAGCCGCACCTTCACCGGGTACGTCATTCCCTTGGCCTTGAAGACGGCGTCCTGCTCGGGCGTCCACACGTCCTCCGCGAACTTCTGCATCGCCTCCGGAGGGATGATGAGCTCGTACTCGGGCACGCTCGTCTGCAGCTTCGGCATCACGTAGGGCCGCTGGGCCTCGGGCGTCACCGGTGGCGGCGGTGGAGGTGGCGGCGGGGGCGGGTCCACGGGAGGCGGGTCCACCGGCGGTGGATTCGGCGTCGGGTCCACGGGCGTCGGATTCGACGGCGTCGGGTCCTCGATGACAGGGGGCGCCTGCGTCGGCGGAGACGGGGCCTCGGAACCACAAGCCCACATCCACAGCAATGGAAGACAGAGCAAGAGTCGTGAGCGAGTCATCGACCGGTGTTGAGCAAGGCGCGTGCCTCATGGAGGCCAAGGTGCGCTGCCCGGAAGTGGACATATCCACCGTGCCTCGGGGCCATGGGGTGGGGCATCGATGAAAGGGATTTCCCATCCTGGTTCCATCAGTCGCCCCACCCTGGAGGGCAGCGGACCCGTCGCGCCGCGCGTCGTCTCCCAGGTGGGGTGGGAGTGGCTTGCCTCGGACGCGGGCCCGTTGCGGGGCAGGCAAGCAGTCAGGGAGGCCACTTGTGTTCCCACCCGGCGCTGTTCCCGACGCGTCGTGGCGCACCTAGCTTCATCGAGAAGAGGGGAGCGCCGCGACAGGGAGACGCGATGGAGACCTGGAACCAGTCGTCTGATTCCGCCCGCAGCCACACGCCGCTGAGGGTGAACCGTCGTATCGACGAGCACGTGGAGGGGTGCGTGCGGCACATGGCGACCCACGCCGACCGCCCGGAGATGAGCCGCTATCTCCAGAAGCTGGAGCGCGAGTGGGACCTCAACCGCGCCGTCATGGTGGGCACCGCCGTGGCTGGAGCGCTGGGCCTCTTGCTGGGCAGGCGGGACGGCGGCGGCTGGCGGTGGCTCAGCGTGGTGGCCGCCGGAGTGCTCCTCCAACATGGCACCCTGGGCTTCGGTCCCCTGTCCGCTCCCTTGCGCGCGCTGGCGGGCATCCGCACGCGCCGGGAGATTGATTTGGAGAAGTTCGCCATCAAGGCGCTGCGCGGTGACTTCGAGCGCATCCCCAATGACGGTGGCCCCATGGCCCGCGCCAACGCGGCGCTGGTGGCCGCGCAGTCCTGAGTCACAGGGGGCTCGGGCCGGAGTTCACGGCTCGATGCGCAGGATGTGGACCTGCGACTCGCGGGTGACGCCGACGAGCCTGTCTCCCATGAAGGCCAGGTGGCGGAAGAAGTGGTTGTCGCGCACCACGCCGATGTGGGTCCCCTCGTCGTCGACGATGACGAGGTCGTTCACCCAATGGTCGGACAACCACGTCTCGCCTGCCCGGTATGCGATGCCCGAGGCGCGGTGGGAGCCCCACTGGATGAACGGATTGGGGAGGACGCTCACCGACGCGCCCGTCGAGGGGGAGCGCCGCTCGATGTATCCCCAGCCCCGCTGTTTGATGGCGCTCGACAGCAGGTGTGTCCCGGTCCACGCGAGGTCTTCCACGGTCTCCGCGAGGAGGAACTCCTGCGTGTGAATCCCCGTGGCGGGGTCGATGCGCACGAGCTTGCGGTCATGTGCCTCCAGGTAGAGCCAGAGCGACGTACCGTCCCAGGTCAACCCCTTGGGGAGCCGGTGGTCCATGAACGTCCAGGCCTGGAGCACGGCCAGCGTCTGGGGGTCGAGTCGGGTCAGCGTGAGCCGGTCGTCGTCGTCGAAGCCGCCCAGCTCCTCTCGGTACACGAGCCAGAGGGCCTCGCCGTCGTAGGCGACGCCGTGGATGGGCTGTGGCCCCGCGAAGCCGCTCTCGGGCTGGAGCGTGTAGTGCCGGGTGAAGTGAGCCTCGTCGGCCCAAGCGAGCGTCCTCACATGGAGGATGTTGCTGGTGGTGACCGAGCCGTCGTCTCTCTCGACGTACAGGCGGAAGTAGAAGTCCGTGGCCGCCGAGACGAAGGGGGTGCCGGTGGAGATGAGACCCGCCAGATTGAAGTCCGTCCTGGCCACGTCGGTCCCCTCGTGGATGAGCAGGCCGTTCGTCGCGCTGACCGTGGGGAAGTGCCGCAGGGCGTAGAGCTTGTATCGGAGGAAGGCGCGGTCATGGCTTCGCTGCCACGCGAGGTGCACCGACGCGTTCGTCACCTCGAGAGGGGGCAGCAGTCGGGCGGGGCGTGCCATGTGGATGACGGCGTCTTCGCTGGGAGGCCCCTCGAAGGACTGCGTCACCTGGGCGAACTCACCATCTTCCGTGGTGTGTCGCAGCTCGACCTGGAAAGGCCCTGAGGGGAACGACAGCGCCAGCTTGCCGTCGGAGTCCGTCTTCCCCTGGTCGACACCCTCGAGGAGGACCAGGATGCCCTCCGCGGGTTGCTCGTCGTCATAGGCCACGCGCAGCAAGGGCCGGGTCTCCGTGTCAGGGGCGCCCGGCACTTCGGGCACCGGCTGCGAGGGCGCTGGGGTGCGCTCGCAAGCCATCAACAGGCTGAGGACCAGCAATCCGAGCCACGGCTTTGCAGAAGACATGTCACGACCTCCACGCGCGAATCGCCGCGGCATGCTCAGGGTTCGATGCGCAGCACATGGACCTGTGACTCGTGGGTGACGCCCACCAGGCGGTCTCCCAGGAAGGCCATGGAGGCGAACGCATGGGGCGATGTCGCCACGCCGATGTGCGCTCCGGCCTCACCGATGATGACGATGGTGGCGTCGACCGGGGACGCGAGCCACGTCTCTCCCTCACGGTGGGCGATGCCTCCCGCGCCGAGCAAGGCCCGTTGGTTGAAGGGGCTGGGCCAGGAGTCCGTAATGGCGCCCGTGACGGGGTGGACCCAGGTGACGGAGGCCGAAGGTCCGTAGGCGCTCAGCAGCAGGTGGGTGCCTGACCAGGCCAGCGAGGTCGCCGCGCTGCCCGCGACGAATTCGAAGTCACGCGCGCCAGTGGTCGGATTGAAGCGCACGAGCTTGTGGCCATTCGCTTCCAGATACAGCCAGAGTGACGTGCCGTCCCAGGTCAATCCCCGGGGACGTCGGTTGTCCAGGAAGGACCAGGACTGGAGGACCGCCAGCGTCTGGGGGTCGAGGCGGGCCAGCGTGAGCCGGTGGAGGTTGACGCCACCACCCGATTCCTCGTGGTACAGCAACCAGAGCGCGCTGCCGTCATGGGCCACCCCACGGATGGGCAACGTCCCCGCGAAGTTGCGCTCGGGCTCGAGCGTGTAGCGCCGGGTGAAGAGGTCCTCGTTGGCCCACGCCGGCGTCTTCACATGGAGGATGTTGCTGCCGGAGAGTGAGCCGTCGTCCTTCTGGACGTAGACCCGGAAGTGCAGGTCCTGGTGGGCGGTGACGAAGGGGGTTCCGCCGAAGTACGTGTCCCCCACCGTGAAGCGCGTCTGGGCGTTGTCCGTCCCCACGAACAGGAGGACCGAGTTCGAGTCGTCGAGCGCCGATGCGTTCCGGTGCCCGTAGACCCTGTACTCACGGAAGGAGCGCTCATGGCTGCGCTGCCACTGGAGTTGTACCCGCGTGGTTGTCACCTCGAGCGGCTCGAGCAAGCGGACAGGACGTGGCAGGTGGATGGGCACGTCGTCCCATCCCTCCGGGGCGTCACCGTCCTGGTCCTGGAAGGCTCGGGTGAACGAGCCGTCCTGCCCCGTGACGCTCAACTCGATTCGGAAGGGGCCCGAAGGGAGGGTCAGCTCGAGCCTGCCGTCGGAGTCCGTCGGGCCTTGCTCGACGTCATTGACCCGCACGCTCGCGCCCGCGGCCGGCTGCCCGTCCTCGTAGGTGACCCGGATGGAGGGCCTCCGCTTCGAGGGGAGCTCTTCCGAGCTCAGGGGCGCGCCACAGGACAGCAACAGTCCGAGCCACAGGCACAGGAGCCAGGGACCGCTTCGAGCCATGGACACACCGCCGGATGACGCGAGCCGGCCGCTCGCGGGATGTCCATGATACGCAACGAACCCTGATTCCTGGTCGTGGACCCGCCCCGAAGAAGCCGGCCCCCCGCCCGCGAAGGAGTGCGAGCGGGGGCTTGGACGACGCTCAGTGCCGGGGCGAGGTGTAGCCGCCACCCAGTGCGGGCATCAGCGCGGGCGAGGACGGCTGCGGCGCGCCGTTCTTGGCGCCCGTGTCGGCGGTGTCGAAGAAGCCGTTGAGCCCGGCGATGCCCAGCGAGAAGTTGGTCACCCAGCCCGAGTCCGGCTTGCCCGCGGCCGCGTTGATGTCGAGCGGGCGCGCGAAGTGCAGGCGCATCAAGAGAGGCCCCAGCGACAGGTTGACGCCGATGGCGGCGTCCAGCACGCGGTGGTCCCACAAGTCGCGTGAGCCGTTGCCCACGCCGCCCACGTCGATGCCGGCCACCGCCTCCAGGTCGCTCAGGAAGGCCACCCGGATGATGTCGTTGAGCGGCAGCTGCAGCTCCAGCGTGGAGTAGACGAAGTTGCGGCCCAGGAGCCACCGCTCGTCGCCGAAGTTCACGCCGCGCAGGGTGTCGAACGAGGACAGGAAGTAGGAGCGCGCGTAGCGTCCGCCCAGCGTGGTGCCCGCGCCGCCGCGCAGGAACAGGTGCGTGCGGCCGTAGATGGGGAAGTAGCGCTCGGCGTCGACGCGCACGTTGCCGTAGGCCTCGGAGTTGAACGGCTGCACGCCCACCGTCGTCTCGAGCAGCGCGGAGCTGCCCGACAGCGGGCCCGTGGCGTAGTGGTACTTCAGGCTGTCGTAGCCGATCTGCCCGCTCAGCTCCGTCTGGAAGCGGATGGAGCCGTTTTTCTGGTTCCACAGCGACAGGAGCTCCCGGTTGGCCTCGTTGCGGTCCGGGAAGAAGAGGCGGAACTCCGTGTCGTCGTCGAGGAAGTACTTGGTGCCACCCACGCTCAGGTCACCCTGGATGAACAGGAAGGTGCTCAGCGGGTAGCGCAGGCTGCCGAGCGCGCCGAAGTAGCGCTCCGCCGACGTGAAGAAGACGGGCAGATCATCGAACGTCTGGTCCACGCGGAAGCGCAGCGACTGGAACAGGCCGCCGCCCCACGTCGTGCGGCGCTCGTCGTTGATGTAGAGCATGTAGCCGTCGGTGAGGTCGAAGCTGCCGTACACCGCCAGCGTGAGGATGAACTGGTGGTCGCGCATGCGGTCGCTGGCCGCGGCGAAGAGCTGACCGACGAAGCCGCCACCGCCCGCGCCGGCGAAGCCGAAGATGGGGCCGAACTCCAGGTTCTGTCGGGCGAAGGGCCGGTAGGGCGTGGCGTCCGTGAGCGGGCGCACCGCGAGCGGGTTGGGCGGCTCGGGCGGCGGCTCGGCCGGCACGTCGAGCGCGAGCATGCGCGGCGGCCGGAGCACCGCGGGCTTCCGCTCACCGGAGACGTGGAAGAGCATCCACAGGCTGCCCTCGGGACCGGGGCCCGGCTCGAACACGCCCGTCGTCAAATCCGTGCGCCGGACGATGCGGCCGTCCGCCATCAGCTCGTGCAAATCGGAGCTGCTGTTGTTGAAGGCGGTGAAGAACACGCGCCCGTCCTCCAGCGCCACCGGGTCCGCGTGGTCGCGCTCCTCGCTCGTCAGGCGCTCCACCTGGCGGGGCGCGTCCTGCTTCACGCGGAAGAGGTTGAACTTGCGGTGCGACGTCGCGTCCGACGTGAAGACGATGCCCGCCGGGCCCCACGTCACCTGACGCTCGGAGAACACGTCGTCGGTGAGCTGAAGCGGCTTGGCGTCGGGGCTCGCGTTCAGGTCGATGACGTACACATCGCGCAGGCCCTCGTCCTGGATGCCGATGAAGGCCACCCACCGGCCGTCCGGGGAGATGGCCGGCGAGTACGCGGCGAGCAACCCGTGCTTGTCGATGCGGTACGCCTTGCGATCTCCGAGCTCCAGGTTCACCGACGTGCCCACCTCGCGGTCGATGCCCGTGCGGATGGGGTTGCGGCGCACCAGCACGTCCTGGGCGCGCTTCTCCACGGTGTGCTTGTAGTCCTGCACGTAGATGACGTCGCGCCCGGTGATCTCGGCGACGAAGGCCAGCTTGTCCTTCGACAGCGCGAAGTTGCGGCCGGAGATGGGGTGCAGCGACTCCACGCCCGGCATGCCGTCGCTGGCCACCCGCACGTTCTTGTCCGGCGCGCGCGGGTCCATCATGTACAGCCGGCTCTCGCCCGTCTCCGGGACGATGGTGCGCATGGCCAGCACCGTGCCGTCCGGAGAGCTGGCGAACGCGGTGATGTAGCCGGGCGCCTTGTCGAGCAGATCCAACGCGGGCGCGGACTGCTCCGAGCCCAGGTACGTCTTGTACGCGCGCCGCTTCAGCCAGTTCTCGAACCGCGCCGACAGCCGCTTCGGGTCATCGCCCGTCAGCCGCTCCAGCAGCTCCTCGAACTTGAGCGACGGCGTGTCCTTGGCGCCGCCCACCAGCCGGGGCGAGTCCTCCAGCACGCGCTGGATGAAGCCCTTGCCGTACTCCTCCTCGAGGAAGGCCACGCGCACCTGGCCGACCTTGTAGATCCACAGGTAGCCGTAGGGCCCGGGGGAGAAGAAGTCGAGGAACGCGTAGCCCTTGTAGAGGTCCGGGTTCACGAGCAGGTCTCGCACCAGCATCTCCGCCTCGGGGTCCATGCCCCGCTTGGCGTAGAACTCGGCGGTACCTTCGATGAACCACAGGGGGATGGACTGCAGCGG
Source organism: Myxococcus guangdongensis (assembly GCF_024198255.1). Taxonomy (NCBI): domain Bacteria; kingdom Pseudomonadati; phylum Myxococcota; class Myxococcia; order Myxococcales; family Myxococcaceae; genus Myxococcus; species Myxococcus guangdongensis. Next base: position 159,942 of record NZ_JAJVKW010000005.1, read on the forward strand.
CTCGCCGAACACCTTCGCCTGCTGCGTCACGGTGCGCACCTTCTGGATGGTGAACTGGTGCGCGAGCTCGTGCGTGCTGACCTCCTCGAAGAGCCGGTGGTCACCCAGGTACGGCAGGGTGAGTTTCAGGTCACCCTCGGTGCTGGTGACACCCAGGGTGCCCTCGGACAGCGGGAAGAGGTTGGTCTGCAGGAACTCCTGGTAGCTGCTGTAGAGGATGTACGGGAAGGTCTCCGTGGGGACGTACTGGAACGTGTCCACCAGGTAGCGGTAGGCCTCCTCGATGAGGGGCGCGGCGCGCTCGGCGACGATGCGCTCACGCTCGTAGAAATAGAAGCGCACCCCGCCGGCCTTCGCCCCCAGCGACCTCGCGTAGGTGTAGTTGAAGCCGCCATCCGGTGAGCCGCCCAGCGCGGGGCCCCCCAACGCGGGCGCGCCGAGCGCGGTGCCTCCGTCGGGGTCGCCGAGCGCGGCGGTGCTCAGCGGGGTGCCGCCGTCCTCGTTGGCGGCGACGGCGGCCGGGGGCGGCGGAGTCCCTGCGTCCTCGGTCTGCACGAGCTCGGGGGCGGGGCTGGGCGACAGCGTGGTGGACGGTTCGGTCGGCGCGGCCGCGCCCGAGGGCGGGGATTTCGGATCTCCGGCCTCGGTATGGGTGGCGGGCGTGCCCGGGTTGGCGCCTCCCTGGACTCCGGGGGGCTGCTCATGGGCCGTCCTGTCCGGAGGCTTGGCCTCTTCGCCGGTGGCCTGGGGGCCGACGAGGATGTCGACGTGCCGCCACTCGAACTCGTAGCTGTTCACCGGCGTCTTGCCCGGGCGACGAGGCACGACGAAGACCTGGGCCAGCGCCAGCTCCGGGAGGAGCAGGGCCAGCGCGGCGGCAGCGAGGAGACGGGGGTTCACGAACACCTCTTGGGTGGGGTACTGGCGAGACAGGGCTTCCTGGGAGGCTCGCTCTCAGGAGCGAGCCTATACAAGGGCCTCGTTTATTTCTTTCCGTTTACTTGCCCGGCGGCGGGCGTCCCGCATCCCTGGGGGAGAGTGAGGGAGGGGCTTTCGTTGTGTGGCATGGCCCGGTATGCATACGGGTCATGAGACGCCTCTTCGTACTGAGCAGCACGCTGGTCCTTGCCCTGGGTTGCGGCAAGGACGGGGACTCCAAGAACAAGGCGGAGTGTCACCTTGCCGCCATCAACCTGTCGTCCTGTCAGCGTTCAAGCCTCGCGGCCCTGCAACCCGCGGGTGTGTGGAACGTCAATGTCGAACTGAACGATGGATCGGGTTCCGCGGGTGCGCTGCGTCTATCGGGCGCGGACGGCGCGAAGGTGCTGGGCTTCACCGTGACGGAGCAGCAGCACACGGAGGACACGTACTACCTGGCCGCGGACGTGGTCGACTCGTTCCAGCGCACGGTGCGGTACGCCTTCGCGGGCTGTGAGGCGACCTCGGCGACCCGCATGAAGGGCACCTTCCGTCGCTGCGTGGACGGAGAGCTGGACCTGCAGGGCACGTTCGAGGCGGCGCGCCTGCAGCGCAAGGCGGATGAGGTCGAGGGCTCCGGGGTGGAGCTGGTGCGCGAGGTCTCCCTTCAAGATGACTCCGTCAAAGAGCCCGTGGTCGCCAAGGAGCTGACCGTGGTGGGCGGACGTGCCTACCTCGTGCTCGGCAAGGATGGCCTCGCCATCTACGACGTGAGCGTCCCGTCGGAGCCGCGGAAGCTCTACTCGGGCAAGCCGTCGAGCGATGTCTACAATGACCTGGTGGTGCACGGCACGCTGGCGTACGTGGCCAGCCAGAAGAGCGGTCTGGTCATCTACGACGTGGCGGATCCGGCGAAGCCCGTGCTGCTGCGTTCGTTGACGGATCCGTCGGTGGAGGTCGGGGCGTTGGCGTTGAACGGCAACCTGCTGTTCGCCGCGTCGCCCGCGCCCAATGGCGAGGTGTTGATCTTCGACGTGACGACGCCGCTGCAGCCGAAGTTGCTGAGGCGCTACTTCATCGAGGGCGCCGAGCCGCTGAACGGCGAGGTTCCGTTCGACGTGGTGTCGGTGGGGAACCGGCTCTACGTGAGCAACTGGACGTTCGGCGTGTCGGTGTCGGACATCACGACGCCGGCGACGCCGAAGCTGCTGGGCCGCTTCGGAGGTATCTCGTCGCGTTCGTTGGCGGTGGGCTCGGTGGATGAGCGCCCGGTGGTGTTCTCGGGTGGCGAGGACTGGGGGGCGTTCGTCAGCGTGTTGGACGTGGGCAATCCGGCGAGCGTGCTCCAGGTGGGTGAGTTCCGGGTCCGGCCGGAGGTCTCCGTGCGCGCGATGGCACTGTCGGGGACGCGGCTGTACGTGGCGCACTACCAGGACGGTCTGCGCGTGGCGGACGTGAGCAACCCCGGTGCTCCTCGGCAGGTGGCGTACTTCAACACCTACCGCGAGACGGACAAGGACCGAGGCCTGACGTTCTTCGAGGGCCTCAACGCCATCGCGGTTCCGGGTGATGGGTACATCTACGCGACGGAGACGTCGCGAGGTCTGCTCGTCTTCCGCGAGACGTCATCGCCCTGAGGAGGGGTGAGGTCCTTTGAGGCGCCTCATCTCGGAGGCGCCTCAGAGGTGGACGGCTAGGGCGACAGCAGCGAGTTGCCCGTACCGCTCCTGCCGAGGCTGGCGCCGCGTGCGAGGTTGAGCTCGACGCCGGCTTCCTGGAGCGCGAGTCGCGCGGCGTATCCGTCGCTGCGCCCCGCCGCATCACGAGCGAGGTTCAACAGGGCTCGGGCGCGGTCCGCATGGACGATGACGTTGCCCTGACCGAATGACGCGGCGCTCTCGCGAATCTCCGCGAAGGCGCTGTCGGCGATGTCGAGGGCGTCGTCGACGTCATCCTCGCCCTGCTGGATGGCGGCGTCGGCGGCGAGCATCCATTCGCCGGCGCTCTGGAGCGCGGAGAGCCGCTGCTGGCGTGACTGTTCGGTCTCGACGGCGCGCTCGCCGAACGTGTCGACCTGCTGCTGGGTGGCGATGGCGTTCTGTTCAATCTCCGCGTCGCGAGTCTTGAGCTCTTCCTCGAGCTCGTCGAGACGTGCGCGCAGCTGCGCGACCTCCGTGTCCGTCGAAGCAGGTGGATTCGTGGTCGCCGACGTCTGCTGCTGTCCGGATGCGGATTGAGAGGTGTTGTTGTTCGTGCCGGAGTTGTTCTGGGGCACGGAGGTGCCCTGCGTGTCGGTGGATTGAGGCGCGGTGTTCGAGCCCGAGCCGCCCGTGCCGTTCGGGGAAACAGGAGCTGTGCCCGTGGAGTCCTGTCCACCGCCTTGCTCGGCTTCGGTAGGACCGAAACCGCCCAGCGAGTCTTGAGGCTGCGCGCCAGAGCCTCCCGTGCCGGATTGAGTCGAGGGCTGAGCCGTCGTGCCAGTCCCGACGCCACTCGAGTCATTCGGAATCGAGGTCTGAGGCGTCGTGCTGGTGCCAACGCCACTCGAGTCATTCGGAACCGATGTCTGCGGAGTCGTGTCCGAGCCACCGGTGCCGCTCTGGTCGTTCGGAACCGATGTCTGCGGCGTCGAGCCCGAGCCACCGATGCCACTCTGGTCGTTCGGCACCGAGGTCTGCGGTGTCGTGCCCGAGCCACCCGTACCGTCGACCTGGTCACCTGAATCCGAGCCCTGCGGTGCCGAAGTGCCGTAATCCCCCGAGCCGCCGGTGGAGTCCTGTCCGCCCAGCGGAGCAGGGGTGGGCTGTGGCAGCGCGGACGTGTTCGAGCCCCCGGGTTGGTTCACCCGAGCATCGCCCCCTTCGTCCCCCACGGCACCCGAACCACCGACGCCCAGGTCCGTATCGGACACGGTCGAACCGGAGTTCTCCTCCGCACCGCTCCCGCCGACGGCCTCCTGCCCCTGCGCGGGGATGGGCACGTAGCGTTGATACGTCTCGTCGATGGCGATTTCGCTCGGGGTCGCCGGAGCGCTCCCATCGGGGAGGGCGGGCGTAATCACATACCCGCCGCTATACGGCGTCGTCCCGTCGTTGGTCGGCTGCTGGATGACGTAGTTCGGAGGAATCCACGCGCCATCCGCCTCCTCGGCGGCCTGCTCGTTCGCGTCGCGCAGGGCCTCCGCGGCCGGGTCGCGGACGTTCGGGTCCATGGGAGAGGGGTAGGGCGTCTGGCTCTGTCCCTGAGCGACGCTCAACCCCGCGGCGAGGGCGATCCACAGGTTCATGTCGCCAGAGTGTTCACTGCTCGAATTCTCCGGCACCTCGGCGGCCCGCTTTCCCCTCGCTCGCCCGCCCGACGTGCGACCACGCCACCGCCCGCTGGGAAAAGTCGAAGGGCCGTGTCCCATCCAGGAACACGGCCCCGCGAATCCACCCGCGGACCACCGCCTCAGATGCTGATGCGCAATCCCGCGCCCAACTCGAACGTGGGCACGTTGAACGTGATGGGCGGATTGGGCGTCTGGCCTTCGGGCACCGGGGCGCCAGGAAGCGTGAACCCACCGAAGCGGAACTCGCCGCCCTTGTGTCCGTAGTGGACCGCACCGTACGCCTCCACCGTCAGATAGCTGAGCGCGCGGTGCGTGACGTTGAGCCGGCTGATGTACGACTTGTCCGAGAGGTTGCTCAACGTGAACAGGTTGAACGACGTGCGCTCGAGCGAGCCAGGCCGGTCCAGGAAGAGGTACGCGGAGCCGTAGTGGCGCCCCGTGTACAGCGGCTGGAAGGCCTGCTTGTAGATCAGGAACGGGTACCCGAACGAGCTCGTGTAGCCCGTCGAGTTGTAGAAGTACTCCACTCCCAACACGGCGATGTCGTTCTCTCCGTACGCGAAGCTGTAGTTCGCGCCGCCCGTCACCTGGGGCGTGAGCCCCGAGGGGTAGTAGTCCTCGACGATGCTGGGATCGAGGAACACCTCCTCCGCCGTGGTCCCCGGAGGAACCCGGTACAGCGGCTGCTCCGTGCTCTTCTTCAGCGCCAGCTCGCCATAGACGTCGATGGGGCCCAGCGCGGACGACACATCGAGGCCGAAGCGAGGCTTGCGCCCCCGCTGCGCCACCGCGCTCAAGCCCACCTCCGCGGGCCCCAGCACCACCTCGGCGCGCAGCGCGCCACCGATGCGGCTCAGGCTGTTCACCGGCTCGGACACCCCCGCGCGAGGCACGCCGCCGGTGTTGTCCGTGAGCACGCCCGTGTCGGTGCCCAGGTCATCCATCACCGCGAGCGCATAGAAGTTCCAGCCCCGAGCCTCCCAGGGGACATGGACCTTCAGCATCGACACACCGGTGCGCAGGTCGACGAAGGCCAGCGGGTTGCGCCGCTGTGGGGACAGGAAGTCGGTGGGGTTCCAGATCTGCCCCGTTCCCCACTTCACGTGCTGCTTGCCGACGGTGAGGAACACCGTCCGCTCGATGTCGAAGCGCAGCCACGCCTGGTCCAGCAGGACGCGAGGATTGGCCGGCGCGCCCGCGACCCCCGACTGCGTGGACACGGTGGGGTCGTAGCTCAACCGCCCCACCACGAAGCCGCGCAGGCGGTCCATGGGCCGCGCGTCGAAGTACCCATCCACCAGCGTGGGCGCGGAGAACGCCGTGTCGCCGAACGACGTGCCCTGCGACGCGGCCGCGAAGCCGCGCAGGTAGAACTGCCCGCCAATCTTCAGCGGATCATCCACCGCCTCCTCGGAGTCGAACGCGCTGCGGGTCGCCGGCCCGGAGAGCGAGCGCGAGTCCCGGTCCCCAGGCTCCGGCGGAGCCTCCGTCAGCGGCCGCTGTCGCTCGGTCGCGTCGCCCGTGTTGCTGGCATCCGCGCCGGCCGAGGGCTCCGAGTCCCCGCCGAACAGGGCATCCTCGCTCGGACGCTCCGATGCCGGAGCCTCCGAGGGCGGCGTCGAGGACGGGTCCGCCTGCGCGGGCGTGTCGTCCCCTCCGCCGAACAAGGCATCGTCGTCCCGCTGCGCGGACTGGCCGGGCGCGGCGGGAGCGGCGAGGGCCACGGACAGCGCCGTGGCCAGGGTGAGGGCGCGCGAGCTCATCGGCTCTTGCTCTCGAGCCAGGCCTTGGTGAAGAGGTTGGCCTCCAGCGAGCGCAGGTCCACCGACTTGATGAGGATGATGGTGGAGTTGGCCTTCTCCACCTCGTCGTAGATGCGGATCTCCTCCGGGAACCAGACGTCGGCGCCCTTGGACTCGCTGAAGATCTTCTTCCAGCGCGGGTAGAGCGCGGTGCGCATCAGCCGGCCGGACAGCGCGTACTCCTCGCGCTTGAGGATGTTGGTGGAGTCCTTGTCCACCCACAGCTTCACGACGGGGTAGGCCACGTCGACGTTGGGCTTCACCTTGAGCGACAGCTTGTGCGCCGTGTACTTGCCCAGCTTGGCCTCGCCCTCGTACGTCGGGTCGAACTCCTCGGCCAGGCGGGACTCGTCGAAGTCGGCGCGGCGGCTGTCGGTGCCGGCGATGCGCTCGCGCTCCGTGCGCCGCTCCCACTTGCCCACGTTGGGGTCGTAGCTCCAGAGGTTCTTGTCCATCCGCAGGTAGCCCTTGCCGGCCTCCGTCTTGGGCTTGCTGAAGAGGATCATCAGCTTGTCGTCCGCGTCGCGTCGGTACACGAACGCCTCGCGCACGTTGTCCGTCTTGTCCTTCTCCTTCTGCTCCAGATAGATGAGCGCCTTGTAGTCGCCACCATTGCGCTGGCGATCATCGATGGTCGCCAGCATCTGCGTCATGACGGCTGGCTCCAGGGCCAGGGCCACGGGCGCGGACAGCAGGGCCGCGGTGACAGCCGCGGCGGACAGCAGGCTCTTGAGGCTCATGGAAATCACCCGATGTGGTGCATCGCCGTCACCGGCTTGAGCCGCGCGGCGAGGAAGGAAGGAATCAGCGAGATGAGCGTGGTGCAGGTCGTGATGAACACCATGGCGCCCACCACCGCGCCCGCGTCCACCACCAGGTTCAGCCGCTCCGACATGATGAACATCGCCACCACCTCCGGGACGCTCACCTTCGCGGCCGTCACGCCCAGGCACACCGCCAGGCCCAACAGCGCCCCCACCAGCGTGCCCAGCGCCCCGAGCGTCATCGCCTCGAAGAGGAACATCGCCACCACGCGCGTCCTCTGCATCCCAATCGCGCGCAGCGTCCCAATCTCCCGCGTGCGCTCGCGGATGGCGATCCACAGCGTGTTCATGATGCCCACGCCGATGATGACCAGCAGCACGAAGATGAGCACACCCGTCAGCCCGTTGAGCGCCGTGAGCGTCCAGGTGATGAAGGACAGCTCGTCCTCCCAGTTGGTGATGTCCAGCTTCTGGCCCGTCCACGCCTCGCGGTTGACGACGTCGAACTTGAACCAGAACGCGCGCGGATCATTGTCCATGACGGTGAAGCCGGCCTTCGCGAGCACGTCGCGCAGCCGCGCCTGGACCTGGGGCACCTGCGAGACGTCCTTGAGGTACAGGAAGAGCGCGCCGGTGGTGTCATCGCGCAGCTGGTACAGCGAGCGCAGGGTGGAGGCTTCGACGTAGATGTTGAAGTCGCTCATCATGCCCATGTCGCCGGCGATGGCCGCCACGCGCACGTCCACCGTGTTGTTGGTGCCCCGCATGGTGGGCGCGGAGATGGTGATGGTGTCGCCCACCTTCACCTCCAGCCGCTTGGCCTGCTTCTCGAACAGCAGCGCCGTGCCGGACTCCGACAGCCCGCCGAGCGAGCCCTCGCGAATCTGGAGGACCTTGTGGAGGCCTGGCTCGTCCTTCACGTCGACGCCGCCGATGCCCACCTGCATGGAGCTCTTCTCGCTGACGATCTTCGCCCAGCCGCGACCGCGCTGGACGGCGTAGTCGAGCTCAGGGACTTCCTTGCGGACCAGCTCGAGGACCTTCGGGTAGGACGTCACCACGGGCGCGGCCTGGCCGGCGGTGACCTTGTAGAAGCCGCCCACGTTGACGTGGCCGGTGGACAGGATGGTGGCGGAGCGCAGCAGCGTCTCCTTCATGCCCGTGGACAGGCCCATGAGGATGACGAGCAGCGCGGTGACACCCGCGATGGCCCCGCCGAGCAGCAGCGTGCGCCGGCGGTGGGTGCCGAGGTTTCGGAATGCGATGAGGAAGAGCTGGAACATGGGTCACTCGTCCGTCTGCATCGCCTGGAGGGGCGAGACGCGCGTCGCGAGGAACGCGGGGTAGAGGGTGGAGATGGCGGAGACCAACAGGACGATGACGAACGCCGCGATGAGGTTGCCGGCGCTCAACGTCGGATAGAGGCGGGGACCGGAGAAGAAGAAGTACAGCGCCTCGTTGCCGGCGGGGATGCCCGCGCTGCCCAGCGCGCTCATGATGCCGCTGCCCACGAGCGCTCCGCCCAGGCCGAACACCGCCCCGAGCAGCACCGTCTCGATGAGCACCATGCTCAGCACGAAGGAGCGCTGCGCGCCGATGGCCCGCATCGTCCCCACCTCGCGCACCCGCTGCAGCGTGGCCATCATCATCGCGTTGTTGATGATGACCAGCGCCACCACGAAGATGATGAACACCGCGAAGTACAGCACCAGCTTCGCCATCAACACGAACTGGCCGATGATGCCCGCGGCCTGCTGCCAGGACACCACGCGCAGCTTGAGCCCCGCGGCCTGGGTCGACTCGCGCAGCTCCGCCATCGTCTGGTCCAACTGCTCCGGGTCCTTGAGGATGACCGCCGCGCTGAGCGCCTCGCCCTGCTCGATCTCCTGCTGCGAGTAGACGCGCGCCACCAGGTCCTCGCGGGCCAGCGCGCCCAGGCCGCCCTCGAACACCGTGGACTCCTCGATGAGCCCGGGCGTGGCGTCCGCCACCAGCGTGTTGCCGCTGTCCTCGCCGAAGAGCGCCTCCTCGGCGCTGCCCCGGTCCAGCTCCTTCAGGCCGCTGCCCTTCTGCAGCTCCGTGATCTCCGCCTTCCGCTCCGGGCTCAGGTAGCCGTAGAGGTCGCGGAACGTCATCAGGTCCATCAGGTTGATGGCGCCCGCCATGAAGGACTTCTCCAGGCCCTTGAACTGGTAGGTGCCGTAGACCTTCACGTTGATGCTCTGCACGTAGCCGGTGCGCGTGAAGGCGGTGATGGTGAGCGAGTCCCCCATGCGCAGCCGGTACAGGTCGAGCAGCGGCGCCAGCTCCGCGTAGAACTGCTGGTAGCGCGTGTCGAAGTTGTCGTCGGTGGTGGTGAAGAACTCCGACAGGAGCTTCTCCAGCGAAGGCTCCTGGCTGCCGAGCACCTTCTGCAGCCGCTCCACCGCCTGACGCGTCTTCACCGGGTCCAGCTGGAAGAGGATTTCACGCGTCTGGGTCTGGTTCTCCTTCACCCAGCGCTGCAGCGTCGGGTCGGCGTCGATGCGCTTCTGGTTGACGTCCCGCTCCTGCTTGATGTTGTCCAGGCGCAGCGCGGACTTCAGCTTGAGGAAGTTCTCGTAGAAGAACTTGGACATCAGCATGCCGCGCTTGCCCGCGGGCACCGCCTGCCCGTCGACGACTTCCATGCGGTCGAACGACTTCTGGAACGCGTCCAGGTCCGTGCCCACGTAGCGCAGGTCCAACAGGTCGCCGTCCGGCAGCTGGGGGGCGATGCGGTTCTCCAGGAACTCGAGCGAGCCGAACGGGTCCTCCTCGAAGGCGTTCCAGAACGCGTCGGTGCGGGCGCGCGCGAGCGACTCCACCTCCACGGGGTCCTGGGCGGCCGCGGTGAGCAGCTCGCGGCTCTTGGCCCGCTGCTCCTCCATCAGCGACACCATCTGCCGCACGTGGCCCTTGACGCTGTCGATGCTCTCGCGAAGGGCCGGGGACTCGCCCTCCGTCTGTCGCTTCTTGTACAGGTCGCGAAGCCGCGCGAGCGTCAGGTCCACCGTGTTGCCGGAGGTGATGAGCGCGCCGCTGGTGCCCATGGGCACCACCGTCTTGACGTTGGGGTGCTTCTCCAGCACGGGCTTGATGCGGCTGAAGTCGTCCACCACCGCCAGGTCCGGCTCGCCGCTCATGCCGCCGTACAGGCTCAGCTCGTCCTTGGACTCATCCGAGTAGACCTGCACGTGGCCCGCGACGCTGCCGATGATGCTGCGGCTCATCGCGCTGTCCATGCTGTCCAGCAGCGCGCCGCCGACCACCACGAGCAGGGTGCCGAAGAAGATGATGCCGCCGATGAGGATGTTGATCTTGCTGGTGAACAGGTTGCGGAACGCCACCTGCAGCAGCAACCGGAGCTGCCCCATGTCAGTGACCCTCCGCGCCCGCGGCCATGGCCCGCTTCGCCTCGGCGGGGGTGAGCCGGTCGAGAATCTTCCCGTCCGCCAGGCGCACCACGGCGTTGGCGTGGTTCATCACCTTGGCGTCGTGCGTGGAGAAGATGAAGGTGGTGCCCTCCTTCTGGTTGAGCTCCTTCATCAGGTCGATGATGTGCTGGCCCGTCACCGAGTCCAGGTTCGCCGTGGGCTCGTCCGCGAGCACCAGCTGCGGCCGGGTGACGAGCGCGCGCGCCACCGCCACGCGCTGACGCTGGCCGCCGGACAGCTCGTTGGGGCGGTGCTTGGCGTGGTCGGCCAGGCCCACCTGCTCGAGCAGCTGCATCACCCGCTCCTTGCGCTGGTGCTTGTCCAGCTTGCGCTGCAGCAGCAGGGGGAACTCGACGTTCTGGAAGACGCTGAGCACCGACACCAGGTTGAAGGACTGGAAGATGAAGCCGATGGTGTGCAGGCGCAGGTGCGTGAGCTGACGCTCACTCAGCTGCTTGGTGTCCTGGCCCGCGACGCTGACCACGCCCGAGGTGGCGGTGTCCACGCAGCCGATGAGGTTGAGCAGCGTCGTCTTGCCGCTGCCGGACGGACCGGCGATGGAGATGAACTCCCCGGAGTGCACCAGGAGGTCCACGCCCCTCAATGCCGGGACCACCACCTTGCCCAGGGTGTAGTCCTTGGTCACCTGGGTGATGGAGACGATGGGGGACTGCGCGACTGCGCCATTCATGCGGTGCGTCCTTTCGAAGCCTTGGGGGTGCGGGGTGTGGGGCGGGCGGCGCGCGAGGCACGCCACCGCTCGGCGATGCCGGCCATCTCGGCCAGGTAGAAGTCACAGAAGTCCGCCGCCTCGCGCAGGTGGTGCTTGTTGGCGAGCTGCGGCACGGAGAGGGCTTCCTGGCACACGCGGACGAACGCCTTGACGCTGTCCTCGGCGGTGCGCAGGCGGCTCTCCCAGCCATTGCCATTGACGACGTAGTAGTGCTGCCGGTCTCCCGGCACGCTGACGGGCTCCACCAGGCCAATCGCCATGCTGGCGCGGATGTTGGTGGACACGGAGGCCGCGCTCACCTTGAGCCTGCGCGCGAGCTGCTGCAGCGACAGGGGCTCGTCGGTCAGCATCATGAGCGCGTGGATGCGCCCGCCGATGCGCGTGCCGCCCTGCCGCTCGAAGTACAGCCCCATCGACTCGATGAAGCGCTGCTCCGCGACGCCCAGCTCCTTCATGCACGGCCTCCGTTCCACCCGCGTGGGGGCCGCGCACGACGCGCTTCCGCCGGGGCCCAGGGTGGCGCCCGGCATCTAGTTCGTTCAGACCATTCAGTCAATACTGAATGAAGTGAATGGCCCGCCCCGGAGCGTCGGGTGGGGCGGGGCGGAACGAAGGCCCACGGCCGTGGGGGCCGTGGGCCTCGGGTCCCCTCGTGGGAGGGGCGTCACTCGGGCGCGTGCCCGGTGGCGCTAGTACGTGTCGGGGCTGGTGCCCTTGTCCTTGCTGGTGTCGCCGCCCAGGTCCTGGTTCTTGGTCGAGTCCATGCCGGAGCCGCCGGTGCCCGGCTCATGCGTGGTGCCCGTGTCCAGGCTGCCGTTGTCCTGGGTGCCGGTGCCCTGGTTGATGGACGAGTCCGGCTGCATGACGTCCGTGCCCGCGCCGCCGGTGCCCGACAGCGAGATGCTCTTCGCCATGTTCCGGGTCTCCTTCACCTCGAAGCTGGCGCGGATCTCCTGACCCTCCTTGAGGTCCTTGGCCTTCTTGAGGGTCGGGTCGGTGAACATGGTGCCCTTGTCGATGTCGAGCGGCACCACCGCCCCCTGCGCGTCCTGCACGAAGACCTTGCTGCTCTCGGTCTTCACCACCTTGCCGCTCAGCTCCTTCTGGCCCATGGCGTTGGAGCCCATGGTGGAGCCGGTGCCCATGGTGGAGCCCGAGCCGCCCACGGAGCTGCCGGGCTGCATCGTGCTGTCCTGGGGCATGCTGCTGGTACCTGAGGTGCCCGAACCCCCCTGTGCGGAGGTGTCCGTCTGGGGCTTGTTCTTGTCGTCGCCCGCCAGGGCCGTGCCAGACCCGACCAGCGCCAGCGCCGCGAAAATCCCGATCAGCTTCTTCATGGGAGAGTCTCCTGTGTGAGTGCGACGGGGGGCGTTGCGTGGTGCGTCATCCCCCGCTGGAGCAAAAGCTAGGTGCGGAGGTGGAAGAGGACAGGGCTGGGGGGGCAAGGCTGGCGCGTGCCCGGTTCCTCCCCTGCCGGTGGGCCTGGGGCCCGCCCATCCCACGAGGCGGGATGGGAGGCGGCTTGAAGCAGGGGGCGCTTTTCCCCTAGCGTCCTGTCGGCAAGCGTCCCGCGGCCCTCGCGCCGTGGGCCCGACAGGAGACCCCCTCCGCGATGCCCCCGTCCGCCAAGCCGTCGTCCGCCCCCCCGCCGCAGGAGCTTCCGGCGCCCTCGTACCCCGCAATCGAGTCGCTCCTGGAGGCGACCCCCGCGGAGGACGTCCGGGCGCTGTTCGCCCCGGTGAAGGAGGGCCTGGCCGGCCTCAAGGGCCCCAAGGTGGAGGTGGGCAAGAAGGCCCAGGCCGCGCTGGCCCACGCCGAGCAACTGCTGGAGCTGCTGGTGGACACCCGCGAGCGGCTGATCGCCGAGGCCAAGGGAGCCAAGGGTCGGAAATGACGGGCTTTTACCCGTTCGTCACGGTTTTTAGCTCCGGGCAGGCAACTGGCGGAGCGCCGGGACGATAATGGGAGAAAGAGCACTGGATCATCCGGGAGCTCTGTCTTCTTCTTCTCGCAGCGCCTGGAGGATGAAATGGCGAACATCAACAGCATGCAGGGCCCCAGCATCCGGCTCTCCACTCACGTCACGACGGCGCGCCAGACCCCTGAGACGGGCTTCGGCGCTCGGCTCCACAACGGGCTGAACAGCGCGGCCGGCGCGGTGGGCACGGGCGTCGGCGCGGTGGCCGGCATGATTCCCGGTGGGCAGATCGTCTCCGCGGCGGTCTCCTCCGTGCACACGCTGTCCAACACGAGCGGCTCGGGCGCTGGCCCCTACGCCGGCGTGATGAGCACCGCGGTGGGCGTGGGCGGCGGCGGCGTCGGCGCCTCCGTGGGCGGCGCGGCGGCGGGCATCGGCGGCGTGGCCGGTGGCATCGGCGGCGGCGTGGCCGGTCCGGGCACGGGCGCGCTGGGCACCAGCACGTCGGACACCGTCGGCGGCAACTTCTCCCTGAACCAGATGGCGGCGGAGAACTCCAAGCTGCTCAACCTGCAGGCGGCCATCCAGCAGGAGTCGCAGACGTTCACGGCGATTTCCAACGTGATGAAGTCGCGGCACGATTGCATCAAGAACTCCATCAGCAACGTCCGCTAGGCCCGTAGGGCCTGGGTCGGGCCGAAGCACGGCGGGGAGGGGAGCGGCGCCGCTTCCCTCCTGGCCGGGCGCGGAAAGGAAGAGCGAAGTCCATGGCGGAGAGCGTCTCGGAGATCTCGAACAGCCTGGTCCCCCTGGGGCGCCAGCAGGCCATGGTGTTGCTGGAGGCCGGCTACCTGTGGCTGGACATGGGACAGTTCGACAAGGCGAAGGAGATCTTCGCCGGGGCCGCGGCGCTGATGCCCAAGAGCGAGGTGCCGCAGCTGGGGCTGGGCGCCGTGGAGTTCGCGCAGGGCCGTCACGACAAGGCGCTCCAGGCCTACCGCTCCGCGCAGCGGCTGGCCCCGCAGGCGTCGCTGCCGCGCGCGCATGTGGGCGAGGCGCTCCTGTTCCTGGGCAAGGTGCCGGAGGCGCTCAAGGAGCTCAAGGCGGCCATCGACCTGGAGCCGGAAGGTGACGGGGCGCGTCTTGCGCAGGCGCTCCTCCAGGCGAAGGATGCGGGAGTCCTGCCTCCCGCGAAGAAGTAGGGGCAGGGGAGGTTCACCCATGGCTGTCGGTGGCGTTGGACGCGGTGGAGGGAAGGGGCGCGCCGGTGGCGCGAAGGGGCCGTCGTCCGCGGCGCCCACGGGTGGGGCCTTCGGTGCCCGGGTGGACAAGGCGGAGTCTCTCGTCGGAGTCTCCGGTCTGGTAGGCTCCAGCAACGTCCAGGGCCCCCAGGCCGCGGACCCGGTCGCCGCGCAGGCGATGGCCATTGCCCGCGGGTTGAAGAACGGGGGCTTCAAGAGCAAGGAAGAGGCGACGCGGGCGTTGGTCGCCGAGGTCCTGAAGGAGAAGCTGCGCATGAAGTCCTCCTCCCTCACCACGAAGATTGCGGACGCACTGCAGGATGACCCGCGGCTGAACCAGGTTCTCGAGCGGCTGTGGTCCAAGGCCGAGTGAGCAGCGCTTGCCACTGGGCGACGACAGACAGGCCATCCTCACCAAGTACGGCCCCTACGTTCGGTCCCTCGCGGCGACCGTGCGCAAGCAGTTCAACGCCCAGCTTGAGCTGGACGAACTGGTGGCGTACGGACAGATAGGCCTCCTGGAGGCCGCCGAGCGCTTCGACCCGAAGGTGGGCGCCAACTTCCTCACCTTCGCCCACTACCGCATCAAGGGCGCCATCTTCGACGGTCTTCGGAAGATGGGCGTCCTGCGGGGTTCGGATGCCCGGCAGGCGTATGTCGGGGAGCGGGCGGCGGCGTATCTGGGGAATTTGTCGGACAGAGAGTCGGGCTCAAGCAACCGCGGCAGCTCATTCGACGATGATGTCAGTGACATCTCGGATGCTGTGCAGGGACTGGCGATGGTGTTCGCGTCCAGTCTGGAGGGTGCGGACAGCGCGGGCTACACCGACGAGTCCCTGCCGGTGGACATCCGGCTGGAGCAGGAGCAGCTGAAGACGCGGGTGCGGGCGGCGATCGAGAAGCTCCCGGAGAAGGAGCGAAAGCTTCTTCAGGGGTACTACTTCCAGGGCAGGACGCTGGAAGAGGCGGGGGCGGAAATCGGGCAGTCGAAGAGTTGGGCGTCTCGGCTTCACGCGCGCGCCATCGACCGCCTCAAGGAACTCTTGAACGAGGAGGAGGAACTTCCTCCGACCTCGACGGATGCAAGGAGGCTGTCACATGGCGGGTCCGATGGCGGGCATCTCCGCGGCACAGGTGGCGCAGCAAAAGCTGCAGGATCAGGGCGCTCAGCAGACGACGAAGCAGGGCGCGTCGAAGTTCGACGGAGTTCTCGCTGACAAGGCGCAGGGCGCCGGTCAGGTGGACGCCGCGCAGGGCGTGAACAAGGCCCAGGCGACGCAGAAGACGGACATGGTCCGGCAGGTGGAGACCGTCAACAAGACGGAGAAGGCGGGCCTGAACAAGGTCAGCGCGAACGCCGCCCAGCCCGTGTCCGCGAAGGCGGCCGAGCCCGTCGCCGCGAAGACGGAGACTGGCAAGACGGCCAAGTCCACCGACATGATGGAGCAGGTGCTCGGTGACCTGGAGAAGGGTCAGGGCAACCTGGAGAAGATCATCTCCCAGGCCGCCAGCGGCAAGCAGTTCTCCAACGCGGAGCTGCTCTCCCTGCAGGCGTCCATGTATCAGTACACGCAGCAGCTGGACCTGACGAGCAAGGTGGTGGAGAAGGCGACCACCGGTCTCAAGGACGTCGTCAAGACGCAGGTCTGAGTCCGTCCACCGTCCTTGGTGGCGCTTGACGAAGGGCGGCTCCTCCTGGTTGGAGGGGGCGCCCTTCCGCGTTTTCCGAGGCCCTAGTAAGCTCCCCGTGCCCATGATTCGCCGACCGCAAGCGTTTGTCGCCCCGCTCCTCGCCCTCGTGCTCGTGACGGGCTGTCACATCGAGCTCCAGCACGACCTGAGTGAGGCGGACGCCAACGAAATCTACGTCCTGCTCAGCAAGAACGGCATCAACGCGAAGAAGGAGAAGGAGGAAGGCGGCAACGAGGTCCGGTTCATGATCACCGTACCGAAGACCGATGCCGCCGAGGCCGCGGAGCTGCTCAAGCTCAACTCGCTTCCGCGACCGGTGGAGAAGGGCCTGTCCCACTTCGCCAAGGGAAGCATGGTGCCCACCGCCACGGAGGAGCGAGCCATGCTCCTCAAGGCGATGGGCGGCGAGGTCTCCAACGCGCTCAATCAGATTGACGGCGTGCTGGAGGCGCGCGCGATTGTCAGCGTCCCGGAGAACAACGACCTGACGCAGCCGGAGAACAAGCCGATGCCGTCCGCGTCGGTGTTCATCAAGTTCCGGCCTGGCGCCGAGGGCAAGCCGCCCATCGACGTCAACGCGGTGAAGGCGTTCGTCGCCACGGCGGTGCCGGAGATGAAGCCGGACGCGGTGACGGTGCTGATGACGCCCGCGCTGGGGCCCAAGGCGGAGAAGACCGACGAGAACCGGCAGCAGGACGTGCTGGGTCTGCGCATGACGGCCTCCAGCGCCAGCCAGTTCAAGGTGATGATCGCCGGAGCCTTCGCGCTCATCCTCGGGATGATGGGCGTGACGGCGTGGTCCATCATGCGCGGTGGTGGCGGCAACGCCCCCACGGCGCGGGGTCCCCGCCCCCGGGTCCGCCCGCCCGAGGCCTGACCGGTTCCGCGCCCCCTTCGAGGGGGCGCCTTCTTCCCTCCCAGCGGGCGTCGGTGGGGCCCGCGAGGTGACGTTTGGACTCGTTCTTCACCTCGCTCAACAAGCGCCAGAGCATGCTGCTGCTGACCGCCGTGACGTTCGGCGGGCAGGAGAGCCTGGGCGCGATGGAGCACCTCCCGACGGAGGAAGGTGAGCTCTTGCGCCACCGCGCGCAGGAGATCCTCCAGATTCCTCGCGACAAGCGCATCCCGGCGCTGGTCCAGGAGATCAAGCGGCTGGTGAAGGACCGCCGCGGGCAGCTGTGGACCGCGGAGCCGGAGCGGCTGGCGGCGCTGCTGCAGCGCGAGCGTGGGGCGCTGGTGGAGATTGTCCTGCGCGCGTTGCCCGCGGCCCTGGCCGAGGCCGTGCGCGGCCACCTTCCGCCGCCCCGGGTGAAGCTGACCCGCGAGGTTCGGCCCCAGGTGCTGGACATCGTCCGGTGGAAGCTCGAGGAGGCGCTGGCGCGCGAGACGGGCACCTCGGAGTCGGCGGGCTTCAAGTTCTCCGACGTGCTGCTGCTCACGCAGCGCGAGCTGTTCACCGTGTGCGACCGGTTGGGCGCGCGCGTGCTGGGGCCGGCGCTGGCGGGGCTCCCCGACGCGGAGCGCGAGGCCCTGCTCGAGCCGCTGCCTCCGGACCTGAAGCTGCTCGCCTCCAAGTCCGTGGCGGCGAACGCGCCGCGCAAGCTGCCCGAGGAGGATGCGCGCGCGCAGTTGGAGCAGCACGACGCGTTGAGGAATCCGGCGGGCTCCATCCGCAGCGCGGGCGTGCAGCGCCTGGTGCGCGCGTGCGTGGCCCAGTCCGCGGAGTTCGCCGCGCGCATGGTGGAGAAGTACCGGGGCGAGTTCGGTGGGCTCATCGCGAAGTGGCTGCGCGAGGAGCGGAACCGGCAGCCAGCGCGGGGTGACGGTGGACGCACGGACATCGTGATGGACCTGGAGCGGCTCGCCTCGCGCGGGCTCATCGAGCGGCCGGTGCGCCTGGCCACGCCTCCTCCGCCGCGTCAGTCCGCGGTGCTGCCGCCTCCGCCCGGTGCACGCAAGGCCGCCGCGGCTGCCGCGGCTTCACGTCCCGCCGCGCCTCCCGCCGGTCGAGATGCCGCGCCCCCCGCCGGTCGCGATGCCGCGAGTCCTCCTCCTCGCGAGCCCATGGCCGCGCGTCCCGCTCCGGGTGCGCCCAAGGCAGCGCCCGGGCAGGGTGGGCCGGCTCCCCGTCGTCCCCCTGGCGCGGAGCCCGCGGCCCGGCGTGACTTCATGGCCGAGCGCGCCGCGAGGAACGCGGGCGCCATGTCCAGCCGAGAGGCCTCGCGCGTCAGCCGTCCCAAGGACGGGGCCGCGGACGGCTCGGCGATGCATCGGATTCCGCCTCGCCGTGAGCCCGGGGCGTCCCCGGAGGCGTCGGGTGTGCAGCGCCGGGATGGGACGTCGGCGGGTGGCCGGCGAGACCCCACGGCCCCGGTGCCCCGCAGGGACGCGTCTGGAGTCGAGCCCCGGTCCGCTCGTCCCGGACGGGTGGACCCGGAGGGTGCTCGCATCGGCCCGCCGCCGTCGCGCCTGGGGCAGGGTGGGGCGCGTCCCCGTCCGCCGCCGAGTGCCGCCTCGGGCGCGCCCGAGGCCCCGGCGCGTGCTCGCATCGGCCCGCCTCCGTCGCGTCTGGGGGGGCCTCGGGCCTCGAGCGCGGCCGCCGGTGAGCCCATGCCTCCCGGTGCCCGAGAGCGTTCCCGTGTCGCGCCTGACGCTGATGGCTCGCGGGTGGCGCCCGCGGGCGATGGTTCCCGGGTGGCACCGGCCGCCGGAGGCTCCCGAGTGGCGCCTGCTGGCGATGGCTCGCGTGTGGGGCCCGCTGGAGGGGCGCGTGTGGCGCCTGCTGGTGATGGCTCGCGTGTGGGGCCCGCCGGGGGCTCGCGTGTGGCGCCCGCCGGTGATGGCTCGCGGGTGGGGCCCGCTGGGGGTTCACGCGTGGCGCCCGCCGGTGATGGCTCGCGAGTGGCGCCCGCCGGTGATGGCTCCCGGGTGGGGCCTGCTGGGGGCTCTCGTGTGGCGCCCGCCGGTGATGGCTCGCGAGTGGCGCCTGCCGCCGGGGGCTCTCGTATCCAGCGTCCTCCAGAGGCCGGCTCCCGCGTGCGTCCGCGCCCGGAGGCCCCTGGGGCTCGGGAGGACTCGGAGGGCTCGCGTGTGTTCCGCTCGCGCTCGTCGGTCAGCATCGCCGCGGTGCGCCCCGAGCCTCCCCGCGAGGGTGGGGCGGAGCGGCCTCCTCGGGTGCTGGCCGGGCGGGCTGGCACCGCAGCGGGGCCAGCGCCTGCGGGTGGGCAGGAGGGGACCTCCGTACAGCGCAGGCCCCGTTCACCGTCTGGGACGGACGACTCTTCGTCGTCGGGCTCGGGCGGGCGTGGACCTCGAGGCGGAACGCGCTAGCATCCGGCCCGCAAGGAGCGGCGCATGGCGATCGGCAAGGTGATCAAGGGAGACGGGACGGCCGAGCCGTCCGTCGTGTCGGAGCGGCCGGTGTTGCGGCCTCCGCGCGCGGGGGTGATGAACGCCGAGGTCTTCGAGGCGCGCCAGGGTGCCCAGGGCATCCTTGAGGAGGCGCAGCGTGAGAAGGAGCGCATCCTCGCGGAGGCGCAGCGTGAGCGTGAGGCGCTCCTCGTGAAGACGCGTGAGGAGGGGCGGCAGGAAGGGCTCGCCCAAGCCACGGAGATCATCCTCCGGGCGAAGATGCAGGCGGGGGAGATTCTCGCCACCTACGAGCAGGACGTCATCGCCCTGGGCCTGCGCGTCGGCGAGAAGATCATCGGCCGGAGCCTGGAGAAGGACCCGGACCTGATGCTGGAGCTGTGCGCGTCGGCCATCGACAACCTGCGCAGCGCGCGGTCCATGGTGCTGCGGGTGCATCCCAAGACGGCGGCGGTGCTGCGCGCGAAGAAGCCGGTGCTGATGGAGCTCATCGGCCGCGCGGTGGACCTGGCCATCAAGGAGGACCCCGAGGTGGCCCCGGTGGGCTGCATCGTCCAGACGGAGTTCGGCACGGTGGACGCGCAGCTGCCCACGCAGCTGGAGATGCTCCAGAGCGTGCTCTTGCCCGACCAGAACGGCCCGAAGGAAGGCCCGGCGTAGCCGGGACGGGAAGGAGCCCACGTCCATGGCCATCGACCTCTCGCGCTATCTCGACCTCATCAAGGACGCCCAGACGGTCCGCGTCCGCGGCCGCGTCACCGAGCTGACCGGCCTCATCATCAAGGCGAGCGTCCCCAACGTCCGCGTGGGCGAACTCGTGCTCATCAAGAGCCGCGCCCGCGGCGCCGTGAAGGCCGAGGTCGTGGGCTTCCAGGGCGATGAGGTCATGCTCATGCCCCTGGGCGAGCTGTACGGCATCGGCCCGGACAGCGAGGTGGTGCCCACTGGCAGGCCCTTGAGCATCAAGTGCGGCGAGGCGCTCCTGGGCCGCGTGCTCAACGGCATCGGCGAGCCCATGGACGGCAGTCCGTTGCCGGACGAGGGGCTCATCGACTGGTCCGTGGACCGCGACTGTCCGGACCCCTTCACCCGTCAGCGCATCGAGCGGCCGCTGCCCCTGGGGGTGCGCTGCATCGACGGACTGCTCACCGTCGGCGAGGGCCAGCGCGTGGGCCTCTTCGCCGGCTCCGGCGTCGGCAAGTCGACGTTGATGGGACAGATAGCGCGCAACACCCAGGCCGACCTGTGCGTCGTGGCGCTCATCGGCGAGCGTGGTCGCGAAGTGCGCGAGTTCATCGAGGACGCCATGGGCGAGGAGGGCATGAAGCGCTCCGTGCTCGTGTGCGCCACGTCCGACCAGCCCAGCCTCGTGCGTCTGCGCGCCGCGTACGTCGCCACCGCCATCGCCGAGTACTTCCGCGAGCGCGGCGGCAACGTGCTCTTCATGCTCGACACGGTGACGCGTCTGGCGCGTGCCCAGCGTGAGATTGGCCTCGCGGTGGGAGAGCCCCCGGCGCGTCAGGGCTATCCGCCGAGCGTGTTCTCCATGCTGCCGCGCATCCTGGAGCGCACGGGCAACTCGCAGAAGGGCAAGTGCACCGCCATCTACACGTGCCTCGTGGCCGGCGGTGACATGGAGGAGCCCATCGCGGACGAGGTCCGCGGTATTCTCGACGGCCACTTCATCCTCAACCGCGCCCTGGGCGAGCGCAACCAGTGGCCCGCCATGGACGTGCTCGCGAGCCTCAGCCGTGTGATGAGCGGCATCGTCTCCAAGGAGCACAAGAAGGCCGCGGGCAAGCTGCGCGAGACGCTGGCCACGTACGAGAAGCAGCGCGACCTCATCCTGCTGGGCGCCTACCAGTACGGGACGGACCCCCGCACGGACTACGCCATCGACAAGTACGACGCCATCATCGACTTCCTCAAGCAGGACACCCACTCCAACTCCGGGTTCGAGGAGACGGTGGAGCAACTGGTGGCCTTGTTCGAGGAGTGAGGTCCGCCCCGGAGGGTGGGCCCGGCCGCCCCTGGCCCACTGGACAGGGGTGCACCTCCGGGAAACCGGGGTAGGATGGGGGCACCATGCCCCCGTACCGGTTGCAGACCCTGCTGGACATGCGGACCCGGGCCAAGGAGGAGGCCGAGCAGGCCTTCTCCGACGCCATCAAGGCCCTGGAGCGCGAGAAGGTGGAGCTCCAGCGTCTGGTGGACGAGCTGGAGCGGCGCAAGCGCGAGCGCAAGGAGAAGGTCGCCGCCTACCTCAAGGAGATCATGGCCAAGGGTGCCGGCATCAACGGCATGAACATGATGGGCCGCTTCGAGGAGCGCCTGAAGGACGAGGAGGCGCAGGTGGCGCTGGAGGTCGAGCGTCAGCGCGAGGCGGTGAAGGTGGCCGAGCGCCTGGTCGAGCAGCGGCGCCGGGAGATGGCCGAGGCGGCCAAGGAGCTCAAGGCCATCGAGAAGCACAAGGAGACCTGGCAGAAGCAGGTGAAGCAAGAGCGCCAGCAGCGCGAGGAGTTGAGCCAGGAGGAGATTGGCAACGCCTTGTTCCTGGCTCGGCAGCGCAAGTAACCTGCCGCCACCCCATCCCTCGGGAAAGATGTCATGAGCCGTGTCGACGACGACCGTGAAGCAGCGCGCCTGGCCGAGCGCATCATGCAGGAGAAGAAGCTCGCCGAGGGCCAGGCCAAGAAGCGCCAGGATGGCACGTCCGCCTTCCAGAAGCTGATGCAGCCGCAGGCGCAGCCCCAGGCGACGGCGCCCACCCAGACGCCGCAGACGCCGGGAGGGCTGGCCCGTCAGGTGCTGGCCAAGGCGACCCAGCAGGGGAAGACCTTCGGCGAGCACCTCCAGCAGCCGCCCCAGATGGGTGGCAACCCCGCCACCACGCTGGCCCAGACGCAGCGTCGCGCGGACACGAACACCTCGGAGGCCCGCTCCGGCTCACGCACCTCCGACGCCAAGGAGACCCAGCGCACCTCCGAGAGCCGCGACAAGGACATGGACAAGGCCGACTCGGCCCTGGGGCAGGTCAGCTCCGAGCGCGGCGCGGCCATTCGCGCGGACGCGGACGCGGGCGGCAAGGGCAGTGGCGGTGGCGGCGGCAAGGAGGACAAGAAGGGCGGCGGTGGCACGGAGATGGGGGCGGGCTTCCGCTTCAACCCCGCGCTGATGGCGCCGGTGCCGGTGGCCAAGCCCAAGGACACCGCGGGCTCCGAGCGGCTGCGCGCCATGGCGAGCGAGATCGCCCAGAAGATCGTCGACCGCGTGCGCGTGGGGACGAACGCCGCGGGTCTGGCCGAGTTCCAGATTGACCTGCGCGGAGACGTGCTCAACGGCCTGTCCATCAAGGTCAGCGCGCGCAACGGGAAGATCTCCGCCACCTTCAGCGGCACCAACCGTGACGTGCTGAAGATGCTCGAGGAGCAGAGCGACGGGCTTCGCACCGCGCTCGGGGGCCGGGGCCTGAAGCTCGAGACGGTCCGCTTCGAGGCGAAGACATGAGCGTGGAGCCGGAGGACGAGTCTCCCGGCGTACACGAGCGGACGATGCTCGTGGACCTGCGCAACCTCAAGCCCGTCCGTCCTCCTCCCGAGAAGGCCGGCGCGCCGGAGAAGGTGGAGCCGCGTCCCGAGAAGGTCGACCGGCCGGAGAAGGTCGAGCGGAGCGCCTGGCGTCCCTTCACGTTCAAGGGGCTGGAGAAGGTGTCGCGCGCGCAGGGGCAGCTCGCCGAGCGGCTGCGCTGGCTGACGCCCAACGAGGGGACGCTGACGGGGGTGTCCGCCCGGCTCAAGGGGCTCTTCGACGCGGAGGTCGGCCTGTCGCTGGAGTCCGTGCAGGTGCGACCCATGGCGGAGCTGCGCCGCTTCCTGGGGGACCCGACGTTCCTCGCGGTGCTGGCCCCGGGGGCGCTGCAGGGGCGGGCGGCGCTCGAGGTGGAGCTGGCGCTGGCGCACACGGCGGTGGACCTGTTGTTGGGCGGTGCGGGCGAGACGGTGGGCTTGAGGCCCCTGACGGACATCGAGGAGGGCGTGATGGGCTACGTCATCCTGGAGGCGCTGCGGGTGCTGGTGCCCGCGCTCCAGGCCGGCGTGCCCCGCCCGAGGCTGGACGGTGTCGCCCGAGGCGTGGACGAGGTGTCCGCGCGCCTGGGAGACGACGGGCCGATGTTGACGGTGCACCTGAACGCCACGCTGGGGCCGCACGGCGGCATGGTGCGGTTCGTGGTGCCGGCGGCGGTGCTGGAGGCGGCCGAGCCCGCGGTGGAGAGCGCCCAGCGGCGCGCCCGCGTGAAGGCGGACCTGGCGGCGAACGCGGGGCGGCTGTCGGCGGTGCGCGGGTGGCTGCGGGCGGAGATTGGCACGGCGGAGCTGACCACCCAGGACCTGGCGAGCCTGCGCGTCAAGGACGTGGTCCTGGTGGACGTGCTGTCGGCGCGGCCGGACCGGGGCGAGTCGGGCACGGCGCAGCTGCGGCTGGGCGCGGGGCGCTCGGGGTACGCCGAGGCCGAGGTCTTCGTCGAGGACGGGCGCTATCAAGCGCGCATCACCGGCATCATCCCCGGGGAGTCGGGGAACCCGCGCTCGGCCACCGAGGAGGGTGGGGGACGGGACGAGGAAGAGGATTTCACCAACCCGGAGCTGGACGTTCCTCCGGAGCTCGAAGGGGCGCCCTTGGACGACGTGAACAAGCCGGACGGAAGCGACCTGCTGGGCGACGTGCCGCTGCAGATCGCCGTGGAGCTGGCGCGCATCCCGGTCACCGCCGAGCAGGTGGTGGGCATGCGGGCCGGTCAGGTCATCGAGCTGAGCCGGGGCCCTGGCGAGCCGGTGGAGCTGTCCATCAACGGCAAGGTGGTGGCCCGCGGTGAGCTGGTGGAGATGGAAGGCCAGCTCGGCGTGCGCGTCACCACGCTGGCGAGCTGAGGCCCCGCGCGAGGACTGGAAGCAAGCGGGCTGCCAGACGGGGGCCCGTGGCGGTCCTCCGGCCTTTGAACTAGCCTCGCCCCCCAGCCATGGCAGTCCTCCGCACCCCCCTCTCGCGCCTGACCCTGGGCGTCACGCTGCTGCTCGCGCCCACGTCCGTGTGGGCGCAAGCGCCCGTGGCGAGCCCCTCGCCTGTTCCCTCCGCGCCCACTGGGGCCGTGGCGAGGGAGGCCGTGGCGCCGCCACAGGCAGGGCAGGGCGCCGCCGCCGTGCCTCCAGCCGCCACGCCGCGAGTTGCTCCAGCGGGTGGCGCGGCGGCACCCACGCCGGCCGCCGCTCCGTCCACGGGCGAGTCAGCTGCATCCCCCGGGACGTCATCCTCCACCGGAGCCGTGGCGCCTTCCGCGCGCGCCACGGGAGAGAGGGCTGCATCCACCGGAACCACATTGACCGCTGGCGCCGAGGCGCCTTCTGGACGCGGCACGGGCGCGGCGGCTGCGCCCACGATGGCAGCCGATGCTGCCGCGGATTCCGGACGCGGCACGCGTGCTGCGGTTGCCCCCACGTCACCCTCGATCGCCGCCGGCGCTGCCGCGCATTCCGGGCGCGCCACGGATGCGATGGCCGTGCCCACCCCGGCTGTTGTGCGTGCGACGGGGGAGGAGTCCGCGCCGTCCGCCACGCCCCTCGAGAACACCCCCGCGAAGGCCCCCGAGGCGCCGCGTCGAGCGGGCGCGGGCGAGGCGCCCGTCTGGGAGGACCCGGCCATCGACGCCGCAGCAGCCGCGGAGGCGGAGCCGGAGAGCATGGGCTGGATGCTCGTGCGCACCTTGCTGGTCCTGGGCGCGGTGGTGGCGTCCATCTACCTGACGTTGAACGTGGGCCTTCGCCGACTGATGGGCCTGCAGTCCGCCTCCCCGGGGCGGCAGACGGTGGTCTCGGTGGTGGAGCGGCTCACCCTGGACCCCAAGCGCGCGCTCTTCGTGGTGAAGGCCGCGGACGAATACCTGTTGGTGGGCGGCGGCGAGGCGGGCCTGCAGTTGCTGTCGAAGCTGGATGCGGAAGCCGTGGAGCGCATCCGGGCACAGCGCCCGCAGACGAACGTGGTCCCCCTCAGCCCTTTCCTCCAGAAGCTCCTTTCCCGTCGCTCCGGTGGCTCGTCGTCCGAGCCCCCTGGCGCCTGATGGCCCCCTTCCCGTGAACGCCCTGACACCCGCCCTCCCTCGTCTTCCGCGCGTCGCGCCCTGGCTGTTCGCGGCCGTGGTGTCGCTGCATCCCTTCATCGCGCTCGCGCAGAAGAAGCGCCCGGGCGGCATCCCCGACTCCGTCGCCAACGAAGCGGTGAGCGCGGACTCCTTCACCTCGCGCCCCCTCGTCCTCATCCTCGCGCTCGCCGCCATGGGCCTGGTGCCCTTCGCGCTGATGATGGTGACGAGCTTCGTGAAGATCTCCGTCGTCCTCTCCATCGTCCGCTCGGCGCTCGGCACCCAGCAGATTCCCCCCACCCAGGTGATCACGGGACTGGCCGTCATCCTCACCGTCTACATCATGGCCCCCGTGGGCACCGCGATGTACCGGGCCTCCGAGGTGGACATCTGGGACACCGGAGGCGCGGGCAACTTCTCCTCCGCCAAGGTGGGCACGCTCCTGGAGGGCGCCGACCGCGCCAAGGAACCCCTGCGCGCGTGGCTGATGAAGAAGGTCACCGTGAAGGACCGCTCGCTCTTCTTCAACCTGGCCAAGAAGATGCGCACGGGCGAGGAGCGCGACTCGGTGAAGAGCGAGGACTTCATGGTCATCATCCCCGCCTTCGTCGTGTCCGAACTGAAGGAGGCCTTCCAGATTGGCTTCCTGCTCTTCGTGCCGTTCATCGTCATCGACATGGTGGTGGCCAACATCCTGCTGGCGCTCGGCATGCACATGCTGTCGCCGACCACCATCTCCATGCCCTTCAAGCTGCTCCTGTTCGTGCTCGTGGACGGCTGGTACCTCATCGCCAAGGGCCTGGTCGTCGGCTACCTGTAAGAGGAAGGCACCCATGAACCAGCTCACGTTCATCACCCAGGAAGCGCTGTTCCTGGTGCTCGTGGTCTCGGCCCCCCCGGTGTTGATGAGCCTGTTGGTGGGCTTCATGATCTCCCTGTTCCAGGCAACCACGCAGATTCAGGAGCAGACGCTCACCTTCGCCCCCAAGGTCATCATCGTCTTCGGGGTGCTCGCCATGACGGGCCCGTGGATCGGCAGCCAGCTGGTGCGCTTCACGTTCCACGTCTTCGACCGGTTCCCCGCCCTCATCAAATGAACGCCGCGGAACTCGTGTCCGAGCTGGCTGCCCGGACCAACTTCTCCGCCGCCATCTTCACGGTCGCCCTGCTCATGTGCCGGGTGATGCCCGTGCTCATCTTCAGTCCCTTCCTGGGCGGCGAGGTGGTGCCCACGGAGATGAAGATGGGCATCGGGCTGACGCTGGCCATCGTGCTGTATCCGTCCATCGCGCACTCGGTGACGACCATCCCCCTGAGCGCGCTGCCGTACATCGCGCTGATGGCGAAGGAGATCTTCATCGGCTTCTCCATGGCCTTCGTCGTCAACAGCGTGTTCGAGGCCGCGCGCATCGCCGGCACGCTCGCGGACACCATGTCCGGCAGCAACAACGCCCAGCTCTACGTGCCGCAGCTCGGCCAGCAGGTCTCGCTCTTCTCCAACCTGAAGGTGCAGCTGTCCGTGGTGCTCTTCCTCACCCTGGACGGCCACCACCTGGTCATCCGCGCCCTGGCGGAGAGCCTCGTGCTGGTGCCGCTGGACGGCTTCCCGCGCTTCACCCAGGGCTCGTGGACCTTCTTCGACCTGCTCATCCGCGTCTTCGCGGACATGCTGCGCGTCAGTCTGGCGCTGGCGGCTCCCGCCATGCTGGCCGCGTTCCTCACCGACGTGGCGCTGGGCGCCATCAACCGCGTGGCGCCGCAAATCCAGGTGTTCTTCATCTCCATGGCCATCAAGCCGCTCGTCGGCGTGCTCATCACCTTCTTGGTGCTGGGGACGTTGATCGGCCGCATCCAGGACGAGCTGGCCCACATGCTGAAGGTGCTGCACGACGCCCTTCGGCTGCTGGCCTAGCGCCCACGGAAAACAGCGCGCCATGTCCGACGAGAGTGGAGACAAGACAGAGGAACCGTCGCAGAAGAAGCTCGACGACTCTCGCAAGAAGGGTCAGGTCTGGAAGAGCAAGGACCTGAGCGGCGTGGCGGTGCTCGTGGTGGGCCTGGCCGCCGTGAAGGCGACCTGGGACAACGTCGAGAAGGAGATCTCCAGCCTCTTCCTCTTCAGCTTCGACCACATGGCCCGGGGCGGGGACCTGTCCGACGCGACGGGGCAGCTGCTCTACCTGGGCGTGCGGGCGCTGCTCCTGGTGACGATGCCGGTGCTCCTGGGCGGCGCGGTGATTGGCGGGCTGATGGAGTTCCTGCAGGTGGGCTCCCTGTTCACCATGGACCCGCTGATGCCCAAGCTGGACAAGCTCAACCCGCTGGCCGGGTTGAAGAACATGTTCAGCAAGAAGTCGCTGGTGGAGCTGCTCAAGAACCTCATCAAGATCTCCGTCACCGCCTACGTCGTCTACGGCGTGGTGCGCGACGCGATGCCCATGGTGCTGGAGACGGTGCGCCAGGACACGCACACCATCATGGTCATCATGGGGGAGCTGGTGACGCGCGTGGCCGCGCGCGTGGCGCTGCTCTTCGTCATCTTCGCCATCTTCGACGTCTGGTGGCAGCGCAAGTCCTTCATGAAGGACATGATGATGTCCAAGGACGAGGTGAAGAAGGAGTACAAGGAGAGCGAGGGCGACCCGCACCACAAGGCCAAGCGCAAGGAGTTCCACCAGGAGATCATGGAGGGACAGCAGATGGAGGCCGTGCGGGACGCGGACGTCATCGTCACCAACCCGGACCACGTGGCCGTGGCCCTCAAGTACGACCGGGAGAAGGACGGCGCCCCCCGGGTGCTCGCCAAGGGCGTGGACCACAAGGCCGAGCGCATCAAGGGCATCGCCCGCGAGCAGGAGGTCCCCACCCTGCGCAACGTGCCGCTGGCCCACGCGCTCCTGCGCGTGGAGGTGGGCCACGAGGTGCCGGAGGAGCTATACGACGCGGTGGCCGAGGTCCTCAACTTCGTCTACGAGTTGAAGAACGGCGCCCCCCAGACCCCCGCGGCCCGCGCGTGACGGGGTGGGGTGAGGCTACAATCGCCGGGACTTCGCGGAGCTGCCCATGAGTGACGACGCCGAAATCGCCATCGCGCTGAAGTACGACAAGGAGAAGGACGGCGCGCCGCGCGTGGTGGCCAAGGGCCTGCGGCTCAAGGCGGAGAAGATTCGCGCCATCGCGAAGGAGCACGGCATCCCCGTGATGCGCAACATCCCCCTGGCCAACGCGCTGTACCGGGTGGATGTGGGCCAGGAGGTGCCCGAGGAGCTGTACGACGCGGTGGCCGAGGTCCTCAACTTCATCTACGAGCTCCAGCAGGAACAGGCCGCCTCGGGCGGCAGGTAGGCGAGGGGGGCTGGACGACCCCCCCCTGTCTGGGGTGTGCTCCGGAATCGACGATGGCCAGAATCAACAATCAGCCTCCTGGTGGACCGCAGTGGCCCTGGGGGGGACCCCGTAGCGTCCGTGAGCGGCTGGTCGACCCGTCCCAGGTCGACCGAAAGAAGCTGCGCAAGACGGGCAACCCCAAGAACCCGGCGCTCGCCTCGGCGGCGCTGCTGGACTTCATCGGTCCGGCGCACTCCTCGGAGGAGCTCCGCCTGCCCCTGCCGCCGCACCCCGGCGGACACGAGGCGGACCTGGAGGGCTTCAGCGACCGGCCCCACCTGGCCAGCGTGGCGGGGCGGGGGAGCGACGAGTCGCGCCACCTGATGGAACGTGGCCTGTCGCGCATCAACGCGACGCCGGACCGGCTGGAGCGCCTCAAGGCCCTGCTCAACCGGGAGGCCTCCATGCTCACGCTGGTGGACCAGGTGAACGAGGAGACCAAGGAGATCATCCGCCGGATGTGGGCGGAGCAGAAGGACGAGGGTTACTAGCGCCATGCCGGAGGACCCTCAGGACGAGGCGCAGCTGGCGGCCCGGCTGCAGCGTTGGGCGGACGGCAAGGCCACGCTGCGCGAGGTGCGCGGCTATTCCAACGACGAGCTCTACGCCATCGCCAAGACGGCGTACTTCTTCTTCTACCAGGGGCGCATCAACGAGGCCCGCACGCTCTTCCAGGGCCTGTACGCCGTGAACCCCACGGACGGCTACTTCGCCAAGGCCCTGGGCGTGGTGGAGATGGCCGCCGGGAACGGGCAGGGCGCGCTGGCCGCCTTCGACGTGGCCGCCAAGCTGTCCCCGCAGGACCCGTCCGTCTACGTGGGCCGCGCCGAGGTGAAACTGGCCCTGGGTCAGAAGCAGCAGGCGCTGGAGGACCTCCGCCGCGCCGCGGCCATGACGCCCCAGGATGATCCAGTGGTACGCAAGGCCGGCGCCATGGTGACGGCGCTCTCCCGGCGTTGAGTCCGGCACACTCCGGCGTCCGGCTCCGACCAGACGCCGGGTAGGTGAGCCTGGAACAGTCTGCTAGGCTCCCCGGGTTCACTCACCCCAACCCTCTTTGTGGAGAGGTGGAGAGTCATTCGATGAGCACGCAGAAGGCGAAGATGGGCGCGCTGCCGCCAGAGCCCGCGGCGCTGGTTGAGAAGCGCGAGAAGCTGCTGGCGGAGCTGGAGAAGCAGTCGAAGACGGCCGAGGGCAGCTTCCTCCAGGTCGTCCGCACCATGAAGATGCTGGTGTCGTCCACCACGCCGGGCGCCCCGTTCGACGAGCGGCTCTACGGCGACGTGTCCAGCGCGCTCGAGCGCTTCATGGCGAACCCCATCCTCCCCGTGCCTCCCACGCTGGGCATGGTGGTCAGCTACCTGTCGGAGCGCCTCTCCACCTACGGCATGTCCATCCAGAACGCCGTGAAGGAGGCCAACCCGGAGTTCGCCGAGAAGTACGCCTTCGCGCCCCCGGGGGCCCAGCCCGCAGCCGCCCCGGCGCCCGCCGCCGCGCGCCCGGCAGGCCCGGCCGGTGCCAAGGACGGTTTCGAGAGCGGCTCCGGCCGCCGGGGCCTGTCCCTGGACCCCAACGCCGCCCCTCCGGCCCCCGCCGACCCCAAGAAGGAGCAGCAGCAGCTGGAGTCCTTCAAGGCCTGGATGAAGAACCCGAGCCTCGGAAAGCTCAAGGGTTAAGCCCGTTTCCGGAGGGGATCCGGGACGGGCGAATAAGCCGGAAATGATCCGGATAATTCGCAGGAAACTTCGGAGCCCCTCCCCCGATAATCTTTTTGTAGCCGCCGCTGCACTTCGCCCCGCAGCACTCACGAATTAATCACACGGAGAACGACCATGACCATCTCTGCCAACTTCAACGCCGCTGCGAGCAGCATCCTGGCCGGTTCCAAGGCCTCCAACGCGATGATCGCGGCGGCCCCCGAGGATCAGCGCCCGTTCCTCCAGGCCCAGGAGCAGATGCAGCGTGAGGCCAAGCTGGTGGAGCTCATCTCGACGTCCATGAAGAAGCTGGACTCGATGCAGAGCGCCATCATCGGCAACATGCGCTAGTCGTCACAGCGCAGCCTGCTGCACCCTGGCCTCGCAACAGCTCTCGGAGCTGCTGCGGGGCCAGTTCATTTCCGGGCCCGGTGGACACGTCGTGTCGGCTTGTCCGAAACTTTCCAGCCGCGCTCACGAGAATTCCTTCAACCCACCCCTTTTGGAGAAATCCATGGTCGCTCCTGTCAATGGCGGTTCCCGTCCCACGTCCACGGCGAAGACGAGCCAGGCGGAGGCCACCCCGTCGGACCCGAAGGCCGAGCGCGCCAAGCAGCAGGCCATCATGGACGACATCAGCAAGAAGCCGGCGGACAAGCTGACGTCGGAGGATCGCGCCAAGTACGCGGACGCGGTGGGCACCGACAAGGTGCTGGAGAACCAGGCGTTCCTGGGGTTCTTCTCCAAGTCCACCACGGAGACGCTGACCAAGAAGCTGGACGCGGACGTGGCGGCGTACACGAAGAACAACCCCAACGCGTCGCTGGACGACATCAAGAAGCACGTGACGGACCGCTTCAAGGCGCAGATGTTCAGCGCCGTCGTCGCGCAGAAGGGCGTGGACATGGCCATCGCCAACCTGAAGAAGCAACTGCAGAAGGCCCGCGACGGCTTCGACGAGTAGCCGTCCGAAGTCCCCCGACTGGTGGCCTCGCTGGAGGCGGGCTAGAGTCCCGTCCGCCTTCCGTACTCGCCCCGGGAATGAGTCCAGATGACGACGACCCAAGCCAAGGCGCCGGTCTCCGAGAATGAAGTGAAGCCGCTGTCCGGTCCCGAGTTGCTCGAGCGGGCCACCCAAGGCTTCGACCTGTTCCAGGATGGCCGCTTCCAGGAATCGCTGGCCCTCTTCGAGGAGCTGGCCTCCATGGATGGCTCCGAGGCCTACTTCCAGACCGCGCTCGGCGCCTGCCACCTGGCGCTGGAGAACCTGGACCAGGCGGAGGCCTTCTTCAACCGGGCCATCGAGCTGGACCCCTCGGACCTGACGCCGTTCGTCAACCGAGGCGAGGTCCACCTGCGCCAGGGCAAGGTCATGGAGGCGGCGCGTGACTTCAACCACGCCGTGTCCCTGGACCCCGAGGGCAAGGACCCCTTGAGCGGTCGCGCGCGGATGCTGGCGGCCGCCGCCCTGGAGAGCGTGGAGGAGGCCCAGTCCGGCGCCCCCGAGCGCGACTCCGGCTCCGAGCGTTCCTGAAGAAGCCTTTCCCGTCCCTCCGGACGGAACCCCCCGCCCGGCTCATGAGGCCCCCCTTGGGCCCGGGGCCGGGCGCGGACTAGGATGGGTATCCTCTGATGTCCGCCTCCAATCCGAACAGCTTCCTCTCGAAGTACTCCGACATCGTCCTGGCCATTGTCGTGGTGGCCATCGTCGGGATGATGATCGTCCCGCTGCCGCCGCTGCTGCTGGACGTGTTGCTGACGCTGAACATCAGCATCTCGGTGGTGCTGCTGCTGGTGTCGCTCTACGTGCCGGCGGCGCTGCACCTGTCGGTGTTCCCGACGTTGCTGCTCATCACCACGATGTTCCGGTTGTCGCTGACCATCTCCACCACACGGCTCATCCTGCTGACGGGAGATCCGGGTGAGGTGGTGGTCGCCTTCGGAAACTTCGTGGTGCAGGGCAACTTCGTCGTCGGCGCCATCCTCTTCCTCATCCTCGTCATCGTGAACTTCATCGTCATCTCCAAGGGCTCGGAGCGCGTCGCCGAAGTGGCCGCGCGCTTCACCCTGGACGCGATGCCGGGCAAGCAGATGTCCATCGACGCGGACCTGCGCGCGGGTTCCATCGACCAGGACCAGGGCAAGAAGAAGCGCCGAGACCTCGAGCGCGAGAGCCAGCTGTTCGGCGCCATGGACGGCGCCATGAAGTTCGTCAAGGGCGACGCCATCGCAAGCATCATCATCACCGTCGTCAACATCGTCGGTGGCCTCATCATCGGCGTGACGCAGAAGGGCATGTCCGCGGGCGACGCGGCGCAGAAGTACACGCTGCTCACCATCGGTGACGGCCTGGTCGGCATGATTCCCGCCATCCTCATCTCCACCTGCGCCGGCATCATCGTGACGCGCGTGGGCGGCGAGGAGGAGGGCGCCCACCTGGGCAAGGACATGGGCACGCAGCTGACCGCGTACCCGAAGGCCATCGCCATCGCCGCGGGCATGCTCATCGTCCTGGGCCTGGTGCCGGGTCTGCCGAAGATTCCCTTCTTCCTGTTGGGCTTCGGCGCGGGCTTCGGCGCGTGGACGATGCTCAAGAAGCAGAAGCAGGACCAGATGGTGGAGGAGGCCGGGCCGGCCATGGAGTCGGACCTGGGCACGCCGATGTCGTCGGAGCCGGCGCCCAAGGAGCCGATGAACCCGGACTCCGAGCTCTTCATCCCCGTCGTCACGCCCATCGTCCTGGAGGTCTCCGACGCGCTGGTGCCGTACGTGGACTCGCGTCAGGACAACGGCAAGTTCCTCTTCGAGCTCATCCCGTTCATGCGCGATGGCCTCTTCGTGGAGCTGGGTGTCCGCTTCCCGGGCGTGCGCGCGCGCGGCAACTCGTCGCTCCCCCCGGGCGCGTACCAGATTCAGATCAACGAAGTGCCGGTCGTCACCGGCCAGGCCACGCTGGGCCACGTGCTCGTCAACGACACGGTGGACCGCCTGCGCCTGATGAACATCCAGGGCTTCGAGGCCATCAACCCCGCCACCCGCCAGCCGGCCGCGTGGGTGCCCGAGCAGCACCGCGACACGCTGGAGGCCGCGGGCCTGACGACGTGGGACGTGCCCGGCTACATCATCCTCCACGTGGCGGCCATCCTCCGGCGCAACGCGCGGGAGTTCGTCGGCGTGCAGGAGACGCAGACGATGCTGGAGCAGCTGGAGAAGGCCTTCCCCGCCATCGTCAAGGAGGTCATCCCCAAGGTCGTCAACGTCCTGAAGCTCACGGACATCCTCCAGCGCCTGGTGGAGGAGGAGATCTCCATCCGTGACTTGCGCGGCATCCTCCAGGCCCTGTCGGAGTACGGCCAGGTGGAGGCGGACAACGTGATGCTCACCGAGCACGTCCGTGCCTCGCAGCGCCGCTACATCTCCCACAAGTACGCGCGAGGCAGCGGCACGCTGGTGGTCTATCTGCTGGACCCGAACATCGAGGAGGCCATCCGCGGCTCCATCAAGCGCACCTCGGCGGGCGCGCACCTGGCGCTCGAGCCGGAACTGGCGCAGGAAATCGTCCAGGCCGTGCGCTCGGAGTGTGGCCACCTGCCGCCGTCCGCCCAGCGCCCCGTCATCCTCACCGCCATGGACATCCGGCGCTACGTGCGCAAGCTGCTGGAGTACGAGTTCAACCCCTCGTTCTCCGTGCTCAGCTACCAGGAGCTGTCCCCCGAGCTGAACATCCAGCCGGTGGCGCGCATCTCCACCCGGTAGTCACCGGGCAGGGCAGGGCGCGGGGCGTCACCTCTGACCCCGCGCCGTCCTGATCGGAATCCTCGCGTTTGAACGCAACTCGCGAGTCTTGAGACCGACAATGGAAGTACGGCGGGAATGCCTGCTCTTCAGCACGGGATTCCCCGAGATTCGGGAGGAAGTCCATGACGGGTGTCACCCAAGCCGGCAACGCTCCGCGTACCACCTCGACCAGCTCCAAGGTCGGCCTGAGTGAAGCAGAGCTGACGAAGAACCTCGCGCTCATCGAGAAGACGGTCGACCGCGCGCTGGCGGAGATGGAAGCGACGGTGAAGCAGCTCAACCAGCTGGGCGAGAACTCGTTCTCGTCCGCGGGGAAGCCGGGCGACACCAGCGGCGCGGCGGGCACGAGCGGGACGTTCCCCGCGGAGAAGCCCGTCATCACCGAGAACACCTTCCGTCCGCCGGACAAGCTGAAGGTGGACGACAAGGGCACCATCACCACGCCGGGCGGCTACAAGATTGAGCAGCTGGGCCAGTTCGAGTGGAAGATCTCCGGACCGGACAACAAGAGCACCCGCATCTGGGGTGATCCGCACGTCGACGAGTCGGACGGCGGCAAGTTCGACTTCAAGCGCAACACCACGTTCAAGCTGCCGGACGGCACGGAGATCAACTGCACCACCGTGCCCTGGGGCAACGCGGGCATGACGGTGACGGGCCGGCTGGACGTCACCAACGGCGCGGACCGCATCGCCGTGACGGACATCGACAAGGGCAAGGGCAAGGTCGGTGAGCTGACCAAGGACGGCTACGAGACGACCGTGGCCTTCCAGTGGGACGACGCGTTCAAGCACAGCAGCCGGGACCTGCTCGTCATGGGCAAGGACTCCGACGACTGGGCGAACGTGGGCAAGGAGGTCGTCGGTGACGAGGGTGGCGGCGCGACCTTCAAGCACGGCAAGGACTTGGAGTTCCAGTACAAGGAGACTCCCTCCGTGCTGAACCTGCTGCCCGAGCCGGCCAAGGAGAAGAAGGACACGGCCAAGACGGCGGACATCACCCAGCAGCGCGACGCGCTGATGAAGAAGGTGAATGACCACATCAGCGAGGCCATCGCCGCGCTGGGCAAGCCCAAGGAGTCCGAGAAGGAGCAGCCCATCGAGGACCGCTTCAAGTCGGTCACCGACATGTTCAAGGCGCTGGATGAGATCAACTCGCTGAATGATATGATCAAGCCGCGCAGCAGCATCTTCATCTGACTCGTGGCAGGGGGGCCCTGTCTGGAAGAGGGGCCTCTCGCGAGGTGGTCGTGAGCGGCAAACCGCAGAGCGGTGGTTCAGCGGACGTGCAGATTCCGAAGGCCCTGGTGGAGAAGCTCGTCAAGGGCGAGCTGCAGCTGGGGCAGTTCCTGGGAATGACACGCGAGCGGCTCTTCGAGTACGCCGCCATTGGCCACAACATGCTCCAGGCCGGCCGCACCCGGCTGGCCCTGGACATCTTCGAGGGCCTGGTGGCGGCCGCGCCCCAGGAGCCCGCCTTCCACACCCAACTGGGCGCCACGTTGCTGACGCTGGAGCGCGTGGATGCCGCGTTCGACGCCTATCAGCGCGCGCTCGCGTTGGATGGCTCGCACGGGGATGCGCTGGTGGGCCGCGGTGAAATCCTGCTGCGCCGGGGCCAGGTCCCGGAGGGCCTCAAGGACTTGGGCCGGGCCATCGAGTTGGATCCAGGCCTGAAGAAGCGCTCCACCCAGCGCGCCCGGAGCACGCTGCTCGCGCTGAAGAAGCAGGCCGAGTCGCTCAAGGCCGCCCCGCCGAAGCGCTGACGTGACGCCGTCCCTGTGGTGAGAACCGAGCAGGGCGCGCCTTCCTCCTCGCGCCCCGTGACTCCCCAGGGCTTCAGGCGCCGGCGACCACGGCGATGAGCAGCACCAGGAACACCAACCCCACCACGCCCATGACGACGAGCGGGACGAGCTTCTGCTTGTCCTTGAGCATCGCCATGGCGCCGCCCGGAGCGACCCCGTCCGGCACGGAGTTCTCCTGGGAGGGCTGGAAGGGCTCCTCGATGGGACCCGGCTCGGGCTCGGGCTCGGGTTCCGGCTCTGGGGGAGCGGGCTCGGGTTCGGGCTCCGGGGGGGCGGGCTCGGGCTCCGGCTCCGGGGGCTTCTCCTTGCGCACCGGCGCGGGGCGCGAGGGCGACGGAGGCGGGGCCTTCTTCACGTCGGTGGCGAGCTGGACGGGCTCCTCGGCGGGCTCGGCGGGGTCGACGTAGAGGAAGCGCGTGCCGCCCACCTCCACCTCGTCGTTGTCCTTGAGCGCCTTGCGGTTCACCCGCTTCTTGTTGACCTTGATGCCGTTGCGGCTGCCCAGGTCCTCCACGTGGGTGCCGGACCAGTCACGGCGGATCTTCGCGTGCTTGCGCGAGGTGAGGTCGTCCTTGAGGACGATGTCCACGTCCTTCTCGTCCCGGCCGATGACCAGCTCGGACGCGTCGGCGACCTCGATGCGCTCGCCCTCGCGCGGCCCGTTCATGATGCGCAGGTAGCGCTCCTCCGAGGAGGACAGCCCGCGCATCACGTCCTTCAGGTTGTCGCGCGCGATGAAGGACGTCTTCTCCGACGTGGCGTCCGCGTTGATGAGCTCCGTCACCTTGTCGAAGCGCACGTCGTACTGGGCGATGGCGATGACGTCGCCGTTGCGCAGCAGGCGCTTCTCGCCCTTGGGCAGGGGCTTGCCGTTGACCTGGGTGCCGTAGGCGCTGCCCAGGTCCTCGAGGAAGAAGAGCGTGCCCTCCTGACAGATGCGCGCGTGGTTGCGCGACACCGCCTGCTGGGCCAGGACCACCTGGCAGGACTTGTCGCGCCCCAGCGTGATGACTGATTCGGTGAGGACGTGCTCGGTGCCCTTGGCTCCGGCCTCGCTGCGCTGCGTGACGGTGAGACGGACGCTCATCGAGGGGGTGGTGCTTGCAGGGAACAGCGGGGCATCAGAACGTCGCGTTGCTCAGGTACTTCTCGCACGTCTGATACTCGGTGGGGAACTCTTCGGAAGTCGCATACTTCAGGAAGTTCTTGCAGGCCACCTCGGCGTGCTCGTGCTTGTTGGCGTCCTGGAAGAGCTCGAAGAGGCCGAAGTGGCAGGGGGCGTACTTCCCTTCCAGCTTCACGCACTTCTTGTAAGTGGTCTCCTCCTCGGCCAGAAGCCCCTTCTCGCGGAAGGTGCGGGCGAGGGTGTAGAGCGCGGGGGCGGAGTTCTCCGCCTGCTGGGTGTCCTTGACCTCGCGCAGACCGGCGTCCGTGAGCGCCGCCTTGCGCTGGGCCAGGGCGAGGTTGTTGACGCAGCTGGTCAGCTTGGCGTCCAACTGGATGCAGTTGGCGAAGGCCTCGCGCGCGTCGACGAAGCGCCCCAGCTCCATCAGCGTGTTGCCGTAGTCGTGCCAGACGTCCGGGTTGTTCGGGTCCGTCGCCGCCGACTGGGCCAGGTGCTCCGCGGCCTCCTCGTACTGGTCCTCCTCGAAGGCGATGATGCCCATCGAGTGGTGGGCGGCGGCCAGGTTCGGATTGATGGCGAGCAGGGTGCGGAACTCCTTCTTCGCCTCCGTGTACTTCTTCATCTTCATCATCGTGACCGCGAGGCTGTAGCGCGTGTCCAGGTTGTCCGGGTTCACCTTCAGGGCGCGACGGTAGTTGTCGTGCGCCTTCCCGTAGGCGCCCTCCTCCGCGTAGAGGTAGCCCAGGTTCTGGTAGGACTGGAGGTGCTCCTGGTTGTAGCGAAGCGCCTTGATGAAGTGCTTCTTCGCGTCCTCCTTGCGGCCGGACATCATCGCGATGATGCCCTTGTTGGCCCACAGGTCCGCGTACTGGGGGGAGAACTCCAGGCCCAGGTCGCAGTAGACCTCCGCCTTCACCAGGTTCTGGTTGTGCAGCTCCTGGGCGCACAGCTCGTTGTTGATGAGCGCGCGTTCGTGGGGCGGCGGCGTGGAGAGACAGCCGGCGAGTGGAAGCACGCAGACCAGGGAGACCGTGGTGACGAGGCGGGCAAGGCGCATGGCCGGCCGAGTGTAGGAGAGCGCCTCCTGTCGTGCAACGCCCCGGCGGGGCCTGAATCCGGGCTGATTTCGGTGGGTTGCACGATTAGAGTGGCCGTCCATGCGTACCTTGCTCTGTGCTTTCACCTTTGCGCTGGCCCTGCTCGGGGCGGCCCCGGCCCACGCCCAGTTCGCCAATCGCAGCCTCGGGTTGTCGTTGGGCTACATGGACTTCAACCGCACCAAGGGGTTGGACGACGCCTTCTTCCTGGGCATCGACGCGAGCCTCTACATCGAGAACGGCTTCGAGCTGGTGTCCCTGTCGAAGGTGGCCTTCCCCCGCGACACCACGGACCCGGCCCGGAAGCGCGTGGTGGGCCTGGCCCCGTCGCTGGGCATCCGCTACCTGCTGATGGAGGAGAGCATCCGCCCCTACCTCGGCTCCGACATCAGCTACCTCATCGTCTTCAAGGAGAGCATGAGCAACTTCGTCGGCATCGGTCCCAACGCGGGCGTGGACTTCTTCATGTCCGACTCGGTGAGCGTGGGCTTGCGGGCGCAGTACAACTTCTACATCGCCCTCAACGAGAAGACGCAGAACTCGCTGACGCTGTCTGCGGGCGTGGCGGCGTACTTCTAGCGTTGGGCAGGAGGGCCGCGGCGACGAGCAGCGTCCATTTCTCGTCGGAGAGGTGGGCCGGCTTCTCCATGGCCAGCGCGTCCTGCAGCCGCGCTCCGAGCGCGGCGAACAGGCGCAGGCGGGCCTCCATGCGCAGCTCGTCCCGGCGGAGGACGGCGGTGAGCACCAGCTCCCGCTCCTCCGTGGACAGCCGCTTCACGCGCGAGACGAAGAGCGGATCCGCCAGCAGGCCCTCCTCGCCGGAGGCGTTGATGGCGGAGGGCACCTTGAGCCGCCGCTCGCGCACGACGATGGTGCCGGCGAGCATGTCCCCCAGTCGCTGCTGCGAGCCGGAGACGAGGGCCGTCACGCCACCCACCAGGTAGAGCAGGGGGAGGCGGTCCACGGGACGGGCCAGGTTGCGCAGCGCCGCGTGGTAGAAGCCGATGCGCACGCCGCTCTCCTGGATGACCCGCAGGGACAGGGCGCGCTTGCCCACCGTCTGGCCGCTCCAGAGCGTCTCCAGGGTGATGCCGTAGCCCCAGTCCACCAGGAAGTAGACGACGATGCCCAGGGCGCTCGCGACGCCGGGGAAGGCGGCCATGACCAGGCTCAGCCCCAGGATGACCGCCAGGCTGATGACCACGACGATGACCGAGTCCAGCAGCCACGCCAGGAAGCGCGAGTACAGGCCCGCCAGCGTGAAGCGGAACTCCACGTACTCCGGTGTGAGCACCGTGTGGGTGCCGTCCAGCAAGGTGTCGGTGGCCGTCGTCACGGCGGGCAGTCTAGCCGGCTCTCCGGGCATGCGGGGGAGCATGGGTGGCCCCGGGTATTCCCAGGTGAGCCTTTCGGGAGCCCTGCCTGGCCGAGCACCCGGCGAGTGCCCCGTGGGGGGCGCGGCCGGACGGGCGTCTGTGTTAATCATGGCTGTCGGGGTGGTGGGGTAGCCTCGCCGCCCCTCGCGCAACGTGCCCCCCTCCGCCACCTCATCCTGGAACCGCCGCCTCTTGCCGGCGGCCGCCTTTCAGTTCGCGCTCATCGCAGGGGTGACGCAGCTCAAGACGGCGGCCAACGCGCTGGTGTTGTCGCGTTTCGACTCGCAGGCGCTGCCCTACCTGTACCTGTTGGGCGCGCTCATCACCGCGGCGCTGACGGTGCTGCCGCGCTTCAAGCCCGGCTCGCCGTTCGAGTCGCCGGGGGTGCTGACGGGGCTGGGCGGCGTGGTGTCGATGGGGCTGGCGGTGGCGCTGTCGGTGGGGGTGAGCACCTCGGCGCTGGCGCTGTACCTGTTCGCGGACACGTTCTCCACGTTCGTGTCGTTCCGGTTCTGGGCGCGCATGGCGTCCGCCTTCGATGCGCGCGAGGCCCGGCGCGCCTTCACCGCGCTCAATGGCTTCGCCATGGGCGGCGGCATCGTCGGAGGTCTGCTGGTCCAGGGGCTGGCGGAGCGGCTGGGCACGCCGGCCATGGTGGTGAGTGGCGGGCTGGGGCTGTTGGTCGCGGGCGCCATCTTCCACCACCTGTATCGCGGTGAGCCGCCGCCTCCGCCCAGGGGGCGTCCGGCGCCCACGTCGTTCATGGCGTTCAGCTACCTGGCGGAGAGCCCCTACGCGCAGGTGCTCGCGGCGCTGGGCATCTCGTTCGCGGTGCTGTCGTCCTTCGTCGACTACCTGTTCCGCATCCGGCTGGAGGGCCAGCTCAGCGAGGACGCGCTGGCGGCGCTCTTCGGCTCGCTGCAGCTGTGGATTGGTCTGTTCTGCGTCGCGTTCCAGCTGCTGTTGACGCAGCGGCTGCTCAAGCGCCTGGGGCTGCTGCGCTACGTGGCGCTGGTGCCGCTGGTGCTCGCGCCGTTGGCGGGCGCGACGCTGGTGACGCCCGACCTGTGGCCGGTGCACCTGTTGCGGCTGGTGGAGACGGCGGTGAGCTACTCCATCCTGCCGGTGGGCATCCAGCTGCTCTACGCGGCGGTGCCGGATGACCAGCGCGAGGGGCTGCGCGCGGCGGTGGATGGGCTGCTGCGCAAGAGCGGCGTGGTGGTGGCCGGCCTGCTGCTCATCGGCGCGGGGCGCGCCGCCACGGGCATGTCGATGGCGGTGGCCGTGGTGGCCATGTGCGCGGCGCTCGCGTTGCTGCTGGTGCGGCTCAAGCCCGCCTACGTCGCGGCGCTGGGTGAGCAGGTGGGCGCGCACGAGGAAGAGGAGGTGGAGCTGGAGGGGGAGGAGGAGCAGCGCCTGCTGACCGAGGCGTTGTCGGCTCCCATGCCGGACCGCGTGCTCCGCGCCGTGGACCTGATGGAGCAGGCCGAGGTGTCGCTGCGTCAGCACCTGCCGGCCCTGCTGCGGCATCCCCACGAGCGCGTGCTGGAGCGGGGCGTGGCCCTGGCGCTGGAGCTGGAGGCGCGCGAGCTGGCGCCCGTGCTGGAGCGACTGGTGGAGGAGGGGCCTCGTCGGCCTCGGGACCAGGCCGTGTGGGCGCTGGCGCGGTTGTCTCCGGAGCGGGCGGAGCGGCTGTTGCCGGCGCTGCTCAATCATCCGGATGTGGGGCTGCGGTGCGCGGCCATCGGCGCCCTGGTGAAGTCGACGGGGAGCGCGGCGGCGCTGTCGTCGCTGGAGGAGCTGCTCGCGCGCGGTGAAGGGGCTCCGGTGATGGAGCGCCGCGAGGTGGCGAAGCTCCTGGGGCGGCTCCAGGACGCGCGCTTCGCGGGGCCGCTCGCGCGGTATCTCGATGATGGGGACACCACCGTGCGGCGCGTGACGCTGGCCGCGGTGGGGGAGGGCGGGTACGTGGAGCTCGCGCCCCGGCTGCTGCCCTTCCTCACGTGGCGCGAGGAGCGCAAGACGGCCCGCGAGGCGCTCATCGCGTTGGGTGACGCGGTGACGCCGCTGGTGGAGGAGCACCTCAACAACAAGAAGGCTCCGCTGGCGATGCGGCTGCAGCTGCCTCGCGTGCTTCGGGGCATCGGGACGCCCGCGGCGCTGGACGCGCTGCTGTTCTCCAACGTGCGGGATGATGCCTCGCTGCACTTCCGCATCGGCGCGCAGCTGTCGCGGCTTCGCGACGAGCACCCCGAGCATCCGGTGGATGTGGACCGCGTGCGCGAGGCGCTGGGCCGTCGACGGGACACGTATCGGGCGCTGGTGGGGGCCTATCGCGACGTGCGCGCGGCGCTGGGGGATGGCTCGCTGCTCACCCGCGCGGTGGGCGACCG
The DNA here is from genome assembly GCF_024198255.1 of Myxococcus guangdongensis. NCBI lineage: Bacteria > Pseudomonadati > Myxococcota > Myxococcia > Myxococcales > Myxococcaceae > Myxococcus > Myxococcus guangdongensis. Next base: position 201,979 of record NZ_JAJVKW010000005.1, read on the forward strand.
GCTGGACCAGGCGCTCGAGCTGTCGTTCTTCCTGCTGGGGTTGTTGGACTCGTCGCACCGCATGCGCGGCATCCACTACAACCTGGTGGGGCAGGATGCGCGGCGGCGGGCGCTGGCGTTGGAGTTGTTGGACAACCTGCTCTCCGAGGAGGACCGGGAGCTGGTGATGGAGCAGGTGGAGGCGCACCACCGGGAGCTGCCTCCCGGGGCGTCGGGCCGGTTGTGGCGCAGGCTGGCGGCGCTGGTGCAGAGCGAGGACGTGGTGCTGCGCGCGTGCGCCCGCCACATCGCGCGGGTGAACGGGCTGGACGTGCTCCCGCAGGAGGGTGAATTGAGCGACCGCATTGTCCAACGGATGTTCGAGCTGGAGGGCGTGAGCGTCTTCTCCCAGAGCGACGTGGATGACATCGCGGCCATCGCCGCGGTGGCCCGAGAGGGTTTCTTCCGCGCCGGTGAGCGCATCTACGCGCAAGGCGACCCAGGCGACGCGCTCTACGTCATCGTCGACGGCGCCATCGACGCGTTCCATGACGGCGAGCACGTGCTGCGCTTCCAGGGCAAGCAGGCCTTCGGCGAGGTGAGCCTGCTGGACGGAGCGCCGCGCCCCACGGACATGGTGGCCGCGGTGGATACGCGGGTGCTCATCATCGACCGACGTGACTTCCTGGACCTGCTCGCGGACCGGCCCGAGCTGCTCACGGGGTTCTTCCGCGCCGTGAGTCTGCAGCTCCAGGCGCTCATCGCGCTGCCGGACTCGCGCGAGACGGGCGAGCGGCTGGAGATGACCGCGCCCGCGGCGCCCACCGCGCCGCCACTTCCCACGGGGCCTGCTCCCGAGGGTTCGGAGCCGCCGACGACGGAGAAGCGCACCCGGGGCGGCGACGCCTGAGCGGTTCGCCGTGCTTCGGCTTCTCGGGGGCTTCGATGCTTCGTGCCGCTGCGCACGGGGCCTGTGTCAGCGGGCTCGTAGCCGACGACGGAGGAGCGCACCCAGCGCGGCCTGCGCGGTTCATCGCGCTTCGGCGTCCTGGGTGCTTCGATGCGAGCGCCGCGTGCCACTGACCGCGAGGCACTCGAGGGCAGCTGAGTGGCGAGCGCCGTGCGTTCAGCCCGGCGACGCGGAGTCCTCTCAGGTGTCCTTGGCGGGGTGGTCCGGGCCCGTGCTGGTGGGCGGGAGCCGGCGGGCTCGCTCGTGCTGGAGGATGTGCGCGGAGGCCACGGGGATGAGCGGCCGCACGAAGAACTTCAGCGGGGCGAAGGAGCCCACGAAGCGGACCAGGGACAGCCCCGCGTACGCCCACGGGTGACGCTCCACCGAGGCGACGGGCGCGTAGACCTCGCTCGTGCGCCGGGTCCACATGGCGCCATAGCGCTGGAGAATCCCCCACCGCAGACCGGGAACCTTGGTGGTGAGCACCGTCCACGCGCGCAGGAACCAGGGAGGCCGCTGGCCCTCCACCGTGTCCCAGGCATGGCAGCTCTTGGCGGCGGTGAACACCATCAGCCACCACACACCCCACAGCGAGGTGATGACCGTGATCAACGGGCTGCTCAATCCCGTGCAGAACAAGGGCGAGACGATGAAGACCGCGGCTGGGACTCCCACCGCGAACAGAAGCATCGCGCGCACCCGACGCTGGACCTTCTTGCGCAGCCACTGCACGTTCAAGCGGACGTGCGGCGTGAAGGCCTCGTCCTCCGGCTCGATGCGCGTGAGCAGGCTGGCGTCGCGCGAGATGACGTCGTGGTAGTCGCGCGAGAGCGCGATGATGACCCACTGCGCGAGCTGCATCGCCGCGAACAGGGCGATCCAGAACGGCAGGCCGATCAACGAGAACCCCTTGAACGAGAGGAAGGGCAGGGCGTCCTCCTCCGGAGGCTCGACCTTCTTCCGGGGCTTGCTCGCGGGGGGCTCACCCGCCGCGTCGCCGCCCGTCTGTTCCCGGGCGCTGCCCTTCTTGGTCTCCGTCGCGATCGCGTCGGCGATGAGTGCGCCCAGCGCGTTCGAGAAGGACGGCCCGCCGTCGCTCTGTCCGCTCGCCGCGGCCTCGACGTCGCGAACCCGCTGCTCGAAGGCCTTGTCGCGCGCGGCCTCCGCAGCCAGGGCCTGCTTCATGGCGGCACTGGCGGCCTTCAGGCTCTCCCGCACATCGGGCGGCAGTGAGTCCACGTCATCCAGCACGGCCTCGGTGCTCTCCGGGGCCTTCGGGGTGCCGTCCTCGGTGGTGTTCGGCTCCTTCGTGGGCGTACCCGGGATGGCGGTCTCCGCGGGCCGCGGTGCTTCCGCGTGCTTCTCGGAGGTCGCGCGGTCATCCGTTGGCGCGGTGGTCTTCGTCGTCGCCGCGTGCTTCTCGGAGGCTTGAGCCTGGCGCTTGGGTGCCGGCGTTTCGTCTCCTGTCTTCGCGGGCTGCTCCGGCGACACCGTCTCGGACGTTCCAGCTGAGGGCGTCGGGGTGGGCTTCTTCGCGAAGGGCGTTGGCGCGGGTGTCCCGGAGGTCTGCTCCTGCTCGGAGGACTCCTCTTCGTCACCCGGCTCCGCGACCGCCTGCTCATCCGAGGACTCATCGCCGTCCACCGGCTCGGCGTTCTCGGTGTCGGCGGCCGTGCCCGCGATGGCTCCGGCCGCTCCCCGTGGCGCGGATGTCTCATCTCCGGCTTGGGTCTTCGACGTGGCTTCCTGCTCCGGAAGCTCCTTGGCCCCACGCCATCGGCGTCGCTCGCGGCGGCGCTCCATCCTCTCCGAATCGCGCTCCTTCGCCTTGTCCGCCGTCAGTGCCTGCGCGGCCGCCTGGAAGACCTTGGAGACCTCCGCCTCGACAGCCGCGTCCCGCCGCTCGTCCACCGCGTTCGCGGCCTTCTTCGCCGAGCCCATGCACGTCAGGGCGAGCGCCAGGGCGACCATCGTCTGCATCATCCCCACACGCAGGTACCGGGAGCGCGCGGCGGAGTCCGCCAGCAAGGCTCGGGCGATGTGGAAGGGCAGGCTCAACCCGTGGGCGAACTGCCTCAGCCGACCCTGTTGGCCGACCCCGGAGCCGTGCTCCTGGAAATGGGTTGCTCCCTTTTGCAGCTCTTCCCAGAAATGCTGGGTCGAGGTACGACCGGAAGGGTTCTCCCCGCTCGCCGCGTCTTGTCTCTGCTCTCCTGCGCGTGAGGGTGGGGCTTCAGGGGCCGAATGATCCGACACGCCGGCCACCGTATCACGTCCGGAGTTGTGCTAAACGGCGCTGCTGTGAACTCGACCCCCTGCTACCGCTTCCGTCCCTCCCGCCAGTCGCGCCTGTCCGGCGTGCTGGTCCTCGCGCTCGGCGCTCTGGCCGGCTGCGAGAAGAGCAGTCCCCCTCCCGCCGCGCCCGCGACCGAACAGCCGGACGCCGCTTCCGCGAAGCCCGCCGTGCCCAGCGAAGTCACGCTGCTGGTCACCGGTGGAACGTTCGGCCAGCTCCAGCCCGTCGAGGGCAAGGGCGGCGCCGCCGAGCTGCTCGGGCAATGGGTGAACAACGAGAAGCACTGTCCGGGCCCCGTCAAGGATGGCCAGGCCACGTGCGCGGACTCGGGCACCCTGGCGCTCGCCACCGGCGACCACTGGAACGGGCCGGCCCTGTCGTCCTTCTTCCTGGGCGCCCCCACGGCCGAGGTCATGGGCCGCATGGGCTACGCCGCCTCCGCCATGGGCAACCACGAGCTGGCGTTCGGCAAGGAGGCCTTCCTCAAGAACCGCGCCTCCGGCGGCTTCCCGTTCCTCGCGGCCAACCTGCGCGTGAAGGACCCGGCGCTCGCGGGGGACATGTCCCTGCCCGCGTTCCAGGTGTTCGACCGCCGCGGCCTGAAGATCGGCGTCGTGGGCCTGGCCTCCGAGAAGACCGTGCGCACGGCGATGGCCGGCCGCGCCGAGGGGCTCGAGGTCACCGGCTACGAGGAGGCGCTCTCCAGCGCCATCCCCGAGGCCCGCAAGGCGGGCGCGGACACCGTCGTCGTCGTCGCCGACACCTGCGTCACCGAGCTGCAGCCGGTGGTGGCCAAGCACCCCGAGTGGAAGCTGGCGCTCGTGGCCGGCGGCCGCTGCCCCGCGCAGGTGTACTCGAAGGAGAACGGCACCATCTTCGCGTCGCTGGACCGCGGCTTCTCCAAGTACCTGAGCGCGCACATCACCTTCGACCCGGCGAAGCCCGCGGGCGAGAAGGTCACCCAGTTCGAGGGCAAGCTCGTCGACGTGGCCGGTGGAACGCCCGACGCCGAGACGGCGCAGCTGGTCGCCAAGTGGAAGGCGCAGCTCGACGAGGTGCTGGGCCAGCAGATCGGCTTCACCAAGACGGGCATCACCCAGGCCTCGCCGCAGATGGCGAAGTGGGTGGCGGGCGCGGTGCGTGAGTCGCTCGGCACGGACGCGGCCATCCTCAACAAGGGCGGCATCCGCGGCGACCTGCCGGCGGGCGCGGTGACTCGCGGCAGCATCTACACGGTGATGCCGTTCGAGAACTCGCTGCTCGTCGTGAAGCTCAAGGGCGAGGACCTGGCCAAGCAGCTGGCCAACCCCAACGCGCTCATCTCCGGCTTCACCGCCGCCGGGAAGGGCAAGTTCAAGGACGCCAAGGGCAAGGCGCTGGACCCCGCGAAGGAGTACACGGTCGCCACGGTCGAGTACCTGTACTTCGGTGGCGACGGCTTCGAGTTCGAGAAGCTGGCCCCCGAGCCCACCGAGACGGGCATGGCGTGGCAGACGCCCGTGGTGGACTGGACCAAGCAGCTCGACTCCAACGAGAAGAAGCCGCTGGAGAAGCAGCTGAAGTAACCCGCGCCCACGCGGGGTGTCCGAGGCGCCGGACGGGTCCCCAGCGGGGCTCTTCCGGCGCTTCGTCGTTGCGGGCCTCGATGTCCGTGGCCCGTCGTCCGCCGGAGGCGCGGCTACTCACCGCCGATGGGCGAGGTCGCCGTGCCGCACACGGCCTCGTAGCGCGCCAGCGTGTCATGCACCGTCTGGCTCAACCTCACCGGCGTGCCCTCGTAGAGGACCTCCACCGCGAGCTGCTGCGTGGCGAGCGCCTCCTGGCACCGGCCGAGCTGGAAGAGGATGGTGGAGTACGTGTCCAGCACGCTCGCGTTCCCTGGTGCCAGGGCGAGGGCTCGCTGCGCCGCCGCCAGCCCCCGCTCGGGTTGGGCCGTGCGCGCGTAGTAGCGGGCGAGCCCCTCCTGGGCGCCGACGTTGTCGGGGATCAGCTCCACCGCTCGAAGCCGCGCGGCCTCCTGCTCCTCCGTCGCGTAGCCCGCGGCGTCCAGCGCCTGGGCGAGCGCGTCCCAGGCCCTGCCGTTCTCGGGGCTGCGGCCCACCAGCGCCCGTGCGAGCACCAGCTGCTGCTCGGGCTCCGCCGTGTTGCGGATGCGCAACAGGGCCACGGTGAAGTTGCCCGGGTCCTCCTTCAGCGCCTGGGCCATCTCGAACTCGGCCTTCTCCAGTCGCTCCTCGGGCGAGGACCCTCCCGGGGTCATCAGGAAGAGGCGCGCGCGGATGGCATGCACCTCCGCGGGCTCCAGGGGCCGGATGTCGATGTCACCGGAGACGGGCAAGAGCGGCGCGGTGATGGTCGGAGAGCGCGTGGGCACCGTGCCCAGGGCGTAGGCGTGGACCTGTCCGGCCAGGTCCTTCACGCCGTGGAACGACGCATCCCAGGCGACGCGCGGATCCTCCCCGCCCATCAACCGCTTCTGGAAGCGCTCGAAGCGCTCGGCGTGTTGGCTGATGAAGAAGTGCACCCAGAGCCACGCGGACACGTAGTACTGCTGGGACTCCGCGGTGCTCATCGGCCCGCGGCGGTCCCACTCCCACAGCTCGTCCAGCGTGCGCCAGCCGTTGCGCCGGGCGATGTCCAGGAAGGGGCCGTGCTTCGCCCCCAGCACCACCTCCTGCTTCTCCGGCTTGAGCGCGATGGTCTCCAGATAGGTGGCCAGCCCCTCCGACAGCCAGCGGGGCTGCCGCACCAGCGCGAACTGCGAGAGGTAGTGCGTCAGCTCGTGGGCCTGCGTGGAGACGTCCGCGCCCTCCTCGCTGAGCGCGTAGCTGTGGCCCGCCATCACCAGCACGGGGCCTTCGGCCATCGTCGCGGAGAAGCCCTCGATGCTGACCTGGGTGAACTCGGAGAGCTCCCGGCGGTTGCGCAGGACGATGACCTCCACGGTGCCCGGCGGGTCGAAGCTGCCGCCCCAGGCCTGCAAGAGGCCCTGGCGCATCATCTCCAAATCCCGCGCGGCGTCGGCGGACGTCTCCGCGTCCAGGTTCGTCCGGACGGTGAAGTGCGGGCTCTTCACCTCCACCCAGGGACGGCCGCCCTCGAGGGGACACAGCGCTCGCATGGAGCTGCACCCCGTCACACAGGCCAGAAGGCTCCCCAGCAACGCCAGCCGACACGTCATGTTCCTGTTTTCCCACAACTGTCGCCCGTAGGGCAGGGTGGGCATCCCTCCCTGCTGGGCTAGAGTGTCGTCATGGAGATGGCGGAGTTCATCGAGTCGCGCCGGCCTCGCTGGGAGAAGCTCGAACGGCTGCTGGACCAGTCGGAGACCCGGGGCCTCCGGGGCCTGAGCCTGGAGGACGCGAGGACGCTCGGGAAGCTCTACCGCGCCGTGTCGAGCGACCTGCTCTGGGTCCGGGCCCGCAGCGGCTCGGCGGACGTGAGCGCGTACCTGAACGATTTGGTGGGCCGGGCCTATGCGCTGACCTACCCGGGGCGGCGTCCCCGGTTCGCGGACGTGTGGGGCTTCGTGGCTCGGGGCTTCCCGGCGCTCTTCCACCGCGAGGTCCGCATGTACATCGCCGCGGTGCTGCTGTTCCTCGCGGGCGGGGGCTTCGGCTACCTGGGCATGCTGGTGGACCCGGAGGCGGCGCACTACCTGGTGCCCGCCGAGCACCTGGAGCTGGACCCCGTCCAGCGCGCCGCCGACGAGGCGAAGGGCGAGGGGATGACGGCCGACCAGCAGGCCCATTTCTCGTCGTACCTCTTCACGCACAACATCCAGGTGGCCTTCCTGGCCTTCGCCCTGGGGGTGACGCTGGGGCTGGGCACGGCCATCATGTTGTTCGTCAATGGACTGTTCCTGGGCGCGCTCGCGCAGGTGTACGCCGCGAAGGGCATGGCCGGTTGGTTCTGGGCGTGGATCCTCCCGCACGGCATCCCGGAGGTGACGGCCATCTGCATCGCGGGCGCGGCGGGGCTCGTCATCGCGCGGGGGCTGGTGGCCCCCAAGGGGCTCACCCGGGGACAGGCGCTGCGCATGGAGGCGGTGACGGCGGTGAAGCTGCTGTTCGGCACGCTCGCGCTGTTCGTGCTCGCGGGCTTCATCGAGGGCACCGTGTCGCAAATCCATCCGCCCAAGCTGTCGGTGGCCTTCAAGGTGACGTTCGCCCTGGTGGTGGGCTCGGGCGTCTATGCGTACCTGTTCTCGGACTGGCTGCGAGACTCCCACCCGGCCGAGCCAGGCTCGGACGCTCCCCCGGCGTCCTGACGGGCATCGTGGGAGTCGGGGCCGTGCTACACGGGGCGGGTGCTGCTCCTGCCCCCACTGCCGGCCCTGCCCGAGGTCCTCATCGAGTGCCCCCGCTTCTCGTTCGTGAAGCGGCGCGCGGATGGCTCGGTGGACTTCGTGTCGCCGGTGCCGTGTCCGTACAACTACGGCAGCATCCCGGGGCTCGTGGCGGATGATGGAGATCCGCTCGACGCGGTGGTGCTGGGCGCGCGGCTCGCTCGCGGGCAGCGGGTGCGGCTGCCGGTGGTGGGGGTGCTCGGCTTCGTCGACTCGGGCAAGGGCGACCCGAAGGTGATTTTCGGCGCGGCCCCGATGAGCGCCGCCGAGCGCGCCGGGCTGGAGTCCTTCTTCCGCGTCTACGCGCTCTTCAAGCGGGGCCTGCACCTCGTGCGCGGCAACGACACGGACACCCGCTTCACGGGGTGGCTGCCGGTGCCGTCATCCGTGTCTTCCACATCCTGAGGACGCGGTAGCTCGGCGCGCCCTGCGTCAGCGGTCCCACCCACGTCTCCGCCTGGAATCCCGCGCGGCGCCCAAGCTGGGAGCGCGGGCGCATGGCGGGGCTACAGGACGCCCCGGGCCTTGATGTCGAGGTAGCGGTTGACGGCCGCGAGGCTCAGGTCATCCGGCTGTACGTCGAGCATCTGCACGCCGCCCTGGCTCACGCGCGCCTTGAGCACCTCGCGGTCCGAGAGCAGCTCCGAGGCCACGGCGTGCTGGAAGGCCTCCTCCGGACCGGGAGGCGGCGTGCGCAGGAGCTTCTGCAGCGCCGTGTCCTTCACCGACAAGCACAGGGGCACGTGCCGCCGCGCGAGCCGATGGAGCGGGGCCACCATGGTGGACGCCTGCTCCTCGTCGAGGAAGTCCGTGAAGACACACAGCAGGCTGCGCCGGGTGAGGCGGACGTTGAGCTCCTTGAAGAGCGCCAGGTAGTCCACGTACGTGAGGCTGGGCGTCGTGGAGTAGAGCGCGTCCACCATCTTCCGGTACTGCATCCGCCCCGCCGCGGGGGGCAGGTACGTCTTCACGCCATCCGCGAAGACGGCGAGCCCCACGCGGTCTCCGTTGCGCACGGCGACGAAGGCCAGGAAGAGCGCGGCGTTCACCGCGTGGTCCAGCTTGGTGAGCCCGTCCACCTGCGCCGCCATGGAGCGGCCCGCGTCCACGCAGATGAGGATGGACTGGGAGCGCTCCGACTCCAGCACCCGCGTCACCGGCCGTCCGCGACGGGCCGTGGCCTTCCAATCCACGTCGCGCGCGCTGTCTCCCTGCGCGTAGTCGCGCAGTCGCGCGAACTCACTGCCCCGTCCGTCGCGGCGCAGCTGCCGGAGGCCCAGGTTCACCAGGTCCAGCGCGGCTCCGGACAAGAGCAGTCGGCTGGCGCCGCGCAGGTCCGGGTACACGGAGAGGGTCTGCGTGGTGGGGAACACGCGCTCGTGGAGGACGAGCCCCAGCGGGCCCGCCACTCGCGCCGTCACCTCCGTGAAGTCGAAGCGGCCGCGCCGGGCGGGCGTCACCCGGTACACCCAGCGCGTCTCGCTGTCCGGGGGCAGCTCCAGCGTGGCCTCGTCGGGCTCGGCGGTGAAGGACTCCGGCACGCCGTCCTTGACGCGCACCCGCGCCGTCCGGCCGCCCCGGTGCACGAGCCGCAGCTCCACCTTGTTGGGCACGCCCACATTGAGCCGCTGCGGCAACACGCGCCGCGCCTCCAGCCGCACCGAGCGCGCCCACAGGAAGTCCACCACGGCGAGCGCCAGGGCCAGCGCGTCCAACGCCAGCACGGCGCCGCCCAGGCCCGGGAAGAACCCCGCGGCCATCATGGGCACGGCCAGCAGCGCGAACAGCGCCCAGAGGCGCCCGGTGGGAATCACCGAGGGACCTCCACCGCCTGCACCACCTCGCGCAGCACGTCCGACGGCGTGGCCCCGTCCAGCTCCGCGTCCGGCGACAGGAGCAGGCGGTGCTTCAACACCGGGCCCGCCAGGAAGCGCACGTCATCCGGCGTGACGAAGTTGCGCCCGCGCAGGGCGGCCAGCGCCTTGGACGCGAGCAGCAGGTGCACGCCCGCGCGAGGGCCCGCGCCCAGGCGGATGCGGCTGGAGGTCCGCGTCGCCGACACCAGCTTGCGGATGTAGCCCAGCACCGGAGGCTCCACGTTGACCTCGTTGAGCGCGGCGCGCGCGCCCAAGAGGCCCTCCTTCGTCACCGCCGCGTGGACTCCCGCGCGTGACAGGTCACCGGCGTCGAAGCCCCGGTGCACGGAGGCGAGGATGGCGTCCTCCTCCTCGGGCGCGGGGTAGCCCACGTCGATCTTCAGCAGGAAGCGGTCGAGCTGCGCCTCGGGCAGCGGGTACGTGCCCTCCGACTCCACCGGGTTCTGCGTGGCGAACACCGTGAAGAGGGGAGACAGCGGGAGGTTGCGGCCCTCCAGCGAGACGCCGCGCTCCTGCATGGCCTCCAGCAGCGCGGACTGCGTCTTGGCCGGGGCGCGGTTGATTTCGTCGGCCAGCAGCAGGTCCGTGAAGATGGGGCCCTTCACCAGCACGAAGCCCTGGGACTTCAAGTCGAAGACGCTGGTGCCCAGGATGTCCGCGGGCATCAGGTCCGGGGTGAACTGGATGCGCTTGAAGTCGGAGCCGATGCTGCGCGCCAGCGCCTTGGCCATCAGCGTCTTGGCCACGCCGGGCACGCCCTCCAGCAGCACGTGGCCGCCGGCGATGAGGCCGCAGAGCATCAGCTCCAGCACCTCGTCCTGGCCCACCACGGCCTTGCGCACCTCGCGCAGCACGCCCTCGCGAATGGCGTGGGCGGCCTGCACGGCGGAGCCGGTCTGGACGAGCGGGGAGGCGGAGTCATTCGCGTTCATGGGGTACCGGAAGTGCTGCGCCGGACCTGGCCGGCGGGGTGGAGACCTTGCCGCAGCGTGGCCGCGCGCGCGGTGAGCTGCTGGAGGTCGGAGTCGTTGTTCACCGTGTCGGCCCGGCCGACCACTTCGCGCAGGCCGCGCGCGAGGTCCTCCCGGCCGCGCTCCTTCAGCGCCTCCGAGACGGCCTTGGGCGCCGCGTGGGCGGGCAGGCCCGCGTGCAGCGCGAGTTCCTGGGTGAGTCCTCGGGCGACGAGCTTCGCCGCGAAGCCGTGGTGGCGTCCCTCGCGGTACAGCCGCGCCATGGCGAACAGGGCGTCGGTGGCGCCCACGCGGACGGACTCGGGAGGGGGGCGGGGGCGGCCGAAGCGCTTGAGCGCCACGGACCAGAGCGCCACGCCCGCGAGCAGCTGGAGCACCGCGAAGTGCAGGCCGTAGCGCCGCGCGAAGTCGACGACGGAGCGCTCGTTGGTGAAGCCGTGGTGGAACTCGTCGAACTCGTAGGGGCCGGGGCCCAGCGCCGCCAGGGCGGAGAGCCAGAACTGCGCGTTGTCCGCGCGCGACAGGGCCACGTTCATCGCCAGCTCCGGCGCGCCCAGCACGAGCACCCGGCCCTGGCCGTGCGGAACCACCGCCGCCACCATGCGCCCCAGGCGCTCGTCCTCGAGGACCGGCACCGCGGTGGCCGGCAGCTCCAGGTACGCCTGCACCTTCACCTCCACCCGCTCCACGCCGAGCGTGTACGGGGAGGGGAAGGGGGGAACCAGCGTGCGCATGGGCAGCGTCGTGTCGGCCTTGATGAGCTTGACGCTCAAGGCGTCGAGCAGCGGGTTCTCCCGCGAGCCCCAGGGGACGTAGACGGCGGAGCGGCCCGCGGACACCTGCGTGAGCAGCTCCGTCACCTCGCGGTCGTCGAGTTCGGTGGCTCGGAAGGTGTTGAAGCCCGTGCGCGGCACGAGCTCGTCGCCCAAGCCCGCGTCCGGCTCGGCGGCGAGCTGCGTCTGTTCCAGGTCGTCCTCTCGCGAGCCCTGGACCTCCACGGCGAGCAGCACCGGCGTCGTCGAACCCTTCGTGCCGATGCGCAAGTCCGCCATGCGGCGGGACACCGGCAGCCCGCTCTCCTCGGCCAGGAGGTACAGCGCGCGCGCGCCGTCCTCCTGGGCGCGGTAGGTGGACAGCGTGTCGGCGAACTCACCACGACGCGCGCTCGAGAGCAGGAGCGAGCCGAGCACCACGGTGAGCACCAGCGCGCCCACCGTCAGCAAGGGGAGGCGGTCACGCACCGGCGGCCTCCTGGGGCGTGGGCGCCGCGAGCATCGGCGCACTGAGCGCTCGGAACTCCTGGTACCCGCTGCTGCCCACCGGCGTGTTGCCGTACCACGCGAAGTCGAAGCGCAGCGTCAGCTCTCGGAAGCGAGGCTTCCACTCCATGCGCCCCTTGAACTGGCTCAGGTAGTCCCAGTTTGACAGCGTCACGTCGTAGAGAATCGCGCCATCGCGGTGCAGCCGGGACAGCAGCGCCAGGTAGAGGCTGCGCACCGCCTCGCGATACTCCCCCTTCGCGGCCAGCTCGTCCGCGAGCTGCGCCCAGCCCTCCGGCGGCCGGGACAGCGCATGGCCCGCGTCCCCCGCGAGCGTCGACGCGTCCAGGGTGGACACCTCCAGCCCTTCGCCCGCCTTGCGCCGCACGTTCTTCTTCAGCGCGCTCCAGAGCACATACAGCAGCACCGCCACCGTCAGTCCCGCGATGACCACCACCAGCGTGTTGGCCACGGCGCCACCGGACACGACGGGCGGCGTGAAGTTCCGCGTGGGCGGCGCCTCGTCCCGCTCGAAGAGCTTCTTGAGGAACTCGCCCAGCCAGGTGGTGAAGCGGCGCCACCAGCCCGGAGGTTGGGTCGGCTCAGGGGGCTCCTCGGCGGCCTTCTCCACCTTGGGCGCCACGGTGAACTCCGGCCGCGCGAGGATGTCCCGGGCCCGCGCCGAGGCCTGGCGTGCATCCACGGTCGCCTGGGCCTGCACCGTCCGCGAGCCCTGCTCCAACCCCTGCTCCAGCGTGCCGAGCGCCGAGTCACAGTCCTCGTCGTCGTAGGCCTGCCGCTCCACCGCGCGCACCAGTCGATCCAACTTGCCGCGCTCACCATTCCCCAGCGAGCCGAGCTTCTCGAAGCGCGCGTCCTCCTCCGGCCCCTCGCCCTCGCAGGCCGCGGCCACCTGTCCCAGCCGGCGCACGGCCTCGCGGCTCGAGGTGACGGGCGCACGAGGCGCGTCCTCCTGCGCCCGTGCCGGTGTCCCGGTCAGCAGTCCCAGCCCCAACACCACCGCGAGCATCGCCGCGCTCCGCTGTCCCAGGGGCTTGCCCGTGGAGCGCGCGGGGAGCTGCTGCGCCGCGGCCAACAGGTCCAACCCCTCCTGGCGCACGCGCCCGTCGACGAGCAGCAGCGTGGCCGCCGCGGCGCGCACGGGCTCGAAGAGCGTGAAGGTGAGGGCGGCCAGGAACAGCAGCCAGGGCAGGTTGTCCAGCGAGGCGAAGCGCTCGGCGAACGTCAGGTCCACGCCCAACAGCTTGCGCGCCATCATCAGCAGGAAGTTCAGGCCGATGTGCAGGTTGAAGAACACCAGCACCTGCACGGACATGAGGAAGCGCACCTTCGTCGCCGTGCCGCGCGCGGGACCCAACAGCCTCGAGCACTGGCCATACAGCCGCAGCACCGAGCCGCGCCCCTCCATCACCGCCGCGTAGCCCACGCTCTGCGCCGACACGACGAAGAACGCGATGCCCAACGTCAGGTTGAACAGCAGCGTGTTGAAGACGAAGAGGTAGGCCACCGCCACGAAGACCGAGGGCAGCCTGGCCAGCACCGCCTTCAGCGAGGCCCACGTGGTGGGCTCCGCCGTGCCCAGCAACACCCCCTGCACATGGTGCGCGGCGGCGCTCTGGCCCACGCCCCGCACGAACCACGCGAGGGTGAACGCCAGCGACGGCAGCACCAGCGAGTGCCCCATCCGCATCGCCTCCGCCACGTACAGCACGGCGGCGATGACGGCGGCGCCCCCCGGCAGCGTGAGGGCCCAGACGCCCGTGCTCCGGGCGCACAGGCGCAGCGCCGCGTCCATCACCGCGATGGCGTTCCGGGGCCGCAATTCGAGCGCGGAGACGGCCATGGCTCAGCCCGTCACCAGGTGGATGCCCAGATAGACGCCCCCCCAGACGATGGCCACGCCCACCAGGGCGAGCAGGCCGTTGCCGACCGTCCACTCGCGCCGCTCAGCGGGGCCCTCGAGTGCCTGGAGGCGTCGCCCCAGGCAGCTCGCGCACCGGTTGATGCCCTCGAACTGCGTGGTGCACTCCCGGCAGATGACCCGCCGGCACTCCACGCAGACACCGAGGCCGGCGCGCTCCGGGTGGTAGTGGCAGCGGCCCGAGCCCTGAATCATGCCGCCACCTTAAGCAGAGCCGGGCCCGCCACACCACCCCCAGCGCACCTCTCAGAGCTCGTCGAGGAACTCGTCGTTGTAGGTGTAGCGCGACAGCCGCTTCACCAGGGCCTCCATCGCCTCCACGGGCTTCACCGCGAAGAGCATCTGCCGCAGCTTCTTCACCTTCTCGTACTCGCGCAGGGTGAAGAGCTTCTCCTCCTTGCGCGTGCCCGACTGGGCGATGTTGACCGCGGGGAAGACGCGCTTCTCGGCGAGCAGGCGGTCCAGGGTGACCTCGGAGTTACCCGTGCCCTTGAACTCCTCGAAGATGACCTCGTCCATGCGGCTGCCGGTGTCGATGAGCGCCGTGCCGATGATGGTCAGCGAGCCCGCCTCCTCGGTCGCCCGCGCGGCGCCGAAGATGCGCTTGGGGCGCTCCAGCGCGCGGCTGTCCACGCCGCCGGACATGGTGCGGCCGGAGTTGTCGACCTCCTTGTTGAAGGCGCGCGCCAGCCGGGTGATGGAGTCCAGCAGGATGACCACGTCCTTGCCCGTCTCCACCAGGCGCCGCGCGCGCTCCAGCGCCAGCTCCGCCAGCTTGAGGTGGTCGCCGGTGGGCCGGTCCGAGCTGGACGCGAGCACCTCCGCCTTGATGCTGCGGCGCATGTCCGTCACTTCCTCGGGCCGCTCGTCGATGAGCAGCACCATGACGTGCGCCTCCGGGTGGTTGGAGATGACCGCCTGGGCGATGCGCTGGAGCATGATGGTCTTGCCCGTCTTCGGGGGCGCGACGATGAGCGCGCGCTGTCCCTTGCCGATGGGCGAGATGAGGTCCAGCACCCGGGTCACCATCTCCTTGTGACCGTTCTCCAGCTTGAGCCGCTCGGTGGGGTCCACCGACGTCAGGTCCGCGAAGTGCGGCAGCCGGGGCACGCCCTCCAGCGGGAGACCGTCCACCGTGTCGACCTTCTGGATGACGCCCTTCTGGCCGCGCATCTGCGCGAAGGCCGTCAGGTACTGGCCCTGACGCAGCCGCAGCTTCTGCACCAGGTTCTTGGGCAGCTCAGGGTCGTCCGGCGCCGCCAGCAGGTTGCGCTTGAGCTGGCGCAGGAACGCGTTGGGGCCCTTGGCCTCCGTGTCCAGCACGCCCTCCACCGGCGCCAGGTTGGACTGCTGCTGCGCCTGGCCCTGGCCGCCGTGGTGCTGCTGGCGCTGATGCTGATGGCCTCCGCTGTGGCCCTGCTCCCGCTGCTGCTGGGGTTGGGGCTGCTGCTGGGGCTGCTGTTGCTGCTGGGCCTGGCGCTGCTTGTACTGCTCCAGCTCCTGCGGCGTCAGGAAGACCTGGACCTGCTGGCCGTCCGGGCCCGCCGTCATGCGGTACGCCTGACCCTCCGGCGTGAAGAGCACCTGCGCGCCACGACGACGACGGCGCCGACGGCGGCGGCGGCCCCCGGCCTGACCAGGCTGGCCGGGCTGCCCGCCCGACGCGGATGCGCCTCCGCCTTCGCCCTCGTCGCCACCCTCGTCGTCGCCCTCGTCGCCGTCGTCATCCGCCTCGGGAGGAGGGACGGGACGGGCAGCCGCGGGCGGCGGGGTGGCATCACGGGGGTCGCGGTTATCGGAGTTTTCGCTCATGAGGTTTCCAGACCGTGTGCGCCCCTCACGGGCCATCCCGAGGGGAGGGCGGGGGGACGCAGGGTGACTCAGGCTGTGGGACAGGAAGCCGGGCGCGGGGCCTTCGAGATACGCGAAAGGCCGAACCGCCGGTCCCTGGAACACCCTGGTGGCCCAAGGCCGACCGGAGTGCGGAGACAACACTAACAGAGGAGCCTCGCGGCGCTCCCGGTTTTTTCACCCGGTGTTGGCGGGCCGACCTCGCGGCCCGCCTGGGGGTTCCTCAGCGGACGGTGAGGGTGAAGGGCATCATCGCCTTCATCCCCGGGCGCAGCATCTCCAGGTCCACGCCCGCCTGTCGCGCCAGCTCCCGCAAGGCCGACGGGAAGGGCTCGTGGGTGGCGGGCAGCAGGGCGAGCGCCGCCTGCACGCCCGGCTCCCCACCCAGGCCGGAGAAGAAGCCGCGCGCCTCGCCCATCACCACCAGGTCCAGCTCCTCCGACGCCGGGACGCCCGCGTGTCGGCGGGCCGACTCCACCGCGTCCTGCAGGCCGCCCAGCCGGTCCACCAGCCCGCGCGCCAGGGCGTCGTTGCCGCTCCACACCCGGCCGCGCGCGACGGCGTCCACCTCCGCCTTGTCCTTCTTGCGCACCTTGGCGACCTCGGTGATGAACATGTCGTAGGACGTATCCACCCAACGCTGCACCGCGGTCTGCTGCTCGGGCGTCCACGCCTTCCAGATGCCGAACACGTCCGCCATGGGCGAGCGCGAGAGGGTCTCCTGGCTCACGCCGAGCTTCTCGCCCAACAGGCCCTCCAGCGCGGGCTTGAAGTAGAAGACGCCGATGCTGCCGGTAATCGTCGTGGGCAGCGCGAACACCTCCGTGGCGCCCATGGCCGCGTAGTAGCCGCCGGAGGCCGCCGCGTCGCCCATGGAGGCGATGACGGGCTTCACCTTCGCCGCGTCCACCACCGCCTGGTACATCAGGTACGACGCCAGCACCTCGCCGCCGCCCGAGTCCACGCGCAGGACGATGGCCACCACGGACGGGTCCGCCTTGGCCGCCTCCAGCGCGCGCACCACCGTCTCCGCGCCGGCGATGCGGCTGAAGCCCAGCGGGTCCTCGCGGCTCTTGCCGCCGGCGATGGTCCCCAGCACCGGCACCACCGCCACGCGGCGGCGCGTGCCCCAGCGGCCCTCGCGCTCGTCGCGCGGCGCGTACGTGGCGCTGAAGCGCCCGCCCGGCACCAGCTCGCGCACCTTGCCGTCCAGCTCCGAGGGCAGGATGAGGCCATCCAGGAAGCCCAGCTTCAGCGCCAGCTGCGGCGTGGCCAGCCCCGCGGCCCACAGCTCGCGCAGCCTCTCCACCGGCACGTTGCGCGCCTGGGTGACGGCGCGCTCGTACCAGGCCACCTCGTTGTCCAGGTAGGCGTTCACCACCTCGCGCGAGGCCTCGCTCGGCTCGGTGAGGGTGAGCTGCTCGGGGGCCGTCTTGTACTTGCCCACGCGCGCCACGTCCCACGTCACGCCCAGCTTCTGCATCGTCCCGCCGTACGTCTGGAGATTGGCGACCAGGCCGTTGATGGGCAGCGACGACTCGGGCAGCGCGTAGACGCGCTCGGCGGCGGACGCCACGAAGTAGCCCAGGTCATCCGCCGACAGCAGCACCGCCATCACCCGCTTGCCCGAAGCGCGCAGCCGCAGCACCGCCTGGCGCAGCTCCTCCGCCTTGCCCCAGTCCACGCCGGGCAGGCCCTCCATCTTCAGCACCACGCCCGACAGCCGCTCGTCCTTCGCCGCCAGGTCCAGCCACCGCGACAGCCGCAGGAACGGGTCCGCCTCGCTCACGCCCAACAGCGACAACAGGGGGCTGCCGCCGCCCGCCAGCACGTCGTTGAGGTCCAGCATCGTCACCACGCCGCCGGGCGGACGCAGCGAGCGGTAGTTCTCCAGGGACAGGCGCACCTGCGCCACGTGGTCCGTGCCGTTCTCCCCGCCGCCCGCCGCGTAGGTGAGGCCCAGGTGGCCGGTGTCCACCGTCACGGCCAACTGGAGCGCCAGCGGCACCGCGTCGACGAAGCCGTGGGACACGCCGCCGCCCAGCCGCAGGCCCGGAATCACCTCCGCCTGCAGCGTGTACGTGGCCTGCCCCTGGCGGAAGGCCCCTTCGGAGAAGAGCCAGTCCACGCCCAGGGTGAAGCGCTCTCCCAGGGGGCGCAGGCCCAGGCCGAGGTCGTACGCGCGCTCGAGCTTGAAGTCCCCCTCGCGCGGGGCGTTGAGGTTCTTGGCCACCGCCGCCAGCGACAGGTAGCGGGCGGGCCGGGAGGTGAGGCCCACGTCGAAGGTGTCCAGCGAGTCCACGTCCACGTTGTCCGAGCCGAACGTGTGCCACGAGGCGCCCAGCTGCAGCGTGGGGTCGCCCAAGGACAGGCCCAGCGACGTGCGCCGGTAGTCCGGTCCGTGGCGCGGGCGCATCCACTCCATGGACGCGCCCAGGCCCATGCCCAGCAGCTTCGCGCCGAGGAAGAGGCCGTCGGCGGTGCTGTCCTGCTCGAGGTTGCGCTCGTGCAGGTAGAACAGCTGGCCGGAGCGCATGAAGCCCAGGCCCGCGGGGTTGAGCGACAGGGCCGTGGCTTCATCCACCAGCGCGGCGCCGGTGGGCGGCAACGTCAGCCCCCGTGAGGGCAGGGGGGCCTGGACGATGGAGCTCGTCTGGGCGAGCGCGAGCGACGGGAGCAGCAGGAGGGCGAGCAGGCGCATAGAACCCCGGACTCTAGGCATCGCCCGTCCGGGGACAAGCGCCTCGTGTCACCAGTCCTCGGTTCCAGACACCCCGTCGAGCGGATCATCCCCGGGCTTCTTCGTCTTCTCCTGCTTGCGCGTCCGGCCGCCGCGGTCCTCGGCGCCCCAGTCCTCGGTGCCGCCCCGGTTGTCGAGCGGATCCGAGCTGCGCACCACCTTCTCCGCGCCGCCCTCGCTGGTGTTCACCAGCTGATTCACCATGCGCTCCATCTCCGACTTGAGCTGACCGAACTCGTCGCCCTGGAGCACCACGCGCCGGCCGCCCAGCTTCCGGCCGTTGCGCAAGTCGTAGTAGCCCAGGATGAGCTCGGTGCCCTCGCCGTGGCTGCGCACGGTGCCAATCATCGCCCGCTCCAGGCCCAGCGACTTGCCCAGCCCCGCGACGCCGTTGGCCTGGCTGATGCCGCGCGACACCTCGCTGGCCACCCGGTCCAGCTGCGCGTCGTAGGCCTTGTACGCGGCCGTGGGCACCAGCTCCGTGCTCACCTCCACGTCATCCGGCGTCACCTCCATGAGCTGCCCGTACTGGCGGAAGCCGGGCCGCTCGATGCGCAACAGGTGCTTGCCCACCGTCAGGGCGGGAATCGTCACCGGCGTGTACCCCGCCAGCTCCCCGTCCACGTAGACGCGGGCGCCGGCGGGCCGCGACTTCACCGTGGCGCTGCCGCGCAGCTGGGACGTGCGCCCGGTGGCCACCTGCACGCGCAGGGCGATGAAGTCCCGGCTGAAGCGCTTGGGGTTGAGCTCGAAGGTAGGCGAGGCGGCGATGAGGTCGATGAGAACCAGCTTCGCCTCCTCCACGTCACCGCGCAGGTGCAGGAGCGCCGCGTACAGCGCCAGCGACTCGCACAGGGGCGAGCAGCCCCGCATGGCCGCCGGAGCGGCCTGCAGCTCCTTGAGCGTGGCGCGCACCTTCGTCTCCGCGTCGTCGTACTCCTTCTTGTCGAAGGCGGCCGCGCTCTCCGAGTACCCCTTGCGGGCGCGCTCCATCGCGGACTGGGCGTTGGGGTCGGCGGGCAGCCCGAAAATCTCCTCGGATTTGCGGACGGTGAACCCGGCGAAGTTCCCCAGCGCCTCGTTCATGTAGCCCTCCATCTTCACGCTGCCAGACTCGGCCGCGGGGTCCATGGGGATGAGGAGGCTGGTGGCGCGCCGCGCGGGCGCGGGGGACGCCGCCAGGGCGAGCGAGGGAAGCAGGGCGAGGACGAGGGCTCTCATGGGGTAACCTCTGAAACGAGCGACGCGAGCGGGCGAACCGTCATTCAACCCGGAACTCAGAAGCCTGTTCCTCCGGTGATGGGGTTGAACGGGCGGCCCTTGTCCTGGGTCGCCACGAAGACGGCGCCCGCCGTGACCGCCGCGGCGCCTCCGACGACGGCCCAGAACCAGGGGCGCTTGAGCAGGGACTGGCCGGACGAGCCGCTCTCGGCGACGCGCGGGGAGATGGCGCCCTGGATGAAGTCGCGCGCCTGCTGGGCGGCGGCCTCGGGGCTCTGGTCGCGCTCGCGACCCGACAGGTCGATGTCCACGCCGCGCAGCCGCGCCTGGGTGCGCACGTCCCACGCCTGAAGCTCCGCCTTGAGCCGGCCCTTCTTGTCCTGCGACACGGCGGCCACCACCACGTAGCGCGCGTCCAGCCGGTCGGCGATGGCGGCGGTGTCCGGGGGCAGGGTCTCGCTCTCGAAGGCGGCCTGTCCACCGGCCCGCGCGGAGGCGTCGCGGATGGCCGTGAGCCCCGGCCCGGGCTCGAGCGTCGCCTTCACCTGCGAGCTCGCGCCGGACTTCACCTCCGTGTACTCGGCGTAGGGCGTGTGGCCCGGCAGCGTCACCACCACGGCGTGGTGGCCGGCGGGCACCGTCACACCCCTCAGCGGCGTCACGCCCAGCTCCTGGCCGCGCACGCTCACCCGGGCGCCCGCGGGCTTGGACTCCACCACGAGCGTGCCGGCGGGACGCGCGCTCACCTCGGCGCGGGCGTCGTCGAAGGCCTTCTGCACGTCCTGGCCGAAGAGCGCCTTGTCCGGACGGGTGGAGGGCTCCGCCACCGCGGCGCGTACGAAGGCGGCCTTCGCGCCGGCGGCGTCACCGTTGAGCAGCTTGGCGGCGCCCAGGAACAGGAACGTCTCACCCAGCCGCTCCGGCCGGAAGTCGGCGGGGGACTGCTCGTATGCCTCGGCGGCGGCGCGGAACTTCGTCTCGGCGAGCTCCGGGTCCAGGTTGTCGTACGCGGTGCGGCCCTCATCGTAGAGCCCGTCCGCCTTCGTCAGCGGCGTCGGCTCCGGGGGCGGGAAGGCCGTGCCCAGGTCCACGAACGGGATGTCCCCGCCGCGCTGCAGGTGCCTCGTCAGCTCACCCTCCAGGCGGGCGGCCGCCTCCGTCGTGGCGGGCGTGCGGGCCACCGAGAACAGCGCCACCGAGCCGGACGCCACCGCGGGGGTGTTCGCCAGCGAGGGCCGGGCGTTGGGGTCGACGGCCTCCGGGGGCTTCGTCGTGGGGGGCTTCACGGGCGTCGCCACGGTCGGCTTGTCCGTGGTGACGGGCTTGTCGGTGGCGGGCTGGGTCTGCTCGGGGTCCCCGAAGACGAGCGGCTGGGGCGAGTCGACGTCCTGGACGTCCGTCGGCTCGTCGGTGACCGGGGTCTTCTGGCCCTTGATGTTGGGCTTCTTCTTCTTCGCCTTCACCACCTTGCTGGAAGGGGTGGCCTTCTTGCGCGCGGCCTTCTTACGCGTCGTCTGGGCGTGGGCGGGGAGGACGGCCAACAGCAGCGTGAGCAGCAGGGCGAGTCGGCGAAAGGTGTTCACGGCGTCGGAATCTAGCCGAGCTAGAAAGGGCCGTCACGAGCCCCCGCCTCGGCCCCCGGGGCAACACCCGGGGTGGCGGGGACTCTCGGCAGGATGACGGATGGTTAGACGTCCAGCGCCTCGACCTCGCCGGCGCGCTCCATGATGAACCGGAAGCGCGCGCTCACGTCTCGACCCATCAGGTCATTGATGACGCGGTCCGTCTCGATGGGGTTGTCGATGGTGACCCGCAGGCTCATCCGGTTCTTCTGGTCGAGCGTGGTCTCCTTGAGCTCGTCCGCGGTCATCTCGCCCAGACCCTTGAACCGCATGATGTTGGGCTTGGCGTTGCCCTTGACCTTCTCGCGGATGATGCGGTCCCGGTCCGCCTCGTCCAGCGCCCAGTACGTCTCCTTGCCGATGTCCACGCGGAACAGGGGCGGCTGGGCGATGTGGATGGCGCCGCTCTCGATGAGCGGACGCAGGTGCCGGTAGAAGAAGGTGAGCAGCAGCGTGGCGATGTGGTGGCCGTCGCTGTCGGCGTCCATCAGCAGGAACACCCGGCCGTAGCGCAGCTTGGAGATGTCGAAGTCCGCGCCGATGCCGCAGCCCAGCGCGCTGACGATGTCCTGGAGCTCCTTGTTGCCGGCGACCTTGTCCGTGGACGCCTGCTCCGCGTTGAGCACCTTGCCGCGCAGCGGGAGGATGGCCTGGGTGCGCCGGTCCCGGCCCTGCTTGGCGGAGCCACCTGCGGAGTCACCCTCCACCAGGAACAGCTCGCTGACGTTGGGGTCCGTGGACGAGCAGTCCGCCAGCTTTCCCGGCAGGTTGAGCCGGTGGCTGACGGCCGTCTTGCGGCTGACGGCCTGGGACGCGGCGCGGCTGGCCTCGCGGGCACGGGCGGCCAGGATGATGCGGCCCACCACCGCCTCGGCGATGCTCTTGTTGTCGTTGAGCCACTTCTCCAGGGCGGGGCGCAGCACGCCGTCCACCTGGGCGGTGACCTCCGGGTTGTTCAGACGCGACTTCGTCTGCCCCTGGAACTGCGGCTCCACCACGTAGACGGAGAGAATCGCGGTGATTCCCTCGCGGATGTCCTCCGCGGTGAGCGACACGCCCTTGGGCGTCAGGTCGTGCGTCTCGATGTAGTTGCGCACCGCCTTGACGACGGCGGCCCTCAGGCCCGCCTCGTGGGTGCCGCCCATGTTGGTGGGGATGCCGTTGACGTACGAGCGGATGTGCTCGTCGGTGGCCTCCGTCCAGCCCAGCGCCGCCTCCAGCCGCACGCCGTTGTCGCGCGAGTGGTAGAACGTGACGCTGCCCGTCGGGACCAGCGGCTTGGCCCGCTCGCTCACCACCTTGGTGAGGTACTCGGCGATGCCGCCGTCGTGCTTGTACGTGACGGACACGGCGGGGCTGGCCGTCTCGTCCTTCCAGACGACCGTCATGCCCTTGTGCAGGTAGCTCTTGGCCTCCAGCCGCTCGCGCACCAGCTCCGCGTCGAACTTCAGCTTCTCGCCGAAGATCTCCGGGTCCGGCTCGAAGGTGGTGGACGTGCCCGTGCCGCGCGCGGGCCCCTCCACCTTCAGCTGGCTGGTGGGCTTGCCACGCGCGTACGTCTGGACGTGCTTCTTGCCGTCGCGCTTGATTTCAATCGTCAGCTTGCGCGAGAGCGCGTTGACCACCGAGCTGCCCACGCCGTGCAGACCGCCGGAGTGGATGTAGTTGCCCTGCTCGAACTTGCCGCCCGAGTGCAGCGTCGTGAGGATGACCTCCACGGCGGGCTTCTTGAGCTTGGGCATGATGTCCACGGGGATGCCGCGCCCGTTGTCCACCACGGTGATGCTGCGGCCATCCTTGTGGAGTACGACCTCGACGGTGGTGGCGTGGCCGTTGATGACCTCGTCCACCGAGTTGTCGAGGATCTCCCACAGCAGGTGGTGATACCCCGTGCCGTCCGTCCCGCCGATGTACATGGCCGGGCGCTTGCGCACCGGCTCCAGGCCCTCGAGGACCTGGATGTCGGCGCCTGTGTAGCTTTCCTTCTTCGTCGCCATGGCGTCCTCTGGCTAATCCTTCTTCTCGGGCAACGGGATGAAGACGGGGAGCTTGGCCACGTCCTCCACCGCGTCGCGCTTGGACATCTCGTGGCCCTTGCCGCCGCGGCCCGTCACCCCGTACTTGGCGGGAGCGAGCTGCAGCTTGCGGCCCTTCTGCGTGTCGAAGTCGATCTTCGCGTCCTTCTGGTTGGGCGCGCTGACCAGGAACTCCACCACCTGGTCGTCGTCATCCACCTTGATGACGGTGACGCCCTTGCCGGGGCCGGCCAGCTCGTTGACCTCCGCGACCTTGCACACCAGGGCGTTGGTCTTCCGGGTCAGCACCGCGAGCAGGTCCTTCTCGCCCGCCTCGCGCACGCCGATGATCTCATCGCCCTCGCCCGTCTTCGCGTAGCGACGGCCGGCGCGCGTGGAGACCTCCAGGTGCGGCTCGAGCAGGAAGCGCATGCCCATGCCCTGCTTCGTCACGCCGACCAGCTTCGCCGGGGCGTGCAGGCGGGCGTCCAGCGACCAGGCCGCGACCACGCGCTCGCCGTCGTCGAACTTGAACAGCTTCTGGATCGGGTCGCCGTAGCCGGTGGAGGCCGGGATGTCGTTGAAGCGGGTGACGTACGCGGTGCCGAAGTTGCTGAACAGCACCAGGTTGGCCTTGAGGCTGCCGGCGAGCACCGCCATCACCGCGTCGCCCTCGCGCAGACGGGTGGAGGACGGGTCCTTCACCTCGCGCACGCGCTTGACCCAGCCGTCGCGGGTGAGCACCACGTGGGCGTCCTCGTCCGCGATGAACGCGTCCGCGTTGAACTCCACCTCTTCCGAACCCGCGCCGCCGATCTTGGTGCGGCGCTTGTCGTTGTACTTGCCCTTGATCTCCCCGAGCTCGTCCTTGACGGTGGACCAGACCTTCTTCTTGTCCTTGAGGATGCCCTCGATGCGCTTGATCTCCGCGCGCTTCTCCTTGAGCTCCTTCTGGACGACCAGGATCTCGAGGCGGGCCAGCTTGTAGAGCTTCATCTCCAGGATGGCGTCCACCTGGAGCTCGTCCAACTGGAAGCGCTTCATCAGCTTCTGGGCCGCGTCCTGCTTGCCCTCGGACTGGCGGATGATGCGGATGATCTCATCCAGCGCGTCGTAGGCCTTCTCGAAGCCCTCGAGCAGGTGCACGCGCTTCTGCAGCTCGCCCAGCTCGTGCTGGTAGCGCCGGGTGACGACGGCGAAGCGGAAGTCCAGGAAGTACTGGAGGATGCTCTTGAGGTCCAACCGGCGCGGCGTGCCGACCTCCGGGTTGTCCTCGCTGGGAATCAGGCACGTCAGGTTCACGCCGAACGTCGTCTGCAGCGGCGTGTGCTTGTAGAGGTACGCCATCACCAGCTCGGCGTTGGCGTCCTTCTTGAGCTCCAGGACGATGCGCACGTCCTTGGTGGACTCGTCGCGCACATCCACGATGAGCGGCAGCTTCCGCTCGCGCACCAGGTCGCCGATCTTGGAGACCAGGGTGGACTTGTTCACCGTGTAGGGGATGGACGTGACGATGATCTGCGTGCCGCCGCGCTTGAGCTCCTCGGTGTCCCACTCGCCGCGGATGCGGATGCTGCCCTGGCCCGTCTCGTAGATCTCCCGCAGCTCCTTCTTGTCGTTGAGGATCTGCCCGCCGGTGGGGAAGTCCGGACCCTTGACCCACTTGAGCAGGTCCTTGGTCTGGAACGTCGGGTTCTCGATGAGGGCGACGAGCGCGTCCACCAGCTCGCCCAGGTGGTGGGGCGGGATGTTGGTGGCCATGCCCACGGCGATGCCCGTGGTGCCGTTCATCAACAGCTGGGGCACGCGGGCGGGGATGACGATGGGCTCGTTGCGGGTGCCGTCGTAGGTGGGGCGGAAGTCCACCGTCTTGCGCTCGAGCTCACCGAGCATCTCGGTGGCGAGCTTGTCCAGACGGCACTCGGTGTAGCGGTAGGCGGCGGCGGAGTCGCCGTCCAGCGAGCCGAAGTTGCCGTGGCCGTCCACCAGCGGGTAGCGCAGCGAGAAGTCCTGCGCCATGCGCACGAGCGCGTCGTAGATGGAGGCGTCGCCGTGAGGGTGGTAGCGGCCCATGATGGCGCCGACGACCTGGGCGCACTTCTGGTACTTCGTGTCGAACGACAGGTTCAGGTCGTTCCACATGCCGTACAGGATGCGGCGCTGCACGGGCTTGAGGCCGTCGCGCACGTCCGGCAGGGCGCGCGAGGTGATGACGGACAGCGCGTAGTTGATGTACCGGCGACGCGCCTCGTCGGCCAGGGAGGCCGGGACGAACCCATCCCCCCCGCCACCGGCGCCCGCGGCACCACCCCCGCCGCCCGAGCCCCCTTGCTTCTTTCGCGTCTTCAATTCGGCTTCTGCGCGCATGCTCTTCGAACCCAGGTGAGAACGTCTCGTACCCGAACGCGGTGCGTGACTCGCGCACCCCGCGCCATGGACTCTGAAATCTTCAACAAAGCGCCGGGACTACCATGGCCCCCTGACAAAGGGAACGAATTCGGGGGGTTGCACGTACTCCGAGGCATCCCACCTGAATCTTCGTCCAGTCCCACTCCAGGGTGGAACATCTCTGTAACCCCCTGAAATTCCGGCGGCCGGGGCGTACGAGACTCCCCGGTGGGCGAGACGGTGGGTGCGGGTAGGATGGGCCATGCAGGTGGGTTTTGGAGCCCATGGGGTAGGGCGACCAGGGAACGTTCGGCCGCCCGGTCGCCCCCTGATGCACCGTGTCACGGGCTTCGTCAGGACGCGGCGCGTGCCTGCTCGTCCGGGGCCGGAAGGGGCCTGTCCGCGGCCCTGGTGTCATCCGGAGCGCCTCCGCTCCCGCGTCCCCGACTCCCATTGAGCACCGAGTAGAGCGCCGGCAGCACCAGCAGCGTCAGCAGGGTGGAGGACAGGACGCCGCCCACCACCACGGTGGCCAGCGGCCTTTGGACCTCCGCGCCGATGCCCGTGTTGAGCGCCATGGGGAGGAAGCCGAGCGCCGCCACCGAGGCCGTCATGAGCACGGGGCGCAGACGGGAGACGGCGGCCTCGCGCAGTGCCTCCGGGAGGGCGCGTCCCTGTCCGAGCAGCTGCCTCAGCCGGGACACCAGCACCATGTCACCGAGCACGGACACGCCGCTGACGGCGATGAAGCCCACCGCGGCGGAGATGGAGAACGGCAGCCCGCGCGCGAGCAGCGCCAGCACGCCGCCCATCAGCGCGAAGGGGACGCCCGCGAAGATTCGCAGCGTGTCCACCCAGCGGCGGTACGTGAGGTGGAGCAACAGGAGGATGAGGCCCAGCGCGATGGGCACCACGATGGCCAGCCGCGCCTGGGCCCGCTCCAGGTTCTGGAACTGTCCGCCGTAGCGGAGGTGGTAGCCCGGCGGCAGCTCCACCTTCGCCAGGGTGTCGCGGACCTTGGAGACGAAGCCGCCCAGGTCGCCGTCGCTCACGTTGGCCTGGATGACGATGCGCCGCTGGCCCCACTCGCGCTGCAGGGTGGTGGGGCCGGACACCTCGCGAATCGTCGCCAGTCGTCCCAGGGGCACGCGCTCGCCGCCAGGCGCGGTGACGGGCACGGTGGCCAGCCGCGCGGGGTCGTTCCGGTACGCCTCGGCCAGGCGCACGGCCAGGTCGAAGCGGCGCTCACCCTCGCGAACCTCGCCCACCACGCGCGTGCCCACCGCCTCCACCACGTCGAGCACCTCGCGCGCGGCGATGCCATGACGCGCGATGGCGGCCCGGTCGACGGTGACCTCCAACACGGGCTGCCCGGTGAGCTGCTCCAGCGTCACGTCCGTGGCGCCGGGGACCGCGCGGACGAGGGCCTCCATCTCGCGCGCCTTGGACTTGAGCACATCCAGGTCATCGCCGAACAGCTTGATGCCCACGTCACCGCGCACCCCGGCGATCATCTCGTTGACGCGCATCTCGATGGGCTGGACGAACGCCATGCGCATGCCGGGCAGGTCCGCCAGCTCCGCCTTCATCTCCGCCACCAGCTCCTCCTGGGTCCCCGCGCGCTTCCACTGCTCGCGGGGATGGAGCGTGACGAAGACGTCCGACAGCTCGATGCCCATCGGGTCCGTCGCCACCTCGGCGGTGCCCGTGCGCGTCCACACCCGCGCCACCTCGTCGGGGAACCGGCTCCGGAGCACCTTCTCCACCTGCCCGCCGTAGCGCACCGACTCGGTGAGGGACACCTCGGCCAGGCGCACGGTGTTGATGACGAGGGTGCCCTCGGACAGGCGCGGGACGAACTCGCGGCCGAGCCCCGTGGCCGCCAGCCCGGTGCCCACCACCATCAGCCCCGCGACGATGAGGACCGTGCGCGCATGGGACACGCTCCACGCCAGCAGCGGCCGGTAGCCTCGCTGGAGCCAGCGCACGATGCGCGGCTCCTGGTGCTGCTGCTTGCCTCTCTCCAGCGCGAACGACGCGAGCACGGGCATCAACGTCAGCGACAGCAGCACGCTGCCCAGCAGGGCCAGGATGACGGTGAGCGCCATGGGACGGAACAGCCGTCCCTCCACGCCCTCCAGCGCGAGCACGGGCAGGTACACCACCATGATGATGAGCTCGCCGAAGAGCGTGGGCTTGCGGACCTCCACGGCGGCGTCGCGCACCACTTGCTTCAGGCTCCGTCCATCGCGAGCCTCGGCCAGGTGTCGCTCGGCGTTCTCCACGAGGATGACGGACGAGTCCACCACCAGGCCGAAGTCGATGGCCCCCAGGGACATGAGGGTGCCCGCGATGCCCAGGTGCAGCATGCCGCTGAAGGCGAACAGCAGGGACAGCGGAATGGCCGAGGCGACGATGAGCCCCGCGCGCCAGTTGCCCAGGAAGACGAAGAGCACGGCGACGACCAGCAGCGCGCCTTCGAGCAGGTTGGTGCGCACCGTGCGCAGCACCAGGTCCACCAGCTCCGTCCGCTCGTAGACGACGTCCACCTGCACGTCGTCGGGCAGGCGCTGCTTCACCTCGTCCATGCGCTGCGCGAGCGCCCGTGTCACCCCGTGCGAGCTCTCCCCCATGAGCATGAAGCCCAGGCCCAGGACGACCTCACCCTCGCCATCCGCGGTGGTCGCGCCTCGACGAATCTCGTGCCCCACCTCCACCTGGGCCACGTCGCGCACGCGCACGGGCACGCCGTCGCGCGCGGCCACCACCACGTCGCCCACCGCCCGTCCGTCCTCCAGCACGCCGATGCCGAGCACCAGGCTCGAGCCACCGCCACGCTCCACCACGCCGCCGCCCACGTTCGCGTTGTTCGCCTCCAGGGCCCGGTACACATCGCCCAGGGACAGGTCGAACTGTCGGAGCCGTTGCGGCTCCACCACCACGTGCCACTGCTTCTCGCGGCCCCCCCACGCATTCACCTCGGCCACGCCGGGCACCGCGCGGAGCTGGGGGGCGATGACCCAGTCGTGCAGCGTGCGCAGCTCCTCCAGGCTCCGGCGCTTGCTCTTGACCAGATAGTGGAAGACCTCACCGAGCCCCGTCGCCACCGGCCCGAGCGTCGGTGCCTCGATTCCCGGAGGCATCTTCACGCGGCCCATCCGCTCCGAGACCTGCTGACGCGCGAACCACACGTCCGTGCCGTCGCGGAACTGGAGCGTCACCTGTGACAGCCCGAACTTGGAGATGGAGCGCAGCTCCTCCAGGTGGGGCAGTCCCGCGAGCTGCTGCTCGAGCGGAATGGTGAGCTGGCGCTCCACCTCGACGGGCGAGAGCGCGGGCGCCACCGTGTTGACCTGCACCTGCGTGGGCGTCGTGTCGGGGAAGGCATCGAGGGGCAGGGCTCGGAACGCGAGCAGCCCCGAGATGACGAGCGCCACGGTGCCCAGCAGCACCGCGCCACGGTGCTCCAGCGACCAGTCGATGATTCGCGTGAGCATGGGCTACGGGCCTCCTTCCTCACAGCAGCCCGCGCCGATGGCGTCCTTGAGCACCTCCGTCTTCAACAGGAAGGCGCCCGTGGTGACGACCTCCATGCCGGGCCGCAGGCCCTTGACCACCTCGACCTCGTCGCGCGTGCCCGCGCCCAGCTCCACGGGGACGGGCTCGTAGAGCGTCGCGTCCTTCTTCACGAAGACGAGCACCCGTCCCTTGGCGCGCTGGATGGCGGAGTGGGGCACCATCAACGCCTCGTGCTCCTCGGCCACTTGAATGCGAGCGCGCAGGAACAGGCCCGCCTTGAGGGCGCGGTCGGGGTTGGGCAGCTCCACGCGGGCGCGCACCGTGCGGGTGGCGCGGTCCACCGAGGCCCCCACGCGGGTGAGCGTGGCCTCGCGGACTTCTCCGGGCAGGCCCTCGAAGCTCAGGGTGACCTTCTGCCCCGCGTGCACCTGGGCGGAGTCCGCCTCCGGAATCTCGAGCAGGGCCCAGAGCGTGGAGAGGTCGGCGACCTCGAGCAACGTCTGTCCCGCGGCGACGTGTCTGCCGGACACCGCGTCGCGCGCCACCACGGTCCCAGCGAAGGGCGCGGAGAGGTTGTAGAGCCCCTCGCTGCTTCCTCGCGACGCGCCCGCCGCGCTGAGGGCCGCGCGGGCGGCTTCGCGTTCTCCCTCGGCCGCGGCGAGCTCGGCCCGGGCCTGCTCCAAATCCTTGCGAGGGCTGATGCCACGCTCCACCAACTCCTGCTCCCTCGCGAGCGCCGCGCGAGTCGTCTCCAGTCGAGCCAGGGCCGCGGACAGCCGCCCCTTGTCCTGTCCGACGGAAGGCGAGGTGAGCGCGAGCAGGGGCTGGCCCACCTTGACGTCGTCCCCCTCGTCCACGCGTACGTCGCTCACCAGCGCGTCGCCTCGCGCGGACAGCCGCGCCAATCGGTTCTGGTTGAAGGTGAGCTGGCCCACCACCTCCAGCGAGCGCGCGAAGTGCCTGCGCTGGAGCCGATGCGTCTGAAGACCCGCCTCGCGCGCGGTGTCGGCGGAGGCCAGTCGGATGCGCGTGCCGGGCGTGGGGAACAGCGGCATCTCGGCGCCCGCGGCCTTCACGAGCTCCGGGTGACAGAAGGGACAGACGGACTCCGGGAAGCCATGCTCGCGGCAGTAGTCACCCGCCGCGATGAAGCCCGCCACCCGCTTCGGGTTGCACTGGGTGCACTTCGATTCGGGCACCGCGTGCTCCTTGCACCAGTCGGCCGGCGTCGCCTGGGGGCTGAAGGTGAGCGACGGGTTGCACTGACGGCAGTGGGACTCGGGCAGCCCGTGTGCATCGCACCAGTCGTCCTGGGCCTTGTAGACATCGACGAGGTCGGGGTCGCACTTCGTGCACAGCTCCGCGGGCACGCCGTGCTCGCACAGCGTGACGGCGCGCGCCTCGGGGGACGAGGGCCCCGCATCGGAGGGCGCGGACGAAGGGGGGCGCTTCGCCGCCTCGGGCTGGGACGACTTCGTGCACGAAGCGCCCAGGACGAGCAGGCCCGCCAGCGCCAGCAGACCGATGCGGGGGCCCATCTACTTCACGCCCTTCTTGGCGAGGTCCGGGTGGCAGAGGGAGCACTGGGACTCGGGGCGCTCATGCTCGGCGCACCAGTCGTTCTTGGCCTTGAAGACAGCCGCGAGCTTCGGATTGCAGCGCGTGCACAGCGACTTCTGCACGCCGTGCTCACACTTGGGCTTCTCTGCGGCCTGGGTCTGCGCGGGCTTGGGCTCCTCGGCCGACGCGGAGAGGACGGGGAAGGACACGAGGGACACGACGAGCACGACGGTCTGGAGGGAACGCATGACATGACTCCGGCCAGGGCGGTGCCCCGGCGGTGGATGTCCGCGCGGGAGTGCGCGGAGGGTGGCTTCAGCGGGGCAGCACGGCGACGTGCGCTTCCACGCGAGACCCTGGAAGGGGACTCGTTGGACACACGTCTCCCGTGACGGGCGGAATCAGGCTCTGGGAGGCTGGAAGATGTCGCGCCCCACGCCGCCGGGGAGCAGCACGTCCGGGTGGACGTGGATGGGGGGCCGGACGAGCGGCTCCTCCACCTGGCTCACGAAGGGCAGGGGCACGGGCGCGGCCCGCAGCGGACAGCAGAGGCACAGCGCGCAATCCGCGGCGCAGTCCGAGCAGTCCCCCGTTTCGGCTTCCTCTTCGCAATCCGCATGCGTGTCCGATGCGAAGGCGAGCGTCTGGAAGACGCCACCCGTCATCAGCACGAGGAGGAGCGCGAGGGTGCGCAGGAGGAACCGCATCGACCCGAAGGCTTACTGGAGGTCTCCGCGGAGAGTCAACGCGACGGGGCCGACGAGGGTGCCGGGTGCTCGCGGATCAACTTCTCCAGCAGGCGGCGCATGGCTCGGGAATCCCATTCACGAGGCCCCGAGAATCGAGCGACCAGGCGCCCGTCCACCACCAGGAAGCTCTGGGGCAGGGCGTCCACGCCGAACGCGCGGGCGACCGGGTGTCCCTCGTCCAGTCGCAGATGCAGCGCGGCGGGGGGCGGCCCACCGAGGAACGTCTCCACCGCCTTCGCGTCCGTGTCGTGGCTGAACACGACGACACGCAGCGCGTCAGGAGGCGCTTCGGCCAGCGCGACGAGCTGCGGCGTCTCGGTGCGGCAGGGCGGACACCACGTCGCCCAGAAGACCACCAGCAGGGCCCGTGAGTCGGGAACCTCCGCGAGCCGCGGGGCCGGACCTTCGACCCGGAGATAGCTCGGCGGCGGCTCCGTCCGGCAGCCCGCGAGCGGTGACAAGAAGAGCAGGGTGGCGACACGGGCGCCGACGTGGGAGCGACGCATCATCGCGCGGCACCGGACTCGAAGGTGCGAGGGTCCACCGGGGCATCCCGCGACGGGGAGGCCTTCACCGCGCAGCTCCGGACGTGATGCCGTGACGGGCGTCCGGGAGTCGCTGTGCGGCGGACAAGCGCACGGGCCCGCCTCGACGCGCGCGTCCCGCGAGCCCACCGCGGGCTCGAGGACGCGACACACGTGGCGACTGGAACGTCAGGGGTCGGCCTTGGGCGCCTTGCCCCAGTTGCCGTCCTTGAAGATCTTCACGTTGCCCTTGGATCCGCCTCCGCCAATCAGGCCCGTGACGGTGGCCTGGATGGGCTTGCCTCCGGGCGGCTGGTAGACGACGCGCGCCTTGCGGCCGGCGGGGATGGACGGGTGGGTGCTGTCGATGAGCAGGTAGACGGTCTTCCCATCGGACTGGATGCGGTCGGTGTCGTGCTTGTGGCTCAGCTCGGCGAGCAGCTCGCCGTCATCCACGCTGCTCGGCTCGCTGTTGAGCAGGCGCACCTTGACGCGCAGCCAGTTCTTGGCGCCCTTGCCGCTCTCCGTCGCGTACTCGCGCACGCCCTGGATGATGACGGCCAGGTCGGCGCCATTGCCCGGGGCTCCCGCCGCGAGCTTCAGGCCCGTCTGCTTGCTGGAGTCCGCGTCGATGAGCAGCGTGGCGTTGGAGCAGCGGTTCTTGCATTCCTCGCCCCACGGCTCCTTGTCGAAGCGCAGGCGCATGGCGAAGTCGCTGCCCTGCGGGGCGATGACGGCGTCGACGATGACCGGACGCTCGCCGTCCGGAGGCGCGGTGTACTTGAAAGTGGACCGTTCCTTGGCGACGACGCTCGAGCCGGCGAGGAGGGTACAGGCGAGCAACGGCAGAGAGCGCTTCACGGGGTGTGGACCTCCAGGGAAAAGACGTCCATTCAAGTGGGAAGCGCCCGTGCCTTCAAGTCTTGGGCGTTAGAGTCTCCCCGGGAGGTGTGAGAGATGCGGAATCCCTACGTGCGTCAGCTCAAGTTGGGCCCCATGGACAACTTCGTCTACCTCGTCGGCGCGGCGGACTCGCGCGACGTCGTGGTGGTGGACCCGGCCTGGGATGTGGCTGCGATTGAACGGGCAGTGGAGGAGGACGGCAAGCGCCTGGCGGGCGCGTTCGTCTCACACTGCCACTTCGACCACATCAACGGCCTGCCGGAGCTGTTGTCCAGGCACGACGTGCCCGTCTACGCGCAGCGCGCGGAGGTGGACTTCTCCGCGGAGCTGCGCGAGCTGTCCGGAGCGCTGCGCCCGCTGGGGCCCGGAGACGCGGTGCCGGTGGGCGAGGAGACGTTCCATGCGTTGCACACGCCGGGACACACGCCGGGCTCGCACTGCCTGCTGGCCGGGGACGCGCTCGTGTCCGGGGACACGCTGTTCATCAACGGGTGCGGGCGGTGCGACATGAACGGCGGCGACCCGGAGGCGATGTACCGCTCCTTGTCGCAGGTGCTGCTGAAGGTTCCCGACTCCACGCGCCTGTGGCCCGGGCACGACTACGCGGACGTCCCGGTGGCGGCGCTGGGGGACGTGCGACAGAAGAACCCGTACTTCTCGTTCCCGGATGTCGCCTCGTTCGTCGCGTTCCGCATGCGCCCGAGGAAGTGAGCGCTGACGCGGGACCGGAGGCGCGACCACGGGCCTCCGGTCCACTCACGTCACGACGGGACTACCAGTAGACGGCGACCGACGAGACGCGGTCGTTCCACGAGTGCCAGCGGCGGAACGGCCAGAAGCCCGTGTACCAGCCGTAGCTGCCCATGTTGCCGATGGCCCACGCGCGGCCCACCCACAGCACGTGGCCGCCGAAGTAGGAGTGCTCCGTCATCAGCGTCCAGCGGCCGCACTGGGTGCTCCACATGGAGGAGATGCGATCATTCCACCAGCCCAGCGTGTTGTAGCCCCAGCCCGGGTAGACGGAGAACGCCGCGCCGCCGTACCACGAGTGCTCGAAGAAGACCGACCAGGGGTTGCACGGGTACAGCTCCTGGCCCGTGGGCTGCTCGGACGGGAACTGCTGGGTCTGCTCGAAGTACTTCGTCAGGTCCGCCGTGGTGCGGAAGCCCTGCACGACGCTCTGCTCCGCCGACTTGCCGTCGAGCACGTAGTGCGACAGGTGGATGTCCTTCTCCTGGAGCTCCTTCGCCGTGTACTTCACGCCGTCGACGAGGATGGGCAGCTCGGGCAGGAAGCCCTCCACGGGCTGCTTCTCGATGTCCTCACGCGGCGCGTCCCGCAGGACCCGGCTCAACGGGATGCGCGCCAGCTCGCCTTCCTTGTTGGGCAGGTCGCCCGTGGTGTGCTCGGGCACCGGCTCGATGTTCTGCGCGAAGGCCGCGCCCGTCGACAGCAGCGACGCCAACACCAGTGAACCCATCACTGACTTGAGATTCATTGCCTGCTCCTGGGGGTGTGGGGATGACCGCGGCCCGTTCCGGCCGCGTCGCCCGCACTCATAGCGTGTCTGTTCTGTGGCAGACAAATCAGTGAATTTTTGTTTAGCGATTAAATCTAGACTCACGTTCCGCTGGACCTGGGGCGCGGCTGTCACGGAGTCGCGCGCGCACATCCGCGTCGGCGCGACACGTGCCCGTGCGCGTCTGGAGAATGCCTGTCGTGTTGGAAGGGGAGGGCCGTCGCGCCCAGGGTCGATTCAGGCGGAGATGGAAGAATCCAGCCTGTCTTGCCTCATGGGCGCGACGGTCCTGTAACCGGTTACGGCCGATGCTGGGCGAACATCCAGTCCCAGAAGGACTGGCTCTGGTACGTGGGCGTCCCGAAGTCGGTGGTGCCCTGCGGATGCACGGTGAAGCGGATGGGGGAGGTGCCCGCGGCATGGGCGCCGGGCTGGGTGCTCCACGTGTCGTTGGAGGCGTCGAACAGGTACGTCAGCGTCGCCGTGGGCGCGGGGAAGGTCAGGAACTGGTCCCAGCCGTAGGCCTTCGTCAGGCCGCGCAGCCACGAGTGCTGGGCCGTGCCCGCGTTGGCCGTCACCCACGCGTCCACCATCCACACGGGGACGTTGGTCAGCAGCGAGAGCGCGGGACCGGGGCCGCCCAGGTTGGCGCCCACCGGGGCGAGCGCGGCGATGCGGTCCCCATGCTGATAGGCGTAGTTCCACGCGCCGGAGCCTCCCAGCACGCGGCCGGTGATGTAGATGCGCGAGGTGTCCACGCGGTACTGGGCGACCAGGAAGTCCACGAGCGCGTCGAGCTGAGCGGGGTCCCAGTTGGCCGACGCGCGTGGCGCGAAGACGAGCGCCTTCTTGCCGCCGAAGTACGTCTTCCACGTGGCGCTGCTCCGGATGAGCTGGAGCGGGCCGTAGCGGGACACCACCTCGACGAGCTGGGCCTCGGTGCTGGTGGTGCCAATCTCGCCGGAGTCGTGCAGGTGGATGACCACGGGGTACGTCGTCGTCGGGGACGTCAGGTAGCCGGGGGGCAGGTACTCGCCGTAGGCGTACGTCGTCCCGGTGACGCTCGTGAGCCGGCCGATGACCTGGTCCTCGACGGTGATGGGCAGGCCCGACGTGGACTGACGGTAGGTGGCCGTCACGGTGGTGGCCGCCGCCGGCATGCTCAGCGTGGTGGTGGCGGACGTCGCGCTCGCCACGGTGGCGCCCGTCCAGCGGTCGAACACGTAGCCCGTGGCCGGCGCATCCGCGGTGATGGTGACCTGGGTGCCGCTCGTGTACTGGCCGTCGCCCGAGCCCGCGTTGACGGTGAGCGTGTACTTCGTCGTGGTGGCGGCGCGGTAGGTGGCGGTCACGGTGGTGGCGGCGGCGGGCATGGTCAGCGTCGTGGTGGCGGAGGTGGCGCTCGCGACGGTGGCGCCCGTCCACTTGTCGAAGACCTGGCCCGAGGCCGGGGCGTCCGCGGTGATGGTGACCTGGGTTCCGCTCGCATACTGACCGTCACCGGAGCCCGCGTTGACGGTGAGCGCGTACGTCACGGGCGCGGGCGTGGTGCCGCGCTGTTGGGCGAGCATCCAGTCCCAGAACGCCTGCGTGCTGTACGACTGGGTCCATCCGGTGTGCGCGCTGCCCGTCAGCACGATGAGCCGGGCGACCGCGCTGCCCGTGCCCACGGCGCCCGTCTGGGACGTCCACGCCTTCGTGGTCTTGTCGAACTGGTACGTCGTCGTCTGAGTGGGCTCGGGGACGCCCACCACCTGCGAGGCGCCGTACACCTTCGTGTAGCCGACGAGCCATGACTGCTGCGCGGCCACCTCGCCGTAGCTGCTGGAGGCCCAGACCGCCACGTCCTTGAGCGAGGTGAGCGTGTCACCCGGCGCGCCGATGTTGGTGGCGAACGGGGCGATGGCCGCCAGCTCCGTGCCGTATTGGTGCGCATAGCGCCACGTCCCCCAGCCGCCCATGCTCAGGCCCGTCAGGTACACGCGCGTGGGGTCCACCCGGTAGTTGGCGACGATGAACTGGATGAACGGACGCAGCTCCGTGGGCGAGTAGTTGTCCACGCTCTGCGGCGCGAAGACCATCACCTGCTTGTTGCCGAAGTACGTCTTCCACGTGGCGCTGGTGCGGATGTTGGCCAGCGCGCCGTGCTTCGTGGTGATGGTGTACAGCTCCGACTCCGTCGTCGCCCGGCCCAGCTCCCCCATCCCGTTGAGGTGGATGATGGCGGGGTAGCGCTGCGTCGACGTCAGATATCCAGGAGGCAGGTACTCGGAGTAGCCGAGCGTGGCTCCAGAGGCGCCCGGCAGCCGGGTCACAATCTGGTTCTCCACGGTGATGCTGACCGCGGAGCGCTGCACGTCGAGGGCCTGCGGGAAGCCTTCTTCGACGCCGGGACCGCACGCCGCCAGGAGCACCAGGGCGACGTGGAGGACGACGCTTCTCATGGGAACACCTTTCGAGGGGGAGTACGACCCGACCCACTCTAGTAGGCGCTCTGCAATTGTTTCAAGATTGCATCTGTTTCGGAGTGTTCGAGGCTGTCATGCCCTCCGGGCCCGGGAGCCGACGGGGGGCATCTGCAGGCCCTGGGGCCGGGCGTGGAGCGAGCGGTAGGCCGCGAAGGAGAGCAGGCCCACGGCGAGCAGCGTCCAGAGGGCGGCCCAGACGACGGCGGGCACATAGGTGAGGTCCGCGAGCAGGGCCGCGTCGCTGCGCGAGCGCACGGCGCTGTTCCACAGGTCGTCGCGCAAATCGAACACGGCGTACAGCGCGGTGAAGGCGGCGATGAACAGGTTGACGAAGTCCACCGCGCCGTCCGGCAGCCACTTCGCGCCGATGCCCATGACCGCGGCGGTGCCCACGCAGAAGGCCAGGGTGAAGGCGTCCCCCGCGTACAAGAGGCCCATCACGACGAGCCACACACACGCGGCCCCCAGCACCCACCGGCGCAGCCGGAAGCGGAAGGTGGCGAGCAGCAGGCCCGCGCCGGCCACCGCGCTGCCCAGGTAGCCGCCCGAGTACACGGCGATCTGCCGCAGCATGCCCGGAGGCAGGCGCGACAGGCAGGAGCCCGACTCATCGGCCGCCAGGTGGATGCGGTCCACGGAGCCCCCCACCAACAGGGTGGCGAGCGCGTGTCCGCTCTCGTGCATCATCACCACGAGCAGCTTCAGTGGCCAGAAGACGGGCGAGTACCAGAAGTACCAACCGACCCCCAGCATGACGAGCAGGAGGGCCAGGCGGCCGAAATCGAGCTGTGCACCGCTGGCGGTCTTCATCGGTACCGGGGCCTCCCCACCATGGGACACCCCAACACTTAAGTCGGGTCCCTCTTCCCGGGAAACTCCTGGCTTGCCGCGGGGCGTCGTGACGTGAGGCGGATGTCGCCTGCGGGCGCCGGACGGGGTAGGGATGGGGCATGAAGAAGACGCTCCTCCTGCTCTCGCTCGTGGCTGCCCCGGCGCTCGCCGGGGAAGGGAAGTGGACCCCTCAGCAGGTCCTGGAACTGGACCCGGCCTGGCTGCGCGCCCAGGGCCTCCAGGTGCCCCCCAAGAAGCTTTGGGACCCCAAGCGCGGCACCGGCCTGCTCGCGGGCGCCGTGAATGTGGGCGGGTGTACCGGCGCCTTCATCTCCAACACGGGCCTGGTCATCACCAACCACCACTGTGCCTTCGGCATCATCCAGGAGCACAGCACCCCCCAGCGGGACCTCATCACCCAGGGCTTCCTGGCCACGGAGCGCAAGGACGAGCTGCCCGGCAAGGGCGCGCGCGTGCAGGTCCCCCGCAGCTTCACGGACGTGACGGCGCAGGTGCTGGCGGCGGTGCCCCAGGGCGCGGACGACACGGCCCGCTTCAAGGCCATCGAGCGCAAGCAGAAGGAGCTGGTGGCCGAGTGCGAGAAGCGCCCCGCCACCCGCTGCCAGGTGTCCACGTTCGACGGCGGCGTGAACTACACGCTGGTGGACGCGGTGGAGCTGCAGGACTCGCGGCTCGTCTACGCCCCGCCGCGCGCGGTGGGCGAGTACGGCGGTGAGGAGGACAACTGGATGTGGCCGCGCCACACCGGCGACTTCGCCATCCTCCGCGCGTACACCGCGCCGGACGGCACGTCGGCGGCGTACAGCGACAAGAACGTGCCCTACAAGGCGGAGTTCTTCTTCCCGCTGTCCACCGAGGGCGTGAAGCCCGGTGACTTCGTCATGGTGCTGGGCTACCCGGGCCGCACCTACCGCGCGCTGCTCGCGGAGGAGATGGCGGAGCGCCAGTCCCGGCTCTACCCGCGCATGCGCGACGTGTTCGGCGAGGCCATCCGCATCCTCGAGGAGGAGGGCGACAAGGACCCGGCCGGGAAGATCGCCGTGGCCTCCACGCTCAAGGGCCTGCACAACGTGCACAAGAACGCGGGCGGGCAGCTGGCGGGCCTCAAGCGCGGGCGAATCGTCGAGAAGCAGCGCGAGGCCGAGGCGGACGTGGCGGCCTGGGCGACGAAGAGCACCGCGAAGTGGGGTGGGGCGCTGAAGTCCCGCGAGGAGCTGCTCACCGAGCAGCAGGCGAACGCGAAGGTGTTCGAGCGCGAGTTCCTGCTCGGCGCCACGGGCCGGCTCGCCCGGGGCCCGTCGCTGGCGGTGACGCTGGCGCGGCTGGCCACCGAGCGCGCGAAGCCCGATTTGGAGCGCCGCCCGGCATACATGGAGCGCGAGCAGGTGCGCATCAAGGACCGCCTGGAGCGCGAGCAGAAGAACGTGTTCCTGCCCGCGGAGAAGCGGCTGCTCACGGCCTTCGTGCGGCGCGCGCAGGCGCTGGGCGCGGATGAGCGCATCGCGGCGGTGGACAAGCACTTCGGCAAGACGTTCGTGGAGAAGGACGTGGCCGCGAAGGTGGACGCGATGTACGCGGGCACGCAGGTGCTCACGCTCGCCGAGCGGATGAAGATGGGCACGGAGACGCTCGCGCAGCTGCAGGCGCGCAAGGACCCGCTCCTGGCGTTCGGCCTGGACCTGGCGCGCGAGCAGGAGGCGCTGGATGAGGCGCAGGACCGTCGCGATGGCGCCTCGTCGCGGCTGCGGCCCGACTGGCGCAAGGCGGTGCTGGCGCATGCGGGCAAGCCCGTGGCGCCGGACGCGAACGGGACGCTGCGGGTGACGTTCGCCAAGGTGCAGGGCTACTCGCCCCGGGATGGCGCGGTGTACACGCCGCAGACGACGCTGTCGGGCATGCTGGCCAAGCACACGGGCGAGGAGCCCTTCGACGTGCCCGAGCGCGTCTCGAAGGTCGCCGAGGCGAAGCGCTATGGTGCGTGGGCGGACAAGAAGCTCAAGGAGGTCCCGGTGAACTTCCTGGCGGACGCGGACACCACGGGCGGCAACTCGGGCAGCCCCACGGTGAACGGCCGAGGGCAGCTGGTGGGCGTGAACTTCGACCGCGTCTGGGAGAACGTGGCCAACGATTTCGGCTACAACCCGGACGTGGCGCGCAACGTGAACGTAGACGTGCGCTACGTGCTGTGGATGCTGGACCAGGTGGAGAACGCGGACGCGCTGCTGAGGGAGCTGGGCGTGCGCAAGGGCCCGCCGGTGGCGGGGGAGACGCGCTGATGACCGAGCCGGCGGACACCTCGTTGCCACTGCCTGTCTTCCGGCCGGAAGAGCAGGTGTGTGGCAACTGCAAGTTGTGGAGCCCTCACTCGGTAGATGAGCGCCGGGGGTGGGTGGGGCCCTGCCGGCTCCAGTCGTCTCGGGGGATGTTTCCGCCGTCCGCCCCCATCTGTGACAAGTACGCGCCCCGGGGCACGGCCGTGGCCCCGGCGGCGCAGTCCCCTACTCGCGAGCGCACCGCCCGGAGCGTGGCCCCGGTGGTGATTCGCCGCCGGGTGGCGGACCCCAACGAAGTCATCGACCTGGATGGGCTGAACATGACGCGTGAAGAGCTGATGGACATCTTCCGGGAGGCGTCGGGCCTCACGGATGCGCCGCCGCTCGCGGGCAAGTGGGAGGGCGGCACGGTGCGCCTGGTCCCCGGCAACCCCGAGCTGCAGGCGAAGGACTTGCCCATCGACAACCTGTTCCACAAGGTCGTCATGGTGCGCGACAGGCTGCGCGTGCTCGAGCAGAAGCTCAACGCGCACCCGAAGCTGTCCGACGCGGAGAAGGTGGAGATGCAGAGCTACATCACCCGCGTGTACGGCTCGCTCACCAGCTTCAACGTCCTCTTCAAGGACAAGGGCGACCAGTTCGTCGGCGCCAAGGGCGACGAGTAGCTGTTTTCAGGGGCGCTGGCCGCGCTCCTCGAGCAGCTCGAAGGTGCGTTGCCGGGCGCGGTGGAGGGTGCTCTTCACGGTGCCCTCGGGGATGCGCAGCAGGCGCGCGATTTCGGGGTACGTCAGGCCGCGGACCTCGCGCAGGTAGAGGACCTGGCGCTGTTGCTCGTTGATGTCCTCGAGCGCGGCGGTGAAGTGCTGCTCCATCTGCGTGCCCATGGCCTGCCGCTCGGGAGAGAGGGGCTCGGCGGGCTCGTGGCTCAGGCGCTCGCGGCGCTTGCGTGCTCGCAGCCAGTTGATGCTGCTGTTCACCATGACGCGGTGGAGCCACGTGGTCCACGCGGCGCGCCCGCCGTATCCGGGCGACTTCCAGGCGAGTCGGGCGAAGACATCCTGCACCACGTCCTCGGCGTCATCCGCGTCACCGACGATGCGGCGGGCGATGGCGAGCGCGCGGGCGCGGTGCTCGTTGTAGAGCTGCGTGAGGGGCGGAAGGTCGATGGCGGCGGCGTGCATCACGGGTGGGCTCCTGGACACCCCAGCGGGGACCTCCCTTGGAACGAACCACCTGCGAAAAGGGTCTACGCGCCT
Source organism: Myxococcus guangdongensis (assembly GCF_024198255.1). Classification (NCBI taxonomy): domain Bacteria; kingdom Pseudomonadati; phylum Myxococcota; class Myxococcia; order Myxococcales; family Myxococcaceae; genus Myxococcus; species Myxococcus guangdongensis. The sequence goes on from NZ_JAJVKW010000005.1 coordinate 243,063, forward strand.
GTGTGACGGTTTTTTCTCACCGGACGCGACGAAGCTCACCCTGCAGGGCAGGGTGGCGCCATGGTCCATTTCGAGAACCTCTCGCCGTGCGCGTATTTTCCAGGCGCTGCGGCACGCGCCCCGTGCCTCGCGCGAAGTCCCCGAGGCACGGGCGCGACGACTACTCCTGCTCGTCCTGCTTCGTCAGGCCCCAGTCCTTCAGGCGCTTGAAGAGGGTGGAGCGGGCCACGCCCAGCTCGCGGGCCACGCGCTCGCGGTTGTTGTTGTACCGGCGCAGCGCGGCCTCGACGATCTGCCGCTCGAGCTTCTCCAACATCTGCTCCAGCGTCATCCCCGGCGGCAGCTCGGGCACCGAGATGCCCGTCTCCTTGTTCATCTCCTGGTCGAACGTCAAATCGTTCGCGTCGACGACCGGCCCCTTGCGCAGCAGCAGCGCCCGGTGCACCACGTTGCGCAGCTCGCGGATGTTGCCCGGCCACGCGTGGTTCTGCAGCCGGTCCATCGCGGACGCGGACAGCTTCACCGTCTGCCCTCTCGGCGAGTACAGCTTCACGAAGTGGTCCGCCAGCGCCGGCAAATCCCCCTTGCGGCTGCGCAGGGGCGGCAGGTGCAGCGGAATCACGCAGAGGCGGTAGTACAGGTCCTCGCGGAACTTGCCCTCACGCGCCGCCGCCAGCAGGTCCAGGTTCGTCGCCGCCACCACCCGCACGTCCACGTGCATCGGCCGGCTCGCGCCCACGCGCTTGATTTCGCCGCTCTCCAGCGCGCGCAGGAGCTTCGCCTGCAAATCCAACGGCAGCTCGCCAATCTCATCCAGGAACAGCGTGCCGCCGTCCGCCTCCTCGAAGGCGCCCTTGCGCGCGTTCGCCGCGCCCGTGAACGAGCCCTTCTCGTGGCCGAACAGCTCGCTCTCGATGAGCTCCTTGGAGATGGCCGCGCAGTTGACGGGGATGAGCGGCTTGTTGGCCCGCTGCGAGCACTGGTGGATGGCGCGCGCCACCAGCTCCTTGCCCGTGCCGGACTCGCCGAGAATCGTCACCGCCGCCGTGGAGGGCGCCACCCGCTCGATGAGGTCCGACAGCCCCTTCACCGCGTTGTCGCTCCCGATGATGCCGTGGAACGCCGTCGGCTCCTTGCGGTTGCCCGCCGCCGCCGCCTCGAGCACCAGCTCCGTCTCGCCCACCCGCAGCGTCGTCGGCAGCGACACTTCCGCCTCGAACACCCGCACCGGCCCCAGCCACGTGCCGTTCGTCGAGCGCAGGTCCACGACGTGGAACGTCCCGTCCCGCCGCGTCACCTTCAGGTGCTTGCTGGAGGCGAAGCGATCCTGCAGCACCAGGTCGCACCCCGCGTCCTTGCCCGCCGTGAAGCTGTCGCCCGTGAGCCGGTGCACCGTCTCGTTGGGCCCCTGCTTCACGCGCACCTGGGCGGGCAGCCAGCGCAAGGACTGCGCGTCACGCGCCTGGATGGACGTGGTGTGCCCCACCTCGGTGGCCACGTCCGCGCCCTCGCCACCGCCGCTCAGCCGGAACACCGCGCGCCACTGGCCCAGCGCCAGGTCCGCGCCGTCCGGCAGCGCCGCCTCCGTGATTGACGTGCCGGACACCGTGGTGCCCTTGCCCGACAGGTCCTGCACCCGGCACTCCACGCCGTCCCACAGCAGCGCCACCTGCTGACGGCTCACCTCCGGGTCCGGGATGGCGACGTCGCTCTGCTCGCCGCGACCGAGCACCAACCTCGCCCGGTCCACACCCACCCTCAACACCTCCTCGCCACGACGGAAAAACACCAGCTCCGGCATCCACGGCCCTCCTGTGCGCCCGCGCTTTACACGTCCCGGCGCGCTGACTTCAACCACCACGCCCCGGGAAGGGCGCACACGAGCCGTCGGCCGCTACCGCCGGGGCAGGAACGTCGGCCGGTTCAGGAACCCGCCGAGCCTGGCCGCCCGGAAGCTCGGGTCCTTCTTGTCCGGGGGGAAGATGGTGATGCCCGCCGCCAGCAGGCCCAGGCGCTTTTGCGCCTCCGGGTCCAGCCGCAGGTTCACGTCCATCGCCGGCTCGCTGTACTCCAGCCGCTTGCCCAGCTTCAGCGTGCCCGTGGCCAGCGCCTCGATGTCCTCGCCCTTGAGCTTGAGCTCCTGCACCGTGCCCAGGCCCTTGTCGAAGTTGATGCGGCCCACCAGCGCGCCGAGCGCCACCTGCGGCAGGTCCATGGGCATGGAGTTGCCACCCCCCATGGGGATGGACGCCTTGCCGCCCTTGATGATGAGCCCCTGCGTGTCGAGCGTCAGCTCGCCGTTCGCCAGGGACAGGTCCGGCTCCGGGCTCTTCCCCTTGGGCAGCGTCAAGGCCAGCGTGCCGTTGATGACGCCGTCCAGATCCACGCCGAGGAAGCCCGGCAGGTTGCCGCCGCTGGCCTTGAGCCCGTCGATGTCCGCGCGCACCTTCGAGTCCCCCAGCACCCCCACCGACGCCGTCACCGTCCCACCCAGCGCGTGGGCGCGCACCGCCACGCCCGGAGGGAAGAGGGTGGGGCGCACCGCCAGGCTGTCGATGATGACCGCCTCGCCCAGCTCCGCGGCGCCCGGGAGGCCCTCGCCGCTGATGAGCTTTCCGAGCAGGTCCGCGCTCATCGCCTGGGGCGGCTTGCTCACCTTCACGTTGGTGGCCGTGACACCGGACAGCCCCGGCCGCAGCGAGCCGATGCGCACCGCCAGCCCCGCCTGCGCCGCCTCGCTGATGATGCGCGCGCGCACCGTCTCGTACGGGAAGGTGAGCAGCAGGCAGAGGACGAAGGCCACGAGCGCGAACGCGCCGTAGCCCAGGATGACCTTCCAACGAGCGGGCTTGGAGTCAGAGGACATAGGGCTATTGCTTCATCCGGTAGGTGGCCACCGTCGTCCACGCCGTCAGCGTGTCGTTGGGCCTCGGTTCGATGCGCAGGTACTTCACCTTCACCACGCCCGGCCCGCTCTCCACCGTGCGCATGAAGTCCGTCAGCTTGCGGAGGTCCACGTCGGAGAACGTCAGCTCCACCGAGCTCTCCATGATCTTCCCGTCGCCGATGCCCACGTCGCCCTTGGGCGTCATGTTGGGCACCTGCAGCCCCGCCGCCGTGGCCTTGTCCTCGATGTACGTAATCAGCTGCACGTTGCTGGACGTCAGCTGCGTCTCCACGGCCTGCCGTGACGCCTGGGCCTCGCGATAGCTGGCCGCCAGCGCCTGCACCTCCTGCAGCTTGCCCAGCTTGTCCTCGGTGCGCTTGCGGTAGCCGGACGCGCTGTTGGCGAACGTCATCAGCACCACGAACACCACGAACACCGCCACCGCCGTGCCGGCGATGGCCACCATGCGCCGCTCACGCTCGCTGAGCCGCTCGAACCACGTCTGCAACGGCGCGAGTGCTTCCTGAAGTCTGGCCATGACTAGCTCTCTCCCCCTTCCGTCCCGGGGCACTGCACCTGGACGTCCAGACGGAACGTCACCTTCTGTCCGTCCCGCGTGCGCTCCACCTTGCCCTGCTTCACTTCCTTGAAGCACGCGTGGTTGCGCAGCGCGTTGGACAGCGTGTCCACCTGCTTGGAGGAGTCCGTCTCCCCCTGGAGGATGACGCGCTCGGTATCAATCTGGATGCGGTCGAACTTCACCGGGATGTCCTGGGGGACGTGCTCGGTGACCTCCGCCAGGAGATTGACCGCGGACATGCGCGGCAGCGCCGCCGCGGGGCTCTCCACGCCCTTGAGCATGTTGAGCGCGCGGTTGTAGTCCTTCTCGCACCGCCCCAGGATTCGCTGCGTCGTCTCGCACAGCGCCGCGTCCACCTGCGCCTCGCGCCGCGACAGCACCGAGTTGCGCACCACGCCGAAGGCGATGAGCAGGAGCAGCAGCGTCGCCGCGAAGGACGCCAAGAGGCCCAGCTTGTCCTTCACGTAGTCGAAGTCACCCTTGAAGGCGAGCGCGCCCCGTCGGTAGTTGAAGCGCGGCGCGCGCGCCCCCGTCGCGTTGCCTCGCAGCGCGAGCGCGTACGCCTGCGCCGCCGTGGGCTGCTCCTCGGCCGCGATGGCCTCCGTCGTGTCCGCGGGCAGCGCCAGCACGCGCACCGGCAGGTTCAAGTCCTTTGAGAGCTGCTCCGCGAGCCCCGGCATGCGCGCGGTGCCGCCACACAGCACCAGCGCGCCCACCTGCTGCCGGGTGCGCGCGGTGAAGGACTTCAGCGTGGGACGCAGCTCGCGCAACACCGGCTGGAGCCCTCGGGTGAAGGCCGCCGCCGCGCGCTCCGCGTCCGGCCCCTTCGCCGCGCTGGCCAGCGCCCCGTGCTGCTCCTTCCAGTGGTGCGCCTCCGCCAGCGACGTCTGGAACTCCGTGGCCAGGGCCTTGCTCAAGTCCTTGCCGCCCCCGGCGAACGTGCGCGCGAAGCGCACCCCCGTGCCCGGCGTGCCGATGGCCACCGACGTGCGCTCGTGGCCCATGTCCACGATGGCCACCGCGCCGCCCTCGTTCGCGCCCTCGAAGAGGCCCGCCGCCTGCTGCAGCAGGTTCTGGTAGGCGAGTCCCGGGTGCGTGACGACGCGCGGGTCCACCTTCAGCTCTTCCAGCACCTCCAGCAGCGCCTTGAGCTCCTGGGTGCGCACCACGCCGACGAGCAGGTCGCTCGCCTTCTCCTTGCCCTCCAGGTCCTTCTGGCCGACGACCTGGTAGTCGTAGACGACCTCGGAGATGTCGAACGGGAGCTGGCTGCCGATCTCGAACGGCAGCGTCGCGTCGATGCGCTTGCTGTCGGAGAACGGCAGCGTCAGCGTGTGGGTGATGAGCGCGGGGCCGGGCAGGGAGACCACCACCTGGTCGGCGTGGCCCGGTGGCAGCTTGCCGAGCAATTCCGTCACCGCGGCGCGCAGGGTGTCGGCGCGCTCGCCTTCCTGAGCGCGGCGCACCTCCACGTAGCTCCGGGTGGCGTGTCCCTTCGTCCGCGCCTCCAGCACCACGCCCTTCACTGCGTGGCTGCCCAAATCGAGGCCAAGAATGCGGGCCATGCTATTCCTCTCTCCAGTACAGGAGCTTGCCCAGCGTGTCGTCCAGCCGGACCACCGCGGTCAGCGTCTTCTGCACGCTGCCCGCCTCTCCCACGGATTTGATGGTGAACGTCTGACTCTTGTCGCCGATGAGGCGGTTGCCCGCCACGTTGGACTTCACGGCCGGATTCACCACGATGCCGGCGCTCTCCACCACCGCCACGAAGTCCTGCACCGCCATGCCGAAGAAGCTGAACATGCGCGCGGAGCGGATGCGGGTGATGAGCTCGTTGAGGAACACCGGGTCCCTCAAGCGCGGGTCCGGCCGCGCCGGGTCCGCCACCGACATGATGGCCAGCCCCATCATCACAGGGTCATCCGTGTTGATGTTGGGCCGTGAGTTGATGTCCGGATACACCGTGAGCCTGTCACGGAAGGCCGACATGAACTGGTCATTGATGCCGTGCACCCGGTACAGCTCGTCGACGCTGTCGAACCGGGCGTTCTTCGGCTCGTAGCTCGGCTCGTACCGGCTGTAGGGCGAGCCCTCGTCGGAGAAGCCGGACGGCATGGGGTTGACCGGGTCATTGCGGTTGATGGCCGAGCCCGTCTCGTCGTCGTCCGCGTAGTCCTTGATGGCCAGCATCACGTCCTGGGGCGTGCTGCGGACCTTGTTCGCGTCGTCGCGCTCCCACAGGAACTCGAAGCGCTTGTCCTCGAGCATGTCCAGCATGCGCAGCGCGGTGGGCAGCGCGTCGCCGGCGCCCGCCATCAGCCGGTGGACGTTGAGCTTCTCCTCCTCGTCGGAGATGGTGGACAGGAAGCAGCCCTCGAAGCCGCCGAACGAGCGGCGCGTCATCTGCGCCGACATCTCCTTCGACGCCGGGTCCTCCTCGCCGTCCATGCGGAAGTTCCCGTTGTCCTCGTCCACCGGGTCCAGGGACGGCGCGTCCTCCTTGCCGTTGTCCATGCCCTCGCTCTTCACCAGGCCCTTGAGCATGTGGCAGTCCACCCGCGCCATCCGCCACAGCTGGAGGTTCAGGCTGGAGGGCTGGGGCGTGTTGCCCTGCGCGCCCACGTTGCCACCCAAAAAGCCGCTCAGCAGCGACGCGGGGTTGGGGATGGGCGTCGCGTCCACCTGCTTCTGGAAGCGAAGCAGCAGCCGCGACAGCGCCACGCCCGAGCGCGCCATGTAGTACGCGCGGACCTCGTCGCGCTGGTTGGCGGCGAGCTGCAGGTCCACGCGGCTGTTGTAGGCGAACTCGGTGGCGATGATGGTGAGCAGCGCGATGGACACCACCGCGATGATGAGCGCCACGCCACGCGAGCGCCGCTCGTTCGCGGCCGCGGAGCGCGGCGCGGCGAAGGGCTTGGGACGTCGCCGGGACGTCTGCTTGGGGAAGGGCAGGGGCATCAGTACCTCGGTAGCTCCGTGTTCAACATGATGCGCGTCTGGGTGCTGTAGCGCGCTTCCTTGCCCGTCTCGTCCACCGCCGTCACCGTCACCCGCACGCGCGTGGGCAGGATGCTCTTCTGCTCGGGGCGCCGGGTGTCCCACTCGTCATCCCACTCCTTGCGCTCCGAGTTCCAGTACTCGAACTCCAGCTTCTTCACGCCCTCCAGCAGCACGTCCGTGGTGCCGCCCCGGTCCATGCGGTCGTCCACGTTCGGGTTGACGCGGCGCTTGAGGTCCTGCCTCCCGCGCGCCGTCTTGTCGTCGGACGCGTCCACGAAGTACTCCACCACCGCCTGGTCGGACTCCTTCACGTCCGTGTACAGCCGCTGGTGCGCGAACGTGGTGAACAGCAGCCGGTCGCTCTCCCCGATGAAGTTGCTGGGCCGGTCCTGCTGGTCCCGGAAGCGCTTCAGGTCGAACCTGTCGCTGACGTACGCGGAGCCGATTTCGCGGGACATGCGGTTCATCGCCACCCGCAGCTGCCGGTAGCGGTCCGCGTCCGCCTCCACCGTCTCCTTCGCCGTCAGGCCGGTCTGGAAGGCCATGGCCACCACCGTGCCCATCAGGGCGGTGATGGCCACCGCCACCATGACCTCCATCAGCGTGAAGCCTCGCGCGCGCCGGGTCATCGGTCGTTCCTCATCAGGCCGCCGCCCAGGTTCGGAATCTGCGGACGCCCACCACCCATGCCGGGCGGGAGGATGCCACCCGCGCCACGGCCACCCTGCTGGCCGCCGTTGGCGCGGTTCAGCCACTCCGAGCGGCGCATCAGCGGCTTGCGCGTCTGCGGATGCAGCATGACGCCGTTGGGGCCGGGGATGGGGTTCTGGACGATCATCCCCGGGCTGTCCGGGTCCACCCACTGGTTGTCCGCGCCGGGCGTCTGGCCACCGGCGTTGGGCGAGAAGCCGCCGTTCCTGTCCGAGCCCGGCCCGAGCGACACCACGTGCGTCACCAGGTCGATGCTCTCCAGCTGCGTGCCCTCCTGCCAGTACACCGTGAGGTGCACCTCGCGCACCGTCTGGGTGAGCTGCTGCACCATCTGCGTGAACATCGGCTGCGCCATGCCCATCGCCGCGCCGCCCAGGCCGCCGCCGGCGGGCTGCGGTCCGCTGGAGCCGCCCTTGCCATCCTTGTCGCCGCCTCCGCCGCCGAAGAGGCTGGCGATGCCGCTCATCGGGTCGCTCGAGTCCCCGCCGATGGGCAGGTTGAAGAGCGCGCCGATGAGCTGGTCGGGCGACACGCCGTCCAGCTTGGGCGCGATGATGCGCGCCTTCCACTTGAACTGGGGCCAGCCCTCGTCGGAGAAGTCGCCGGACTCCTCGTCGTCGTCGGGCGTGAAGCCGTCGTCGTAGAGCTGCTGCTCCACGTCCGTCATCTTCGAGCGCGCCAGCAGCGAGGCCACCGTGAGGCGCTTGGTGTAGACGTGGTTGGCCACCGCGCCCGCGTTGAGGTCGAAGATGGCCATCAGCGCGAGGCCGAGGATGGCGAGCGCCACCACGACCTCCAGCAGCGTGAAGCCCCGGGCCTGTCTCATCGCGGCACCTCCAGCGCCTCGCCCACGATGTTCACCTTGCCGGTGAGCGGGGACACGTCCAGCGTCCAGACGTTGTCGCCCTGGCTCAGGTACACGTAGGCCTTCTCGGTGTAGCCCTGCGGGAAGAAGTAGAGATACGCGACGCCGCTGTCCACGGCCTCGCGCTGCTGGCGCGTCCACACCGACACGCGCACGTCCGAGGGCAGCTCGCGCGGGGGAATCTCCTCCGACGTGAAGGACGAGAAGCGCGACTGGCTCTCCACGCGCTGCTTCTCGGCCTCCATCAACTCCTGCGCGCTGACCGTCTCCCCGGCCGAGGCCACGTAGCTGCGGCGCTCCTCGCCGTTGGCGCCGCCGCGGTTGGAGCGCCGGGCGCGGTCCCGCTCGGAGTTCACGTCGCGCAGGGCGTTGTCGCGATCTCTCGCCGTCGTCACGCCGCTCTCCGCGCATTCGGCGTGGTAGCGCGTGGCCTTCTCCTCCTTGGCCTCCGGAATCTCGAACACCAGCCGGCACGTCTTGCCGCGCAGCGCCGCCGAGTCGTAGAGCGAGCGGATGGTGCCGGCCAGCTCGCCGGCCGCGCCCTTGGCCTTGGCGCCGGTGAGCGAGCCGATGCCCATCACCGCCGCGGAGAACAGCATCGCGACGATGATGATGGCGATGGAGATCTCGATGAGCGTCAGGCCGCGCTCCGAGCGCCGCCGTGTCGCCGCATTCCACCTCATGGCTGCCCCCAGTCCGCCAGCACGCCTCCGCTGCTCAGGTCCGCGTCCAGCCCCGTACCGCCCTGCTTGCCGTCCGCGCCGAGCGAGACCACGGCGCCACTCTTGCCGTCCATCCAGTAGATGTACGGGTGGCCCCAGGGGTCATTGGGCACGCCCTCGATGAGCTTCGCCTCGATGAGCGGCGTGAAGCCCTCTTCCTTGGAGGGGAAGTGGCCCATCAGCCGGTGGTGCGCCTTGAACAGGCCCTCCAGCTTGCGGATCTCCGACCGGGCGCGCCGTTGCTCGGGTGCCAGCGTGCGGTCCTCCGTCACGTAGACGAGGACGAACGCCAGCACCGTGGCCACCAGGAAGATGCCGCCCAGGATGAGCTGACCCGACCTGTTCGGACGGGCGCTCCCCGTGGGTGAGGACGTCGGGGATGTCACTGCGCTCTGCTCGTTCATACCCAAGTCCTGTCAACACACGGGGCGCGCCGGTTCTTCACTTGGTGGCGGCCCCGTCCGCGGACGAGATGTCCGCGTCGTTGCCCTCGCCGCCGGCCGTGCCGTCCGCGCCGTAGGAGATGATGACGGGCTTGCCGCCCTCGTTGAGGTACACGTAGTCGTTGTTCCACGGGTCCTTCGGCATCGACTCCAGCGACTGCGTCTCCACCAGCGCGTTGAGGCCCGCCGACGTGTCCGGGTACTTGCCCTTCTTCGTGTAGTACAGCTTCAGCGCACCCTGGATGTTCTTGATGTCCAGGGAGGCCCTGTCCCGACGGGCCGCCTCGAGCTGGGGAATCACCGCCACGCCGACGGCGGCGGCGATGAGGCCGAGGATGGTGATGACCACCATGATTTCGATGAGCGTCATGCCCCGGCGGTTGCGGCGGCGGCGCGGCTGGCTGTTCTGGGTCGTCTGGTTCATGTCTCTCACCTCGGGGTGACTTTCTGGCAAGCCACCGCTTCGTGTTCTGGACTTCCTGTCAGGGGACCCGGGGTACGTCCACCACTCCGGGAGGGGGCACTGCTGCCCGGGGGCCGTACAGCCGGGCCCCCACCGTCACCAGCGCCGCGGCGACGGCAATCATCGCCGCCAGCGTCACACGCTGAATCCAACGGTCTAACGTCTCATTCGTCATGGGCGTCGCACCTCACCGGATGGCCGAGTTCACCTGGAGGATCGGCATCAGGATGGAGAGCGCGACGAATGCAATCACCGCGCCCATCACCACGATGAGCAGGGGTTCGAGCAGCGAGGTGAGGGCGCCGATGCGCACGTTCACCTGCGTCTCGTAGTTGTCCGCCACGTTGGTGAGCATCTCCTCGAGCTGACCGGAGCGCTCACCGATGGCGACCATGTGGTAGACGAGCGGCGGGAACTCCCCGGAGCGCTTGAGCGGGTTGGCGATGCTCTCGCCCTCGCGGATGGAGTCGCGGGCCTTCTCCACCACGTCCGCCAGCACCGTGTTCGTCATCACCGCCTTGACGATGTCCATGGCCGCCAGCAGCGGGACGCCGCTCTTGAGCAGCGTGGACAGCGTGCGGGCGAAGCGGGAGATGGACAAGAGCCGCACCAGGTTGCCGACGATGGGCGCCTTGAGCGTGAAGCGGTCCCACTTGGGCTTGCCCTTGGGGCTCACCGTCCAGCGCATGAACAGCCAGCCGCACAGCACCATCACCGGGACGGCGATGAACCACCAGTCCTGGAAGAAGTTGCTCGTGGCGATGAGCATCCGCGTGCTCAACGGCAGCGTGGCCTTCATCGTCTCGAAAATCTTGGTCACCTTCGGGACGACGAACACCATCAGCGCCACGAGGATGCCGCCGCCCACCACCATCATGATGGCGGGGTAGAGCATGGTGCTGAGAATCTTCTGCTGCAGCCGGGCCTGGTTCTCCGTGAAGTCGGCCAGGCGCGTGAGCACCGCGTCCAGGGCGCCGGACGCCTCGCCCGCGCGCACCATGTTGACGTAGATGCTGGGGAAGATCTTCGGGTGCTGGCCCAGCGCGTCCGCCAGGGACGAGCCCTCGTTGACGCGCTGCTTGATGTCGGAGAGGGCGCGCTTGAAGCGCTCCTTCTCCACCTGGTCCACCAGGGCGGTGAGCGACTCCACCAGCGTGACGCCGGCGCCCAGCAGCGTGGACAGCTGCCGGGTGAAGATGGCAACGTCGTCGGTGTTGACGCGGCCCCGGCCCAGCTTGCGCAGGTCGATGTCGCGCGCCACCTGCCCGGCGTTGGCGCCCTTGGACACCGCGCCCCGGCTGCCCTCCGCCTGGGCGAGCACATCCGTGAGGAAGATGCCGTCGGCGCGCAGCTTGGAACGCAGCGTCTTGGGTGAGTCGGCTTCCAGCAGGCCCTTGATCTGCTTGCCCGTGGAGTTGAGACCTCTGTACTCGAAGACCGGCATGGCTCATTGACCCCGGCCCCTCCCAGGGAGGAGCTGTCGGTTACATGTCCTCCTGGGTGATGCTCAGCACCTCGGCGATGGTCGTCTCGCCCAGGGAAATCTTGCGCGCGCCGTCCTCGAGCAGGGAGATCATCCCCTTGGACGTGGCGGACTTCTTGATGGTGGAGGCGTCCACGTTCTTCAGCACCAGCTGGCGCACGTCGTCGTCCACCGGCAGGAACTCGTAGATGCCCGTGCGGCCGCGGTAGCCGTTGCGGTTGCAGGTGGGGCAGCCCACGGCCTTGAAGATGCGCTCGACGCCGTAGCGCTCCTTGAAGGATGCGCGCGAGTGGCCAATCTCCTTCAGCTCCGCGTCCGTGGGCTGGTAGGGCGCGCGGCAGTCCGGGCACACGCGGCGCACCAGGCGCTGGGCGAGGATGCCCGTGAGCGACGAGGCGACCAGGAACGGCTCCACGCCCATGTCCACCAGACGGGTGACGGCGCCGGCCGCGTCGTTGGTGTGGACCGTGGAGAGCACCAGGTGGCCCGTGAGCGAGGCCTGGATGGCGATTTCCGCCGTCTCCTTGTCTCGAATCTCGCCGACCATGATGACGTCCGGGTCCTGGCGCAGGAAGGAGCGCAGCCCTTGCGCGAAGGTGAGGCCGATCTTGGGGTTGATGGCCATCTGGCCAATCCCCTTGAGCTGGTACTCCACCGGGTCCTCGACGGTGAGGATGTTGAGGTCCGGGGTGTTGATCTTCGACAGCGCGCCGTAGAGCGTCGTCGTCTTGCCGGAGCCCGTGGGGCCGGTGACGAGGATGATGCCGTGCGAGCGCTTGATGACGGCCTCCATCGAATGGAGCGTCACCTGGCTCATGCCGATCTCCGCCAGGTCCAGCAGCGTCGCCGTCTTGTCCAACAGACGCATGACGATGCGCTCCCCGTTGGTGGTGGGGATGGTGGACAGGCGGATGTCGATGTCGCGGCCGGCCAGCTTGATGCGGATGCGGCCGTCCTGCGGCAGGCGCTTCTCGGCGATGTTGAGCTGCCCCATCACCTTCACGCGGCTGACGATGGCGTTCTGGTAGCGCTTGGGCGGCTTGATGACCTCCTGAAGCACGCCGTCCACGCGGAAGCGCACGAGCAGCTCGCGCTCCATGGGCTCGATGTGGATATCGCTCGCGCGCTCCTTGGCGGCGCGGAAGAGCACCGAGTTCACCAGCCGGATGACCGGCGCCTCGTCGTCCGTGTCCAGCAGGTCCTGCGGCTCGTCCAGCTCGTGGGCGATGGCGTCCAGGTCCTGCGTCTCCATCTCGTCGACCAGCTGCTCGGCCTCGTTGATGGAGCGGTCATAGACGCTGTTGATGGCGTCGGTGATGGTGGTGTCGAGCGCCAGCCGGGGGCTGATGCTCTGCCCCAACAAGAGCCGCGCGTGGTCCAGCGCGGACGTGTCCAGCGGGTCCGCGACCGCCAGCACCACGCTGTCGTTCTCCAGGGACAGGGGCAGGATGTGCGCCTGCTTGGCGAAGTTGATGGGGATGCGCTTGACCAGCTCCGCGTCCACCTCTTCGGTGAAGATGCGCGCCAGGTAGGGCAGGTCCAGCTGGTGCCCCAGCGCCTTGGCGACGTCCTCGGGGCCGACCGCCTTGAGCCCCACCAGGACCTCACCGATGCGTCCGCCCTTCTCCTCCTGGAGGGCGAGCGCCTCGCGCAGCTTCTCCTCGGTGAGCGAGGGGACGAGCGCGCGGAGGATCTCCCCCAGCGGCCTGCCACACAGGAAGGCCTGGCCGTGGGAGACGACCTGGGTGGAGTCGTTCCGGGCGGGGGCCGCGCCGGACGCGGCGGTGGCGAGAGTGGGGTCTGCGGTCACGTTCATGGGCTCTATTCCCCGGTCTCGGGCTGGATGCGCAGGCGCTCGGGCGACGCGTCTCCGGTGGACTCCGGAGCCGGCGCTTCGGGCGTCTGCGGCGCCGGAGTCGCGGGGGCTGACTCTTCGGAACCGGCGGGAGGCAGCGGCGCTTCCCGCACCTCGGGCTCGGGCGACACGGGGGCCGGGCCCCGCCCAGGCGGCGTGCTCCCCGAGCGGCCGGCCGGGGTGTTCGAGCGGGAGGGCGTGGAGGCGTTGGGCGAGATGACGCGCTCACCCTGCACGCCGGGGCCACCGTTCTCCGCGCGCTGCCGCTCGCGGATGACGGCCTGGTTCATCTTGGAGAGCGGGCCGGGCTTGCGGCTGAAGTCCACCGCCACGTCGTAGCCGGGCACCTGGCCGTAGAACTGCTCCACGAACTGCTGACGCTCCTTCATCTTGCGCTCGAAGATGACGCGGAAGTCCTCGGGGCCCCGGATGATGTAGGGCGTCAGGAACAGGAGCAGGTTCGTCTTCGTCTTCTTGCGCGTCGTCTCGCGGAAGAAGTTGCCGATGATGGGGATGTCGCCCAGCACCGGGACCTTGGTGACGGACTCGATGGTGCGGTCCTGCATGATGCCGCCCAGCACCACCGTCTCCTGGTCCTTGGCGATGACCGTCGTCTTCGCGCTGCGCTTGCTGGTCGTCGGTCCGAGCACCGCGTCGTTGGAGGCGATCTCCTCCGTCTGCTCGGTGATGACCATGCGGATGTAGTCGCTCTCGTTGATCTGCGGCTTCACCGTCAGCTTCAGCTCCACGTTCTGACGCTGGATGGGCGCGTACAGCGAGCCCAGGCCGCCCAGCGCGCCGAGCAGCGACGTGTTCAGTCCGCCCGCGCCCTGCGCGCCGGTGCCCACGCCCGTGCCCAGCGACGAGGGCGAGAAGCCGGACTGGAAGGGCACGTTCTGGCCCACCGTGATCTCCGCCTCCTCGTTGTCGCTGGTGAGGATGTGCGGCGTGGACAGCACGTTGACGTCGGAGCTCTGCTGCATCGCGTGCAGCACCACGCCGAAGGCGGGGATGTCCAGGCCCAGCTTCTCCAGGGCGGGGATGACGGGGCCCTGAAGGCCCGCGAGGAAGCCGCCGAAGGACGCCAGGTTCGCCAGGCTCAGCGACGGGGGCAGGCCCGAGCCGGTGTTGTTGGTGCCGATGAGGCCGGGCACCGCGCCGTCATCCGTCTGCAGCGAGAAGCCGCTGTGCAGGTTGACGCCGTACTCGGCATTGCGGTCCAGGTTCACCTCCATGATGACGGCCTCGACGAACACCTGACGACGGGGCGTGTCGAGCTGCTGGATGACCTGGACGATGTTCTTGTAGTCCGTCTGGCTGGCGACGATGACGAGCGAGTTGGTGCCCTTGTCGGCCGAAATCTTCACCTCGCCGCTGAACAGCTCCGCGGCCTGCGTGGGCGAGTTGCCGCGCGGCATGCCCGGGGGGAGGTTGGGGGCGCCCGGCGTGCGGGGACGGTTGGCCGTGCCCTGCGCGAGCGACTGCAGCGTGCTCGCCAGCTCCTCCGCGTTGGCGTTCTCCAGGTAGTAGACGTTGATGCGGCCGCCCGTGCCGGACGGGATGTCGATCTGCGTGACGATGTCCTGGATGCGCTCGAACGCGGCGGGGCTGGCCACGATGATGAGCTTGTTGGTGCGCTCGTCCGGGATGATCTGCGACAGCGTCACCGGGCCACCGGCGGACTCCTGACCGCCCTGGGACGGCTGGGCGACAATCTCACCCCCGGGCTGACCCGCGGGCGGCACGCCCTGGGTGAAGTTGCCGGGGCGGGTGGCGCCGGGGCGCGTGCCCTTGGACTCGAAGAGCTTCTGCACCGTGCCGGCCACGTCCTGGGCGCTGGCGTACTGCACCTGGATGACGCGCAGCTCGTCGCTGGCGGCGCGCGTGTCCAGCTGGTTGATGAGGCGCTCCAGGCGGTGGATGTTGGAGCCCACGTCGTTCACGATGATGGTGTCGGGCGGGTACGGGATGGTGTCGCCGTCCTTGGACACCAGCTGCTGCAGCACGCCGCGCAGCGGCTCCACCTCCACGTTGCGGATGCGGAACAGCTTGGTCACCATCTGCTCGTTGGTGGTGTACGGCTGGCCGTCCTCGACGATGGTGGGGATGGGGTTCTGCTTCGCCGAGCGCTTGTCGACGATCTTCATGAAGCGGCCGTACTGGTAGACCGCCAGGCCGTTGGCGTCGAGCGAGGCGAGGAACGCGGAGTAGAACGCGTCCGCGTCCACCTCCACGCGGCCGTTCTCCGGGCCGATGATGGAGATCTTCCCGCGGACGTTCTCCGGGAGGATGAACGTGCGGCAGGTGGCGTCCGCCACCGTCTGCACCAGCTTCTCGATCTCCACCTTGTCGAAGTAGATGCCGTAGCGCGCGTTGCGCCGGGCCTCCTCGCACGTGGGCGTACGGCGAGGCCCCTGATTGGCTTCCTCGGCGGCGCCGGGAGCCTGGGGCGTGATGGTCCGCTCACCGGGCGCGGAAGGCGCGGAGGAGCCGGGCGGGGTGGGGCGGCGCTGGGCCTGCGCGGGGATGGCGAGCGCGAGGCACAGGCAGAGCATCCAGGACGGGAGCGTCTTCATGGAGGAGCGGGCGCGACGTGGGGTTTAACGAACGTTGTAGGACTTGCGGATCGGCGCGCCGTTGCGCTCGATCTCGATTTCGATGCGGGAGGAGTCCTTCATCTTCGAGTAGACCTCGAGCGCCTTCTCGGGGCTGTTGAGGTCGAACCCGTTGATGCGGCGGATGACGTCGCCGTTCTGGACGCCGATCTTCGAGTAGATGGAATCCGGGCGGATGGAGAAGAGCTTGAACCCCACCGCCTGACCGTCCTTGAAGGCCGGAACGATGCGCGCCTGCATGGCCACGTCGTTGAGGTTGTTGAGCGTCTTGTCGATCTCCGCGCGGGGCACTTCGTACTCGTTGTCGCTGACGGCGCGGATGCCGCTGGGGGATGCGGTGTTCGTCTGCGCCACCGGAGGCGTCGGCGGGGTGAAGGCCTGCGCGCCGTCACCCGGGTTGCCGTCGATGAACTCCTTGCGGCCCCCGTTGAGGATGATGACGCGCTCACGCTCGATTTCCAGCACGGTGGCGCCCTGCAGGGCATTGCCCACCATGTACGTCTGCGAGCGCTGCGTCACCATGTCCTGGACCGACGCGAAGGACCAGTCCGGGTTGCCCGCGACGAGCGTGCCGAGCAGCTTCACCCGGAGGCCGCTCTTCACCGGGGCGGCGTTGGGGTCCACCTCCGGCGTCGTGGGCTCCCTCACCGCGACGGGCGGCTCGGGAATCTTGATGCCCGTCACCCGTGACAGGCCCTCCATGTCTGGCAGCGCGAGCGCGGCCTGCGCGGGCCGGTTGGTCGGCGCACGCGCGGTGGCCCCCGACGACGGCACGGGGGAGATGGAGGATTCGACGAACAGGTTCACCGTCTTCGCCGCCAGGAGCGCGACGAGGAGGATGAACAGCAGGTTCACCGTCCAGAAGTATTTGCGAAAGAAGAGTTCCATCACGCTTCCGAGAAGAAAGCCGGACCCGGGAAGAGCAAGGCAGGTGCCATCCGCGGGTCAGACGGGCCATCCAAAGGGGACGGCCAAGCACTCGTAATTATTCCGAAAAGGGCGGGCACCCCAGGCAGGGGAGCGGGCTGCTCCAGGGCTTGGGACAAATTGTCAAAGCGGGGTGGGGGCCTTTGTGACGGCCTGTCAGTCGTCGCTTCCGGCGGGGGGCTCGCCGCCGGTGGACTGCTCGCGTTCCAGCTTGCGGTAGATGGTGCGGGCGGCGATGCCCAGCAGCCGGGCGGCCAGCGTCTTGTCGCCCTTGGTGTGGCGCAGCGTCTCGTGGATCACCCTGCGCTCCACCTCCTCCATGGGCGTGCCGATGGGGATGACCAGCTGGGTGGCGGCGCCGAGGGGGCCCTTGCGCACCGACTCGGGGAGGTCGCTGGCCTCCAGCACCTCGCCCCGAGCCAGCACCACCGCGCGCTCGACGGCGTGCTCCAGCTCCCGCACGTTGCCGGGCCAGGCGTAGTTCTCCAGCGTCTGCAGCGCCTCGGGGGAGAAGCCGCGCAGCGCCTTGCCGTTCTTCGCGGCGAAGCGGCGCAGGAACGCGTCCGCCAGCAGCGGGATGTCCTCGCGGCGCGAGGCGAGCGCGGGCACGCGGATCTCCACCACGTTGAGCCGGTAGTAGAGGTCCTCGCGGAAGCGGCCCTCGGCCACCTCCTTCTGCAGGTCCTTGTTGGTGGCGGCCACCAGCCGCACGTCCACCTTCACCGTCTGCGTGCCACCCAGCCGCTCGATTTCGCCCTCGGCCAGCGCGCGCAGCAGCTTCACCTGCGCGGGCAGCGGCATCTCGCCCACCTCGTCCAGGAAGAGGGTGCCGCCGTGGGCGCGCTCGAAGCGGCCCTCGCGCCGGGCCACCGCGCCGGTGAAGGCGCCGCGCTCCACGCCGAACAGCTCCGCCTCCAGGATGTTCTCCGGCAGCGCGCCGCAGTTGACGGCGACGAACGCGCCCTTGGCCCGGCTGGAGTACTCGTGCACGGAGCGCGCGGCCAGCTCCTTGCCCGTGCCCGACTCTCCGAGCAGCAGCACCGTGGCGGTGGAGGGCGCGGCCTGGCGGATGGTGTCCAGCATGGCGCGGAAGGCGGGGGACTGGCCCACCATGCTGCGCCCGCCCTGGGCGCTCATCTCCGCGAGCTTCGCCTTGAGCGTCTGGTTCTCCGAGACGAGCGCGCGCTTCTCCAGGGCCTTCTGCACCGCCTTCACCAGCGAGTGGCGCTTGAGCGGCTTGGTGATGAAGTCGTAGGCGCCGTCCTTCATCGCCGCCACGGCCGTCTCCACCGTGCCGTAGGCGGTCATCAGCACCACCTCCACGTCGGGGCGGATGGTGCGCGCGGCGCGCAAGAGCTCCTGCCCGTCCATGCCGGGCATCATCAAATCCGTCACCATCACCGTCACTTCGGGGCGGCGCAGGAGCTCCAATGCCTCCGTGCCGTTGGCCGCGGAGAGCGTGGCCATGTTCTCCCGCTGGAAGATGCGCGTCACGGAGTCGAGGTTGGCGCGGTCGTCGTCGACGACGAGGACGGTGGAGGTGGTCATGGTGGGGGCCGCACTATGCAATACCCGTTCCCGTCAGGCGTGCTCCTCGTCCGCCTCCGCGGGGCCTCCGCCCATGCGGCCGATGTCCTCGCGCTTGACGGCGTCGACGTTGAACTTGCGCGCGCTGGCGAGCATCCGGTCCACGGTGTCGTCGAAGTCGGGCTTGCCGCCGTTCTTCTTGAAGCGCAGGAAGTTGATGCGCGCGACGACGAAGTTCTTGAGATAGGGGCTCTGCAGGCCCTTGGCCTTGAGGGAATCGACGACGGCGACGACGGCGTCATCGAGCTCCAGCAGCCGGTCCGCCCGGGCGTCGCGCACCTTCAGCGCGTCCTCCAGCGGCACGTCCATGAAGTCCTCCACCGCCTTGACGAAGGGGTGGTAGGCGCCGGCGGAGTAGCGGGGGCGCTTCTCGTACGCGGCGCCGAGCGTGATGAAGGCGGGCTCCTCGAACAGGTGCGCGAAGGCGGACTCCTTGCCCGCGCGGCCCGCGCCCACGAGGCCCCGGTACATGCGCACCACCTCGAGCGAGCGCTCCTTGAGGTTGTGGGCCTTCTCCGTGTTGAGCGCGAGGATTTGATAGGCCACGTCCTCGTCGGGCAGCAGCAGCGCGACGATGGACTTGGCACCCAGCAGCTTGCTCGCGTGCAGGCGGTGGTTGCCGTTGGGCGTCCAGTAGCGCCCCTCCTTGCGCACCGCGATGACGGGGTCCAGGAACCGGTCCAGCCGCTCCATGGCGCTGGCGAGCCGTTTCACGTGGGGCTCGGACAGGTCGCGCTGGTACGGCGTGGGCTCCACCTTGTCGATGGGCAGCACCGCGAGCACCACCGGGTGGCCGCCCAAGGGGTCGCGATAGACGCCGAGCACCTCGCCGCCGTCCGTGCGCACCGCCTCGAGAATGTCCGTGGGGTACTCCACCGAGTCGCTGGCCACGTCCTGTGGGGACAGGCCGCGCGACTTCGGCTCCGCCTTCTTTCGGCGGGCCTTCTTGGGGGCGGCGGCGGGCTTCTTCGCTGCGACGCTCTTGCGTGCGGACTTCGCTGCCATGGGTGCGTCCTCCTCGCGCTGCGGACGAGTGATGTAGCAGGAGACCCTGACACGTCCTCCCCCAGCGAGTGGGGGAGGAGGAGCGCTCCGGCGTCGCCCACGCTAGGGGGACGCGGCAGGTAGGGCTACCCTCCCGAGAGGGTGAGCTGACGGAAGCGGACAGTGGGCGCGCCCACCGTGCCTCCGCGGAACTGCAGGTCGTTCCCCACGCCGTCCAGGTCCTGCAGCATCTTGAGCACGTTGCCCGCCACGGTGACCTCCTGCACCGCGTGCGTCAGCTCGCCGTTCTCAATCCACAGGCCATTGGCCCCCGCGGAGAGTTCGCCCGTGACGGGGTTGGCCCCGTGGCCCAGCAGGGACGTGACGTAGAAGCCCCGGTCCACCTCCTTGATGAGCTCCTCGGGCGAGGCCGTGCCCGCCTCCAGGTAGAGGTTGGTGGTGCCGATGCTCGGCAGCGCGTTGTAGCCGCGCTTGGCGTTGCCCGTGGGCCGCGCCTTCGCCTTGCGCGCGGTGAACGCGTCGTAGAGGAAGCTCGACATGACGCCCCGGTCGATGATGGGCGTGCGCCGCGTGGGCACGCCTTCGCCGTCGAAGGGCGCGGTGGCGAGCCCTCGGGGCAGCAGGCCGTTGTCCACCAGCGTGATGTGCTCGGAGGCCAGGCGCTTGCCCTTCAGCGCCGCGAGCATGCTGGCCTGCTGGTGCACGGCGTTGCCGCTGGCGGCCTTGGCCACGCCGGACACGAACGACGCGGTGACGAGCGGGTCGAACAACACCGGCACCTGCTGCGTCTTCACGCGCCTGGCGCCCAGCATCCGCACCGCGCGCCGCGTCGCCTCGCGGCCGATGGACTCGGGCGACTCCAAGTCCCCGAGGAAGCGCTTGTAGTCGAGCCAGTAGCCCTTCTGGAGCTGCCCGCCCTCGGCGGCCACGGGCATCGCGTACAGGAACACGTACGTGCCCGAGTAGCCCCCGGCCATGCCCTCCGACGACGCGACGTAGACCTCCGACACGAAGTCCCCGGCGCCCACCGCGTTGAAGGTGCTGACGCGCGAGTCCTCCGCGCGGCCCGCCTTCTCCATCTCCAGCGCGGCCTTCACCTTCCAGTCGCCGGGCAGGTTCGCCACGGCCTCGTCGTACAGCGCACCGGTGTCGCCGAAACGGCCCAAGTCCCGAGCGCCGGGAAGGCCATTCAACTTGTTGGGCGCGGCGGCCTCGGCCAGCTTCAGGGCCTGGTCCACGAGCAGGTCGATGCCCGAGGGCTCGAAGTCCGACGTGAAGGCGAAGCCGAGCCGGTCCTTCGTCACCACGCGCAGGCCCACGCCCTTGGCGGTGGACTGGGTGAGGTCTTCAATCTGCCCTTCGCGCACGCGCACGGTGCTCTGGCGGCTGACCTCGATGAAGGCCTCGGCCTGGCGGGCGCCCTTCTTGGTGGCGCGCTGGACGATTCGCTTCGCGAGCTTCTGGTAGTCCATGGTGTCGGTGCTCTCTCTTCAGACCTGGGTTCCGCCGACGGTGACGTTGTCGATGCGCACGGTGGGCAGGCCCACGCCCACGGGCATCGACTGGCCGTTCTTGCCGCACACGCCCATGCCCGGATCCGGCTGCGGGTCGCACCCCACGCGGGACACGTTCTTGAGCGCCTCCGGCCCCACGCCGATGAGGATGGCGTTCTTCACCGGGCGGCCCAGCTTGCCGTCCTCGATTTGATACGCCTCGCTCACCTCGAACACGAAGTTGCCGTTGCTGATGTCCACCTGACCGCCGCCGAAGGTCGCGCAGTACAGCCCGCGCTTCACTTCCTTGAGGATGTCCTCGGGGTGGTGGTTGCCCGGCGCGAGGAACGTGTTCGTCATGCGGGGAATCGGCAGGTGCTTGAAGGACTCGCGCCGCCCGCTGCCGGTGGAGCGCTGGCCCATCAGCTTCGCGTTGAGGCTGTCGTAGAGGTAGCCCTTGAGCACGCCGTTCTCGATGAGGACCTTGCGCTCTCCCGGCGTGCCCTCGTCGTCGATGTTGATGGAGCCGCGCCCGCTCGACACCGTGCCGTCGTCGATGACCGTCACCAGCTCGGAGGCGACCTTCTGTCCCAGCTTGCCGGCGAACAGCGACGTGCCCTTGCGGATGAAGTCCGCCTCCAGGCCGTGGCCCACCGCCTCATGCAGGAGGATGCCGCTCCAGCCCGGCGCCAGCACCACCGTCTGGGGGCCCGCCGCGCAGTCCACCGCGCCCAGCGTGGCCACCGCCTGGCGCGCGGCCTCGCGGCCCACGTCCTCGGGAGGGAAGGTCGCCCAGTGGGTGAAGGGCACCCGGCCTCCACCGCCGTACGAGCCCGTGCGCCGCTCGTTCTTCTTGCCCTGCGCCACCACCTGGATGGACATGCGGCACAAATCCTGGGTGTCCTCGGTGTAGCGGCCCTCGGTGTTGGCCACGGCGATGCGGCGCGTCTGGTCCACGTAGGCGCCGTTGACCTGCGTCACCCGCGAGTCGAACGCGCGGGCGGCCCCATCCGCGCGCGTGAGCAGGGACGCCTTGAGGGAGACCTCCACGTCGGCGAGTGGGGTGGGGACGCGGTAGTGGCTGGGCACGGCGATGCGCGAGACGGGGAAGGCCCGCTCGGCGCCGGTGCCCTGGGCAATCATCGCCGCGGTGGAGGCGGCCCGCAGCAGCGCGGGCTCGTCCCAGTCGTCGGAGAAGGCGTAGCCCACCTTGCCTCCGGAGATGACCCGCACGCCCACGCCCTGGATGAGGCCCGTCTGGGCGCTCTTGATGCGCGACTCCTCCAGCACGACGCTGGTGCTGTGGGTGCGCTCCACGTAGACCTCGGCGAAGTCCCCGCCGCGCTCCATCGCCACGGCCAGCAGGCGCTCGAGCAGCGCCTGGGGCAGCAGGGGGGCGGGCGCGATGCGACGGGCCGCCAGGGGGGCGAGCTGGGAGGTGGAGGCACGCCGGGCCGGCGCGGACACTCGGGGCATTTTGCGGGACTCCCTCGGTGAATCGTTGGGGGTGTGGGAACCTACATAGGAGGGGGAAACGTCCTGAGCAACGGACAATGGCCCCGCTTCTTTCCCCCAGGGCGGGCTTGTCGCATTCCCACCGTGGTGGCGCCGCTTTAAGATGCCGGACGTTTCGGAAACCTGGACCCGACCCCATGCCTGCTCGTCCTCCATCCTCTCCTCGCCCTGGTGCCGGAGGTAAGCCCCCATCCCGGGGCCGTCCTGCGCGCGAGGTGTCCTCCGACGAGGACTTCGCCGCACCCCCCTCCGGAGACGAGGGCCAGCCCGACGGCCCCTCCAACCCGGAGCTGTACGGGGACGCCGAGCCGCCACGCTCGCGCACGGACGAGACGCGGGTGGCCTCGGTGTCGGACGTGCGCGAGGAGTCCCGGCGCCGCGAGGAGGAAGAGGACGACAACGCGGACGCCACGCGCGCCGGGCCGCCGGTGCAGATGCTGGTGCTGGCGGGGCCGGACCGCGGGCGCAAGAAGCGCTTCCAGGGCGTGCGCATGGTGGTGGGGCGCGGCAAGGACTGCGACTTCACCCTGGATGACCAGTCCGTGTCGCGCCGGCATCTGGAGCTCATCTACGGCCAGGGCGGCGTGGCGATGCGCGACCTGGGCAGCATCTCCGGCACCCAGGTGAATGATCAGCGCGTCGACGAGTGCACCCTGAAGCACGGGGATGAAATCGCCATCGGCAAGTCGCGCCTGCGCTTCGTGGATGAGGCGGAGCAGATCAAGGAGCTGCGCGAACAGGCGGAGGCCCGCGAGGCGGACGAGAAGCGCGAGCGTGAGGAGGCGGCGAAGGACCGCGACGAGGCGCGCAAGGCGGCCGGTGCGTCCCGGGGCACCGACGTGGACCCGAATGACCCGCGGCTCAACGAGGCGACCAACGCCAACTACCGGATGCCGGATGAGCTGAAGGAGAAGAATCGCGACGCCAGCGGCGTGAAGAAGGGCAAGGGCGCCATCGCGATTCCCCGGCCGCGTCCGCCTCCGCGCAGCGCCGTCACCGGCGGCGGGGGGAATTCGAAGGCGAAGCTGCTCATCGGCGTGGGCGGCGGCGTGGTGGTGCTGCTCATGCTGGGTCTGTTGCTCATCCCCTCGGGCCCTCCGCCTCCGCCTCCGGTGGACCCCAACGTGGAGCGCTCGAAGCTGTTGATGCAGAAGGCGCGCGAGGCGGTGCGCTCGGACGACTTCGCCAGCGCGGTGAAGCTGGTGGAGGAGGCGGAGAAGCTGCGGCCGGGCGTGGACGAGGAGGGCCTGGGCCGCGCGGCGGCGAAGGAGCTGCTGGTGCAGCAGTCCTTCCAGGCCGTGCGCGAGCTCATCGACGCCAACGACTTCGCGGGAGCCCGACAGAAGCTGTCCGAGACGCCCCAGGGCACCGCCAAGACGGACGACACGCGGCGCAAGCTGGAGCAGGAGGTCAAGACGAAGGACGAGCTGTGGCGCATCAAGCAGATGGAGGAGGCGCTCGCGGCGCGTGACGTCGCCACGGCGCAGTCGCTGCTGGAGCAGGTGCCGGAGCTCAACCGGCCCGCGTACTCGCAGAAGCTGCAGGATTTGCAGGCGGAGCTGGCCAAGGAGGCTCGGGACAGCGCGGTGAGAGATCGGGCCAGCCGGGAGCGCAACGAGGAGCGGGCCAAGGAGGAGCGCAAGCGCTTCATCGCGGAGGCCTTCACGGACGTGGAGCGGCGCTTCAACGGCGGCGACTACCAGCGCGCGGTGCTCGAGTGCGACCGCGTGGTGGAGAAGTACAAGGCGGACAAGGATGTGAAGGACCGCTCGCGCCAGCTCAAGACGCTCATCCCTCAGTTCCAGCGCGCGCTGGACGACGCGCAGAAGAAGCTGGCGTCCAATGCGCTGGAGTCCGCGTCCAAGCCCCTGCGCCGCGCGGCGGAGCTGTACCGGCAGATCGGCTTCGATGGCTCGCTGGGGCGGACGCTGGACGAGCAGCTCGCGTCAGCGGCGCTGGCGGCGGGGCAGGCGGCGCTGAAGAAGGGCGACCTGGCGGGGGCGGGCAGCAACTTCCGCGAGGCCCTGCGCCTCAACCCGGGCGACCGTCGGGCTCGGGACGGCCTGGATGACTTGAGCAAGAAGGTGGAGGAGCTCTACATGCGCGCGTATATCGAGCGCGACCGGGACCCGCGCTCCGCGGCGGAGAAGTTCAAGATCGTCATCGAGACGGCGGCCGAGGGTTCGGATACGAAGCGCAAGGCCGAGATGTACCTGAGCGAGATGCAGCCGTGAGGCGCTCGCCAACAACGTTCGTACGTGGAGAGATGGGATGAGCGAGTCGTCGCTGCGTGAGCTCGGGATGGACCTCATCGAGGAGCGCCAGTTCGAGCGCGCCCTCGCCGTGTTCGCGGAGGCCGTGCGCCGGGTTCCCGCCGACCACCGCTCCCGCATGATGGCGTCCCGGTGTCTGGCCGAGCTGGGGGAGCGCGAGCGCGCCGTCACCTCGTACCACGCGACGGCCGAGGGCCTGCTGCGTCGCGACTACCTGCTGTCCGCCATGGCGGCGTGCAAGCTGGGGTTGGATCTGGCGCCCAGCGAGCGGCGGTTGAAGGAGACGCTGATCCGCGTCCACTCGCGCGCGGTGCGCAGCGCGCCGGGTCGCGCGGTGGTGCCGCCGCCCCTGCCGCCGGAGACGCTCTACGACGGCAAGGTGGAGACGGACCTGATGGGGCTGGCGGGCGAGGAGCTCTCCAACCGCGCCATCGAGGTGCTGGCCGCGCCGGACCCGGGTGGTTCCGCGGACCCGAACAGCCGTCCGCCGCTGCCGCTGTTCGCGGACCTGGACCGGGACGCGTTCATCGACCTGGTGGGTCGCATGGCGTGGCGCCGGGTGCGTCCCGAGGAGGTGGTGAGCCGTGAGGGCGAGCCCGCGGACCATCTCTACGTGCTCGTCGCTGGCAAGGCGGAGGTGACGCGGCAGATGGAGGGTGAGGCGCGCACGCTGGGCTTCCTCGGCGGTGGCTCCATCTTCGGGGAGATTGCCCTTTTGACGGGCGCACCGCCGACGGCGACGGTGTCCGCGGTGTCCGACACGGAGGTCTTCGAGATTCGCCGCGAGCACCTCAACGCGGTGGCGAAGAGTCACCCGGCGGTGCCGCAGGTGCTGGCGGACTTCGCGCAGCAGCGCATGGCGCGAAACCTGATGGCCACCTCGCCCATGTTCCAGACGCTGCCGGAGTCGGAGCGGGGGGCGCTGCTGCAGCGCTTCACCTTCCGCGCGCTGCAGGGGCACGAGAAGGTGCTGGTGGAGGGCGAGCACTCGCCGGGGCTGTTCCTGGTGCTGGCCGGTGAGCTGGTGGTCCAGAAGGAGGACCCGGCGGGCGGCACGGTGACGCTGGGCGTGCTGCGCGAGGGTGACGTGGCGGGGGAGATCTCCCTGCTGACGGGGCTGCGTGCCTCGGCCACGGTGGTGGCCACGCGAAAGACGGCAGCGGCCTTCCTGGAGCGCAACGCGTTCCATGCGCTGGTGCAGGCCTTCCCGCACATCCGGACGTATCTGGAGCAGCTCTCGGATCGGCGGTTGAAGCAGATTGGCGAGGCGCTGCGGCCCGCCGAAATCATCGACGCGGACGAGCTGGTGCTCGAGCCCGAGGCGGCGTGAGGAGCGCATGGTGACGTTGTCGCGTTCGAAGGTGGTGGGCGTGGCGCTGGCGCTGGCGGCGGCCGGAGCGGTGCTCTACTTCTGGCCGCGCCACGAGCCCGGTGTCCCGGAGGCCGTCACCCGTCAGGTCATCACGATGACGCGGGCGGCGGAGGCCAAGGACATCAGCAAGGTGATGGAGGGCGTGTCCGAGCGCTTCAAGACGGACGGCGGCATGGACTCGCGGCAGGTGCGCGGCATCCTCACGGGCCAGGTGCTGCGGGGCCAGTGGGTCCGCATCTTCACCACCAACCTGGAGGTCCACGAAGTCTCTCCCACGCAGGGGGACTTCCAGGCGCGCTTCATCTTCGGCCGCTCCCAGGCGGAGAGCGTGAAGGACCTGGCGGCCGACAGCGTGCTGAACGCGTATCTCATCGAAGGCACCTTCGAGAAGGAAGCCGACGGGGAGTGGCGCGTGGTGCGCGCGAAGTACCGGCCGCTGAATGCGACGGAGTTGCTGTAGCTACAGGCGAGCGGCGTGCGTCTCACCGAGGCTGCGGATCCGGGGCGATGCGCGAGGCCAGCGCTCATCGCGCGGAGTCCCCTGTGCCCGCTCGTGCTACGGACGTCTCACTGGAGCAGGGCGCCCGTCTCGTTCAGCCAGGCCTTGGCCATGGCGCCCTGGCCCGCGGACTCCAGGCCCTTCTTCACCGTGTCGATGCGCGAAGCCAGCTCCTCGCGCGGCGTGCCCTGTGCCCGCGCGCGCACCAGCCCGAAGTAGTAGTGCTGGCAGCCCGCCGCGTAGGCGCTCTGGGCGAAGAGCAGGTCGCCCATGGTGCTGTACGCCTCTGGCAGTGAGCCCGCGCCCGTGTCCGGGGCGATCACCGCGAGCAACGCCTTCGCGCCCTCGTAGTCCTTGCGCCGCACCAGCAGCGCGCCCTTGGCGTACTGCGCCTTCGCCAGCCCCACGCCCTTGGCGGCGATGGCCTTGTCGTAGGCGGCGAGCGCGTCGTCCTGCCGCTCCGCCGCCTCCAGCAGCCCGCCCCGCGCCAGCCAGTAGCGGCCGTCCTGCTCCAGCAGCGGAACCTTCTTCCCATCCGCGGACGCCACCTGGATGGCGCCGAACGCGCCCTCGTACGCATCCAGCAGCGCCAGCGCGCCCGAG
The DNA here is from genome assembly GCF_024198255.1 of Myxococcus guangdongensis. Taxonomy (NCBI): domain Bacteria; kingdom Pseudomonadati; phylum Myxococcota; class Myxococcia; order Myxococcales; family Myxococcaceae; genus Myxococcus; species Myxococcus guangdongensis. Next base: position 269,961 of record NZ_JAJVKW010000005.1, read on the forward strand.
GTATCGCCCGACGCCTGCAAGCTGCGAGCGCCGTCCAGGTAGAGCAGGGGCGCCGTCTTGCGCTTCGCCACCGCGGCCTCGAACGCGCCTCGCGCCTCGGGTGCCTTGCGCGCGGCCAGCGCCCGCGCCCGGGCGAAGAGGGCGTGCACGTCATCCGGCACGGCCTTCAGCGCCGCATCGGCCTCCTGGAGTGCCTGGTCCGCGGCGCCTCGTGACAGCGCCAGCTCCGCCTTCAGCGCCCCCGCGCGCGACGTCAGCGCGGGCGTCAGCTCGGCCTGCTTCTCCTGGGCCGTGATGAGCGCGCGCTCCGCCTCCTCCAGCTTCTTGCCCTGATACGCGCGCGCCAACCCCATGCCCAGCCGCGCCATCAGGTGGTCCGGGTTGACGCTGGTCGCCTTCTCGAACGCCTCCATCGCCTGCGCGGGCTGTCCCTCATCGAGCAGCGCCTCACCGTACGCGGTGGTGAAGCGCGGATCCCGATACGCATTCTCCGCCGCGCGGGCGAAGGCCTGGCGCGCGCCGGGCAAATCCCCCTTCGCCTGGAGCGTGAACGCCTGCGCCAGCGTGAGCCGGGGGCTGTTGGCCCCTTGCGACTGGAGGTCCGCCAGGTACTTCTCCGCCTCTGCCGTCTTGCCCTCCGCGAGCAGGTGCAGCGCGCGGGCGCCATGCCGCTCACCGGAGCGCGAGTCGAGCGCCTCGGCGCGGGCCAGGTACTCACGGGCACGGGCATCCGCGCCGGGCTGGTGGTGCTCCAGCCACAGCACCGTCTGGATGTCGGCGGCCAGCGCCTGGGCGTCGCGGGCGTCGGAGTCCAACTGGAAGAGCTTCTCCAGCTCCGCCATGGCGCGCGTCAAATCGGACGGGTTGCCTCGCAGCGCGGCGGCGCGGGCCATGCGCAGGTGCTCATCCGTCTCCCTGCGCACCGTTCCCCGGTGGACGAAGTAGGCCACGGCGCCCGCGAGCACCACGGCCACCACCGCCACCTGCGTCAGCGCGCTCTTCCAGCTCTCGCGTCGCTTCCAGTCGCCGTGATTCTCGGTGCCCATGGACCTGTCTCCCCGCGCTGGAGTTGGATGCTATTAGGTACGCCCCTCGCGGGTGTCAATGGATGGAGCCCGGAGCACGGGAGGAGTGAGCAATGGCGGTCCACACGGTGCTGTCCCCCGAAATCTTCACGCGCATCGCAGAGACCTTCGGGCTGGGAAACGTGCGCGGCGTGACGCCCATCCCCCAGGGCTCCATCAACACCAACCACCGGTTGGAGACCGACTCCGGCCGCTACTTCGTCCGCCACACGACGGTGCGCTCCTCGGAGGACCTGCGCTTCGAGTCCGCCCTGCTCGCGCACCTGGCCGCGCACCACTTCCCCTCGCCCGTGCAGCTCACCACGCGCGAGGGCGCCACCTTCGTCGAGCTCGCGGGCGGCCGCGTCAGCGTCTTCCGCTGGCTCCCGGGCGAGGAGAAGCGCCACCCCGGCCTCACCGCCGAGCACCTGGAGCGACTGGGCACCGAGCTGGGAAAGCTGCACCGCGACACCCAGTCCTTCGGCGGCAGCCGTGAGAACCCGTACTCACCCCAGGTGGTGCGCGGCTGGCTCGTGGAGCTCGCGCGCCATCCGGACACGACGCTGTCCTCGCTCTCCGGGGAGCTGGAGGGGATGCTCGCCAACGCGGAGTCACGGCGACAGGGCCTGGAGCCGCTCGGCGTCATCCACGCGGACCTCTTCACCGACAACGTGAAGTGGCTGGGCGACAGCGTGGGCGCCTTCTTCGACTTCGAGATGGCCTGCCGCGAGGCCTACGGCCTGGACCTGGTCATCACGTTGAACGCGTGGTGCTTCGACGGCGGGCAGTACCTGCCGGAGCTGTGTCGCGCGCTGGTGCGCGGCTACCAGGACGTCCGCCCGCTGGCCCCGGTGGAGCGCGAGAGCCTCTTCGGCCACGCGCTCTTCGGAGCGGTGCGCTTCACGGCGAGCCGCATCCGGGACTACCACCTGTCGGCGCTGCCCGCGGACAAGCTGGTGCGCAAGGACTACCGCACCTACCTGACCCGGGCCCGCGCGCTGACGGCCATGGGGCCCCAGGGCTACGCGACGCTCCTGGGGCTGTGAGTCCTCAGATGCCGGTGAGGATCTTCCACTGGTTGCCCTCGAGCCGGAACACCATCTGCTCCAGCTCCGCCTCCTTCTGCGGGCGCGAGGTGAGGCCCGGCATCCGGAAGCTCAGCTTCCAGTAGTAGATGGCCTTGGCGATGTCCTTGCCCACCTCCACGCGGCGCACCTCCATCTCCACCTTGGGCGACTGGAGCTGCGGGAAGAGCGTCTCCAGATAGGGCCCCAGGTTGGCCGCGGTGAGGTCGTCCTCGGGGTCGCTCGGCGTACCGCCGTCCTCGCGGAAGTCCTTGGACACCAGCGCCTGGATGGCGTGGGCGTCGCGTGCCTCGATGGCAGACCGATAGGCCTCCATCACTGCCAAAATGGCGCGGGTCTCGGAGGTGTCGTCGATTTCGGTGCCGGGGATGCGCTTCGGAGCGCAGGCGGCCAGGAGGGACAGGGCGCAGATGGCGAGGAAGCGGTAGAGCATGGCGGGGCCTTACGAAGACAATGCGGAGGAAGTCAACCCATTCCCCACGGCCCCGCCTGCACTTCGCGTGCCTCAGCCCTTGCGGATGACCTCGGAGATGAAGCGGTTGAGGACGGGAATCTCGTTGTCGAGAATCTTCAGGCCCTCGCCCTGGATGATCTTCTCGCCGATGAGCGCCAGGGGCTTCATCAGGAAGGGCAGCTTGAGGGAGATTTCACCGTCCATGGTGCGCTCCGTCTGACCGGCGCCCAAATCCCGGAAGCGCATGGTGCCTGTGTTCACCAGCATCTTGGAGATGGTGTGGGACGTGGGCACGTTGGTGAACGTGAGCTCCTTGCGGCGCTTGTCGTAGGTGGACGACTCGATGAAGGCGAACCACTCGGGGGGCACGCGCTTGGGGCCGATGCTCTCGATGACGGGCTTGGGGCGGTAGCGCACCTTGCGGCGGACCACGTCACCCTCGACCTTCACCTCGAGCGGCTGGAGCTCCAGCAGCACGCCATGGTGCTTGAGCAGGAACTCGAAGTAACGCTCGTCGAGGAGCGCGCGCTCCACCTCGTCCACCGTCCCCTGGATTCGCTGCCTCGTCTCGAACCGCATCGCTTCCCTCCTGATGACCTGGCTCGTCGCCGCTGTGTGGGCTGCCTGCCTAGCGGAAAGCGCGGCTAGCGGAAAGCCTGTCGTGGCACGAGCACGCCCCGGAAGGTCTTCTCCTCGAAATCACACCGCTCCACCCACTCCTGGGCGGTGGCCTTGAAGGCCGTGCCGAAGTCCGGGAGGACACCCACCTCGTGGCGCACCGCGCCGCAGTCGCCAGAGAGATAGGAAGCCTCCACCTTCAGGCGCAAGGCCTCGCGGCGAAGGGACAGGGGAAGCGAATCGTCCGACAGCGCACGTTGCAGGGACTCGCCGGCCAGGACGGGGGAGCCCACCTGCTGCAGCCTGCGGCCCAACAGGTAGTTGAGGTACGGGTCCGAGGGCAGGGCCTGCAGGGCGCGCGACAGGAGCAACAGCCGCAGCTCCTCCTTGGGGGCCAGGAAGTACGCGTCGATGCCGGCGCGGCGCGCCGTGGACTCCAGCGCGGCGAGCTTCACCTGGGCGGTGCGCGTCAAATCCGGCGTGGCGTCCAGGGCCAGCACCGTGTCCAGGTGCGCGCGGGCCTGCTCGGGGCGCTCGCGGCGGGTCTCCACGTCGGCCAGCGCCATGGCCACCTCGGCCTCGGAGACCGTCTGTCCCTTCACCTTGCCCGCGAGCGTGTCGAGCACGGTGGTGGCCTCGTCGTAGCGCTCCAGCGCGGAGAGGGCGGCGGCCTCGCCCAGGCGGTAGGCGGGCTCCTCGGGCTGGAGGGTGGCGGCGCGGGTGTAGCGCTCCAGCGCGTCCGCCGGGTCCGTCACGAGCGAGGCGCGGGCGGGCTCGGTGAGGCGGGCCACCTCGCGCGCGCAGGCGCGGCTGAAGAGGCTGCCGGCGCGGAAGCGCGCGAAGGCGCGGGCCACGGCGGCGTCGTCCAGGGGCAGGGCGTCGACATGGCGCTCCCACTCGCCGACGAGCTCGTCGAGGGGGCGGCCATAGGCCTCCTGGAAGTCCGCGTGCGCGTAGAGCGCGCGCAGCCTGTCGGAGCCGTAGGTGTCCGCGAGGTACAAGAGGAAGGAGCCGGCCACGGTGTACGCGCGCGCGGGAGCGGATTGGTAGAAGCCCTCCGGGCCCATCAGCTTGCGCATGTCCGGCGCCAGCTTCTGGCGGCGCATGCCCGCGGCCCACTGGTGCAGCGTGAGGTCTCCCTGCGCGGGGCCGTCCGCGGCGACGGCGAACCCCTCGATGACGCCCATGAGGGGCCACAGGCCCAGGCGCGTGGTGACGCGGAACGGACCGCTGCCGGCGGGCGCGGCCATCACGTGGGCCAGCTCGTGGTGCAGCGTGGAGTGGGGGAAGGCCTTGTCCTGGATGTGCAGCTCGTGGCGCCAGGGCTTGGCGTACTGGGTGCGGCCGGCGCCCACCAGGCGCTGCTTCTCCTCCTCGTTGCGATACAGCCACACGCGGATGCGCTCGGTGGGGGCGACGCCCAGGAAGCGCTGGACCTGCGTCCAGCGGAACTCCATGTCGCGGGCCAGCCGGTCCACGTCCTCGCGCGCCTTGCCCCGCGGGTAGTGCAGCCGGAAGTGCTCCGTGTCACGCACGCCGCCCAGCGTCTCGGCCAGGTACGCGTCCGTCATCCGGGTGCGCAGCTGGGGGCCCTTCACCTCCAGGAAGGTGATGGCCACGACGGGCAGCAGCAGCCCCACCAGCACGCCCACGCGCGGCGCCGCGCGGGACAGGTGCCCCGAGTCCAGCTTCAGGAACGCGGCGGCGAGGCCCGCGAGGACCCAGGCCCACAAGAGCGTCTCCAGCCGGAACCAGCCGAGCGCGGGCGTCATCACCAGGGCCTCGTCGTAGAGGGGGCCGGGGAGATGTCCCAGGTAGTGGTTGAAGGCGAAGACCTGGGGGCCGGCGACGATGGGCCACACCGTGGGCACGAGCGACAGCAGGACCAGGAGCACATGCAGCCCCACCCCCCGCGAGGGCCGCCGGGCGCCCAGGCCACACAGCACCCCCGACGCCGAGGCCAGCACGGCCGAGGGGAGGGTGAGCATGGGATAGAAACCCACCAGCTCGAACGGATCACACGCGGTGCGCAGCCACGCGAAGACGGTGGAGGTGAGGAAGGGGGGCACCAGCGCCGCCACGTTGAGGACCAGGGTCGCACCCAGGGCGCGGGCCACGGCGGTGCCGGGGGCGTCCGGGCGGAGGGCGCCAGGGGGGCGGGGCTCCTGTCCGAGGAGGATCCGGCGCTCCTGGGCGGCGGCGGCCACGCCCGTTCCCCCGCCGAGCAGGCCCACGGCGATGGCCAGGGCCAGGCCCAGCTCGAAGCCCGGGACGCCGAACAGGGGGAGGAGGACGAGCGCCGAGCCTCCGCCCGCCAGGAGGAGCAGGGGGGCCAGGACGGCCGGGCGACGCATCAAGGCGCGGGCTCGGGTGAGGACTTGCTCCATGGGCTTCCGTATACTCCCGGGCCGCATGTCCGAACAGAAGACAGGTCCCGAGCACCGCCAGCACGGGCGAGCGCCCATCGAGCTGAAGGTCGACTACAAGAAGCTCAACTCGTTCTTCGCGGACTACACGAAGAACATCAGCAAGGGTGGCACCTTCATCAAGACGAAGAAGCCGCTGCCCATCGGCACGCGCTTCCTCTTCAAGTTGACGGTGCCGCACCGGGAGGCGCCGTTCGAGCTGCTCGGCGAGGTCGTCTGGTCCAAGGCGGACGGCGACGAGCCGGGCATGGGCATCCGCTTCATCTACAGCAGCGACACGCAGCGGGTGGAGTTCGAGACCGTGGTGGAGCGGCTGATGTCCGACAGCCTGGGGCCCGAGCTCACCGAGAAGCTGCTCAACAAGCCGCTGCACCCCCAACACCCATGAAGACCTCCCGTCGGCTCGGCCTCGTCCTCCTGTCGCTCGCGCTCGGCGCCTGTCAGCAGGAGGCGCAGGGTCGACAGCCGTCGTCCACGCCCCCCGCGCCCGTGAAGCCTCCCGTCACCGACGTCACCGCGAAGGACTATGTGGGCCCCACGCTGCCGCGCGCGCACGTGCGGCTCAAGGACGCCTTCGGCGGAGTGCATCGGGTGGAGGTGGAGGTGGCCGCCACGCGCGACTCGCGCGAGCGCGGGATGATGTGGCGCACGGAGTTCGCCGAGGGCAAGGGGATGCTGTTCCTGTTCCCCCAGGAGTCGATGCAGGGCTTCTGGATGCGCAACACGCTCATCCCGCTGGACATCATCTTCATCACCGCGGACCTGCGCATCGCGGGCATCGTGTCGCGCGCGGTGCCCAAGTCGATGGAGACGCGCTCGGTGGGCGCGCCCAGCCAGTACGTGCTGGAGGTGCCGGGCGGCTGGGCGGAGAAGGTGGGCGTGCGCAAGGGCTCCCAGGTGGAGTTCGAGGGCGTGTCGAACCTCCGCATCGACCCGTGACGTCCTCGCGCGACGTTGCTCGCGCGTGACGTCATGGGGCCGTGACGTGATGAAGAAGTGACGCACTGAACAAGCCTTCGCCACACGGCCTCCTCAGGATGCGCTCGCGTCCGTTCGCCCGCATGGCGAGCGCGACGCGAACCCCTGGAGGAAGTGGCTCATGTCTTCTCGTCTGTTGCGGCTCGCGACCAGTGCGATGCTTCTGGGTAGCTCGTTGTCGTTCATCGCCTGTGATGGGGACACGGGCCCCGCTGGTGCGAACGGGCAGGATGGTCAGGATGGCGCGCCCGGTGAGGATGGTGCCCCGGGTGGTGACGGTGCTCCGGGTCCGGCGGGTCCGCAGGGTCCGGCGGGTCCGGGCTCGCAGGGACAGCCGGGACCTGGCGCGGTGACGCGCGCGCCCGGCGTGGAGTCGGGCACGCCCTTGTCCTCGGTCATCGCGCTGACGTTCCGCGGTGACCTGGGCACGGGCGCGACGAACCTGGCCGAGTACGTGAAGTCGCGCGTGGACCAGGTGGTGGCGGGCACGCTGCCCTCGCCGCTGGTGTTCCCGCTGCCGCCCGCGTCGACGGACACGGTGCGCACGGTGCCGGGTCTGTACTCGACCACGGTCATCAAGTGGATGGACCCCATCACCTTCAGCAAGACGGGGGCGCGCTTCGGCGCCAACGTGGACTACATCGCGTTCTTCGGTGACGGGTGGGCCTCGGGTGACAACGCGCCCCAGTTCAACGGGAGCGGCACGGCGGGGTGGATGTGGATCAACCACGAGTACATCTCCGGCACGAAGCCGCGCGTGGGTACGGCCCCCATCGGCCAGCACCTGGACTTCGCGCGCTTCCTGCGCAACAGCGGCACGCTGTCCAACACGGTGACGGACGGCACCACGTGGCAGGACGACGCGCTCGTCGCCTACAACAAGGAATGGAAGAAGCAGGTGGGCGGCACGTGGATTCGCGTGGTGCAGGACCCGGCCACCGGTGAGTGGGCGGTGGACCGCAACGCGGCGAACCTGCGCTACGACGCCTCCAGCGCCACGCTGTCGAAGGTGGTGGGCATGCGGCTGTCCGGCGTGGACACCGATGACTCCGGCGCGCCGCTGGCCGAGGGCGTGGTGGCGGGCACGCACTCCAACTGCTCGGGTGGACAGACGCCGTGGGGCACCCTCTTCACGGGCGAGGAGAACGTGCAGGGCGTCTACGGCGACCCCGAGGGTGGCCTGTGGACGTCGAAGAACGACTGGGTCCCCACCGCGCCCGGCATGCAGGCCGGCGCGCCGCTCGCGCCCGACTTCTCGGCGCCCGTGTCCGGCGACATGGTCAGCTCCGACACGCGCTCCACGCACCGCAAGGATGGCCACGGCTTCCTCACCGAAATCGACCCGGGCCAGCCTGGGGACCTCTGGTACGGCAAGGACGCGACGAAGCCGGGCGCGGGGCACCGCAAGATGGGCGTCATGGGCCGCGCGCACTGGGAGAACGCGGCCTTCGTCGTGGACGCGAACTGGAAGCTGCTCGCGGGCCAGCCCATCGTCATCTACGGCGGCGATGACCGCCGCGGTGGCCGCATCTTCAAGTTCGTGTCCAGCCGGCCGTACACGGCGGGGATGACGAAGGCGCAGACGCGCGCGCTGCTCGACGAGGGCAAGGTCTACGCGGCGCACTTCGCGGGGCTGAACAACGCCACGGGCGACACGCTGGTGGGCGGGGCCATCCCCACGGAAGAGGCGCCGGGGCAGGGTCGCTGGGTGGAGCTGAGCCTGGACAGCGCGGACCTGACGCCCAACGGCGAGGCGCTCGGCGTGCCCACGATGACGGTGGGCGCCGCGCTGCGCGACGTCAGCTACAACGCGATTGGCGGCTTCACGGACGACGACCAGGTGCGCAAGCTGTTGTGGACGGCGGCGAACAAGGTCGGCGTGATGGAGCTCAACCGCCCCGAGGACCTGGAGTGGAACCCCAAGGACCCGAGCGGCACGCCGCTGCTGTACGTGGCCTTCACCGAGCATGGAGACCCGACGGCGTTGGACCAGCAGGGCCGGGTCGCCACGGCGACGCGAGGGCAGGATGGCGTGTGGGTGACCAAGGCGCGCGCCGCCACGGACAACCGCGCGGTGGACCGCGTGGGCTCCATCTTCGGCATCCGCGAGGCGAACCCGGCGGCGCCGGGCGGCTCGAAGACCTTCGTCTACTTCCGGGTGTGGAAGGGCGAGACGGCGGCGACCAGCGCGGCGCCGGAGTTCTCGGCGGCGAAGCCGGACAACCTCGTCATCGACCGTGATGGCGGTGTGTGGTTCGGCACGGACGGCAACTTCGGCGTCAACAAGGTGGCCGACGGCGTCTACTACCTGAACCAGAAGCCGGCGCACCGGGGCAACGCGCACTTCCGCCGCGCCTTCCGCGTGCTGTCCATGCCGAGCGACGCGGAGGCCACCGGGCCCGCGTTCAGCGCGGACATGAAGACGCTCTTCGTCAGCGTCCAGCACCCGGGCGAGGACAGCTACAGCGTCTGGCCGTAGTCACGCGGGAAGCCAGGAGGGACGCCACCGATGTCGCTCAGGTCGAAGGGAGGCGCGCGAGCCGCCTTGGGGTTGTTGCTCGCGCTGGGAAGTCTGCTCGCATCCGCGGCGGTGTGGCGTCAGCGGGGGACGTCCGCGCCCTCGCAGGTGGAGCCTCCCTTCGACCCGCTCGCGCAGGCCCTGGCGAGCGGGAGCACGGTGGCCAACCGCGAGGCGCCCATTCCGTCCATGTGCTACACGAAGACGGAGGGCGTCTCGAATCCGTGCTGGACGTGTCACACGGGCGGCGTCGGCTTCAACACGATGGACGATGAGTCGCTGCAGGCCGAGTACGCCTTCAGCGACGTGGGGTTGCTCAACCAGTGGAGCAACCTCTTCACGGACCGCTCGCGGGCGATGAAGGCCATCTCCGACGACGAGGTGCTGCGCTACATCCGCGAGGACAACTACGCGCCGCTGCGCGAGGCGTTGATGCAGCGGCCCGGTGGATTCAAGGGCTGGGTGCCGGACGTGGACCTCTCGCGAGGGTTCGACGCGGAGGGCTTCGCGAAGGACGGCAGTGGCTGGCGGGCCGTGCGCTACAAGCCGTTCCTCGGGACGTTCTGGCCGACGAATGGCAGCACGGATGACGTGTTCATCCGGCTTCCGGATGCGTTCCGCCGCGATGCGGGAGGGCAGCCGTCGCGCGAGGTGTATCGGCTCAACCTGGCCATCCTGGAGGCGGCGATGACGGTGGACCCGGCGCTGCTGGACGCGGCGAAGTCGCGCCGCCGGGTGGAGCCGGTGGACGAGCGCTCGGGCGGGGTGGACCTGGATGGAGACGGTGTGCTGGCCCGGGGCGTGGAGGTGGTGAAGGGACTGCCCACGCACTACGCGGGGGCGGCGGCGAAGGTGCCGGTGCGGCGCGACTTCTATCCGCGCGGCGTCGAGTTCCTGCACACCGTGCGGTACGTGGACCCGGATGCGCCCGCGTTGTTGTCGGCGCGCATGAAGGAGGTCCGCTACTCGCGCAAGGACGAGGAGTACGCCGGGGACCAGGTGATGGCGTTCTACGGCGCGGAGCAGGAGAAGAAGATGCGCAACCGGTTGCCCGCGTTCCCGGGCACGCCGGAGCTGGGGCTCATCAACGAGTTCGGCTGGCGCCTGCAGGGCTTCATCGAGGATGCGAAGGGCCGGCTGCGCGTGCAGACGATGGAGGAGCACGTGTTCTGCATGGGCTGTCACACGAACCTGGGGGTGACGGTGGACCAGACCTTCGGCTTCCCGCGCAAGGTGCCGGGCAGGGAAGGGTGGCGACACCAGGACCTGCGTGGCATCGCGGACGTGCCGCAAGCGGGGCACGCGAAGCCGGAGGTGCTCACGTACTTCGAGCGGGTGAAGGGCGGCGACGAGTTCCGCGCGAACGAGGAGTTGCTCACGCGCTTCTTCGCGGAGGGGAAGGTGGATGAGGCGTCCGTGCGTCGGGCCGCGGTGGGCGGGGACAAGGACCTGGCCTGGTTGCTGACGCCGTCACGGGAGCGGGCGCTGGCGCTGGGGCGGGCGTACATCGCGCTGGTTCGCGAGCAGGGCTTCGCGAAGGGGCGCGACACGTTGCTGGCGCCTCCGACGAACGTGCTGCCCTCGGTGGAGAACGGCTCCACGGGCCTGGAGGACGCGGGCCTCATCTTCGAGGACGGCCGACTGCACCTCGCGTGGGAGTAGTCGCGGACGTCGTCGGCTCACGAGGGAGCGTCATCGGCGAGCGCGGGTGACGCTCCGCCTGCTCCAGGCGCGGGGGAGGACCGCGCAGTCCCACCGCTACTTCGCGGCAGGGCGCTCGGCGAGCTCGGTGGCGCGCAGCAGCAACTGCTTCATCGTCACGGTGCCCAGGAACTGTCCCTGCGCATCCGTGACGACCACCGGGTCGTAGACCGCGTCCGGAGGCCGCGCCATCGCGAGCCCCACGAGCGCCGTCACCGCGACCTCGTCCTCGATGATGAGCGAGGGCACATGCGCCGCGCTTCCGGGAACCCATGACGCGAGATTGCGCCGCGTCACCAACGCCAGGGGCCGCGAGCCCTCGAGCACCACCACGTGGTCCGCCTGCGGCGCGTCGCGGAACACGTCGTTCACCGTGGCCACCGTCGCGGACCCCTCCACCGTCGCGCGACGGATGACCAGTCCACCCACGGTCGTGTCCGCCGCGCGCTCCCGCAGGAGCAGGGCGCGCATCGCCTCGCGTCGCCGGGACTCGAACGCCTCCGCCGGGCGCATCGGGCTCGGCGTCGGACGCGCGAGCAGGTAGCCCTGCGCGTGACGGATGCCCAGCCGCAGCAACACCGTCATCTCCTCCCACGTCTCCACGCCCTCGGCGATGAGGATGGCGTCCACGCTCGACGAGAAGTCCACCAGCGACTTCACCAGGTGCTGCCGGTACGCATGCAGATGGATGTCGCGCACCAACGCCTGGTCCAGCTTGATGAAGCGCGGCGCGCAGTGCACCAACGTCACCAGCCCCGAGTGCCCCGCGCCGAAGTCATCCAGCGCGAGCCCGAAGCCCTGCGCCGCGCACTCGCGCGTCAGCCGCTGCAACAGCGCGCCATCCTCGATGACCGCCTTCTCGGTGATCTCCAACACGAGATGCCGAGGCCCCAACCCGTGCCGCTCCAACAGCGCCAACGTCGAGCCATCCCCGAAGCGCGGATCACTCAACACATCCGGGCTCACGTTGAAGAAGAACGGCGCGCGACGCTGGTCCTCCGGCAACTTCGAGATGCAGCGCAGCGCCGACGTCCAACACGCGCGCTCCAACTCCCACGTGTAGCCGGAGACTCGCGCATGCGTGAACAGCTCGTGCGGTGACTCGAGCGAGCCTTGTCCACGCGACAGCACTTCGTACCCGATGACCTCGCCCGAGCGCAGATCCACGATGGGCTGGAAGGCGGAGGTCACCCCAGGCTCAGTGCCGTTCCACAACCAGAGAGGAATCAGACCGGGCTGTCGGACGAGGGGGTGGGTCATGACGTGGCAAATGTTACCTGACGCTACCCACGTCTACAGTTCATGCCTGCGAACCACCACCACAACCACCACTCAGCGTACGAGCCAGCGCCCGTTTCCTCCTCTGCCCGTGTTCGATATCCGGGAATTCCCTGCTCAGGACGTGCGAATCCGAGCGGTTTCGGCCTCCGAGGAGACCTCCTCCCCGACGGGTTGGACGGGCTCGGGGACGTGCGCGAGGGTGGCTTGCGAGGCCACGGCGTCCAGTCCCTGGCCCTCTTCCCACTGCACGGAGGACAGCGCGCGGAAGCGTCGCGCGAGCGATGACAGCTCCGCGGCCTTGAGCTGCGCCTGTCCGCTGCGCAGCGACAACAGCGCCACGCGCGCGCGCTCCAACAACGCCACTTCGGAGCGAAGCCGCGCGAGGATTCGCTCGCGACGCACCTTCAGCTCACCCAGTCGCTCCACCTCCTCCGCGAGCGACGCGGCGGCCGCCTCCAACTGTCTGCGGGCCACCGAGTCCGTGGTGGCGCGCGCGCTGCGCTCCAGCTCATCTCGCTCGGCCCGCAGCTCCGCCTGCGCGCGCTCCTCGAGCTGCGACTCCACGCCCGCCCACTCGGAGGACAGCTCCACCGCGTCGCGGGTGATGCGCGCCAGCGTGCGGGCCAGCTCCTCGCGCGCGGGCTCTCGCGGCAACAGCGCGAGCGACTGACCACACTGGCGATACAACGCGAGCGCGCGCTCGCACTGCGTCCGGAAGTCCCCCGCGAGCCGCGGAATCAGCTCCTCCGCGCGCGCCTCCACCGGGTCCGCCGTGAGGGCCAGGTGCGCCGCCACCGAGCTCAGTCCCACGAAGAGGCCCAGGATGGCGCCCGTCGCTCCCGCCGCGAGCAGCGCGGGCGTGGCCAGGTCCGCCAGCCGCGCGGAGAACACCCGCGCAATCTCCGAGCCCGCGAGCGTGAGCCCCGCGCCCAGGAGCGCCCCCAGTCCCAGATGCACGAGGGTGGGGCGCGCCTCCGCCACCTGTCCCTCCACGCCCTTCTCACTCAGCCGCGAGCGCACCAGCAGCGAGCCCGCCGCCGCCGCGCTGCAGGCCACCGTCCACGCGGGCGCCATCCCCAGCGCATACGGCACCGCCGTCAGCAGCACGCCCAGGCCTCCCAGCAGCACGCGGTCCCACTTGTCGCCCTGCGCGCACGCCAGCACCACCGCCGCCGGCACCAGCCACACCAACGGCAACGGCACGCCCAGCCTCGCCGTGACGAGCTGCACCAGCCCCGCGCCCGCGCCCGCGGCCAGCGCCCTCGTCACGGTGCGCTCGAAGGCTTCGCGGTGGTGCAACTGCAAAATGGTGGCGTTCATCGACACTCCGAGCATGGGGGCAGGGCAAGGGGCTCCCCCTTTCACGCACGGCCGAATTAAAAGGTCTGCCGGAATGAGAACCCCCCCGGTCCCCGTGGCGATGCGCGCGCTGGTCCTCCACGCCTATGACGGGCGCCCCGAGTCCCTCCAGGTCCAGACCCGCGCCGTGCCGCGTCCCACCGCGGGGCAGGTGCTGGTGCGCATGGCCGCCTCGCCCATCAACCCCGCGGACCTCCAATTCGTGCGAGGCCAGTACGGCGTGCGAAACGCGCTGCCCGTGGTGCCGGGCTTCGAGGGCAGCGGCACCGTGGTGTCCGCGGGGAGCCTCGCGGGACAGCTGCTCGTGGGGCGCCGCGTGGCGTGCGTGGCCCCGGTGGGCGGTGACGGCCTGTGGGCCGAGTACGCGGTGGTGCCGCTGCAGCAGTGCATCCCGCTTCGCGCGCACATCTCCGTGGAGCAGGGCGCCAGCCTCTTCGTCAACCCCTTCACCGCGTGGGTGCTGATGGACCGCGCGAAAGAGGGGGGCCACGTGGCGCTGGCGCAGACGGGCGCCGCGAGCAGCGTGGGGCGGATGCTGGGCTCGCTGGCCCGTCGTCGGAACGTGGCCATGGTGCACGTGGTGCGGCGCAAGGAGCAGGTGGAGCTGTTGCGCGGCCTGGGCGCCGAGCACGTGCTGAGCAGCGACGAGCCCGAGTTCCAGGAGCGGCTGCGGCTCATGTGTCACGAGCTCAAGGTGACGCTCGCCTTCGACGCGGTGGCGGGGCGCCTGACGGGGCAGCTGTTGAGCGCGCTGCCCGAGGGCGGGCACGTCACGGTGTATGGCGCGCTGTCGGAGCAGGAGTGCCGCTTCGACCCGGGCGACGTCATCTTCGGGCGCAAGACGGTGGACGGCTTCGCGCTGTCGGAGTGGGCGCGCCGGGGCTTCGGCCGCGAGCAGCTCAAGGCGCTGATGGGCGTACCGGCGCTGGTGGGCCGGGAGCTGGAGACGCCCGTGCGCGCGCGGCTGCCGCTCGAGTCCGCCGGCGAGGCGGTGAAGATCGCCTCCGCGGACATGACGTCCGGCAAGGTGCTCTTCATGCCGGCGCAGGGCTCGCTGACCTGAACCAAGGCCCGCGCTCAGGCCTTGTCGCGGGAGATGGAGCCGACCTTGCCCTTCGTCACGCGCAGGTAGTCGGCCGGGGCCAGCACGAGCTGCGTGCCGCGCACGCCCGCGGAGACGGCCACCTCGTCGAACAGCTCCAGCGTCTCGTCGACGAAGACCGGGTAGTCCTTCTTGCCGCCGATGGCCGTACAGCCGCCGCGCACGTAGCCGGTGAGCGGCTGCAGCTCCTTGAGCGGCACCGTGTCCACCTTGCGGTCTCCGCTCAGCCGGGCCAGCGCCTTCAGGTCCAGCTCCGCGTTGCCGGGCACCACCGCCATCAACACGCCGGTGCGGTCTCCGCGCGCGACGAGCGTCTTGAAGACCTGCTCCGCGGGCATGCCCACCTTGGCGGCCACCGACTCCGCGGAGAGGTCCTCCGGGTCGACCTCGTAGTCGCGCAGCGAGTACTTCACGCCCAGCGAGTCGAGCAGCCGGGCGGCGTTCGTCTTCATCGCGTCACACCCCGAGGACGGCGGCCGCGGCCTTCACCCGCGCGAGGGCGTCCTCGGGCGTGGTGCCCACCGCGGACAGGTGCCCCATCTTGCGTCCCTTGCGCGCCTCGCGCTTGCCATACAGGTGCAGCCGCACGCCGGGCAGCGCCAGCGCGTCCTCGAAGCGCGGCCCACCCTCGCGCAGCCACAAGTCGCCCAGCAGGTTGACGATGGCCGCCGGACGCACGACCTCCACCGAGCCCAGGGGCAGGTTGCACGCCGCGCGCACGGCCTGCTCGAACTGCGAGGTGAGGCAGGCGACCTCCGTGGAGTGGAAGCTGTTGTGCGGACGCGGCGCCAGCTCGTTGACGAGCACCGTGCCGTCGCGCAGCAGGAACAGCTCCAGCACCAACAGGCCCTCCACCTGCAGCGCGTCGGTGATGGCGCGCGCCAGCTCCGTGGCCCGCGCGGCGACCTTCTCCGGCAGGGGGCCCGGCAATAGCGACCACGCGAGGATGCGCTCCTCGTGGTGGTTGAAGGCCGGCGGGTACACCGCGAGCTCTCCCTTGGGGCTGCGCGCCACCAGCACGGACAGCTCCGACTCCAGATCCAACGCGGCCTCGACGACGACGGAGCGCTCACCCAGCTCGCGCCACGCGGAAGCGGCCTCGCTCGCGGACTTCACCTCCACCTGCCCGCGCCCGTCGTAGCCGCCCTCGCTGGACTTCACGAAGCACCGTCCGCCCAGCGCCTGGATGGCCTGCGCCAGCTCGTCGGCGGAGTGCGCCTCGCGCCACGGCCCCACGGGGAAGCCGCCCTTGGCGAGCCAGCCCTTCTGCCGGCCCCGGTGCTGGATGATGTTCAGCACGGACGCGCCCGGGCGCATGGGCGCGTGGCGCGCCACCGCCTCCAGCGTGGCGAGCGGCACCTTCTCGATTTCGAGCGTCACCGTGTCGCAGCTCTTGGCGAGCTCCTCCGCGGCGACGATGTCCGCGAAGGACGCGGTGAGGCAGCGGTCCACCACGGAGCGCGAGGGGCACGTCGGGTCCGGGTCCAACGCCTGCACCTGGAAGCCGAGCGTGCGCGCGGCCAGCGCCATCATCCGCCCGAGCTGCCCTCCGCCGAGGATGCCAATCGTCCCGCCGGGGAGCACCACGCGCGGGCTCATGACAGCTCCCGGTGCGCGAGCACCTCGTCGGTGCGCGCCTTGCGCCACGCGGCCAGTCGCTCGCGCAGCTCCGGATACTTCAGCGCCAGGATGGACGCGGCGTGCAGCGCGGCGTTGGCGGCGCCCGGCTTGCCGATGGCCTGCGTCCCCACCGGCACGCCCTTGGGCATCTGCACGATGGAGAGCAGCGCGTCGATGCCGTTGAGCAGCGTGGTGGGCATGGGCACGCCGATGACCGGCAGCAGCGTCTTGGCGGACACCATGCCCGGCAGGTGGGCCGCGCCTCCCGCGGCCGCGATGATGAGCGACAGTCCGCGCGACTCGGCCGTGGACGCGTACTCCATCATCCAGTCCGGCGTGCGGTGCGCGGAGACCACGCGCACCTCGTGGGGGATGCCCAGCTCCTTCAAGACATCGATGCCCGGCTGCAGGTACTCGAGGTCGCTCTTGCCGCCCATGATGACCCCGACCCAGGGGGTGTTGCCGCTCGCCATTCGGTCCACGCCTCCATGCGCTCTCCGGCCGAAGCCTGGAGGAGGGCGGAGATAGGCGGGGGGCGGGGGACGGTCAACCTGGAAAGACGTCCCCACGCCCGGGGAGTGGGAGAGCGCACAGCCGCGCCCTTCAGTACGTGGAGCCGACCTTGCCGAAGCCGCGCAGGGCCTTCACCTTGGACTTCTTCACCGCCGAGCGGAGCTCCTCCTCGCTGCCGGCGCTGCTGTACTCGTCCAGCGTGGCCTGCTGCTCGGCCAGGTCCGCGGCCACCGCGGCGGGGCTGGCCACCGTGCCGGCCTCCTGGAGCATCACCTGGTTCTGCTGGATGTAGCCCTTGGCCTCCTCGCGGCGGCCGTCACGCAGGGCCTCGGCGGCCTTCTGGAGGTTCGCCGCGCTGCGCGCCCGCACCGCGTACACCGTGGCGTCCTTGTCCTGGCGCGCGAGGACCTCCTCCTGCCGGTCCGTCACCACCGCGGACAGCGCGGCGTTGCTCTCCACCGGCGCCTGGCGGATGAGGTCCGAGTAGCTCAGTGACACGTCCGTCACGCGCACGGTGCTGCCCACCGCCTGGCCCATCGTCACCAGCCTGACGACGACGCGCTCCAGCTGGCCGGCGGAGAAGTCCGGCAGCGACACCGTCACCTGGTTGCCGGACTGCCGCGCGTTGTAGCCCATCACCTCGCCCAGCGACGTGCCGGACGGCAGCGTGAAGGTGAGCGTCACGCCGCGCGCCACCGTCGTGGAGGCCTGCTGCAAATCCTTCTGGAAGAGCGCGGCCAGCTGGCTTGCGTCCTCGAGGAAGCCGTACGCGCCCGCGCCGTACTCGGCGAACGCCTGCATCAGGTCCTCGTTGAAGTCGGTGCCCACGCCGATGGAGCTCACCGTGATTCCGGACGCGC
This sequence comes from Myxococcus guangdongensis, assembly GCF_024198255.1. Classification (NCBI taxonomy): domain Bacteria; kingdom Pseudomonadati; phylum Myxococcota; class Myxococcia; order Myxococcales; family Myxococcaceae; genus Myxococcus; species Myxococcus guangdongensis. Next base: position 287,540 of record NZ_JAJVKW010000005.1, read on the forward strand.
GCAGCTCCTGCACCTGGCGCTTCAGGCCCTCGTCGTCGGTGATTCCCTCGGTGGGCTGGCCGTCGCTCATCAGGATGAGGCGGTTGACGCGGAAGGACGACTGCGCGGTGGACAGCTGGAAGCGGCCCGCGGACAGGCCCGCGGCGATGTTGGTGCCGCCGTCATCCCAGATGCCGTCCACGTACTGGAGCATCCGCTCGCGCTGCGCGGGCGTGGCGAGCGCCGCCGGCAGGCTCTTCACGTCCGAGCCGTAGTGGACGATGGCCAGCCGGTCCTCCTCGCGCATCAGCCCGATGAGGTGCCGCGCGGCCTGCTTCGCCTGCGCCAGCTTGTAGCCGCTCATGGAGCCCGAGCGGTCGATGACCAGCGCCAGATTCACCGGGCTGCGCTTGGCCCCCGGCACCTCCGCGCCCATCAGGTCCACCGTGGCGAACAGCTCCGAGCTGCCCGCGGGGACGTACGGGTGCGACAGGCGGCTCGTCATGGTCAGCGAGCCGGGCGCGCCCTGGAGGGGCGGGGGCTTGCTGGGAGGCGGGTCCACCACCACGACGGGCTGCGTCTTCGGCAGGCTCACCTGGGGCAGGCCCAACACCAGCGCGGTGAGGGCCAGGACTCCAGCCAGGGAGAGGAAGAGGACCGTTCGATTCATGAGGCAGGGCTCCAGGGCGTGAGGACGCGGGCCCTGCCTTTACGAACCAGCGCGGGGAAAAGGTCTATCCCCCGCGCCGGAAAGTGTCACCCACCCTGCGAGGTGCCCAGGCTCCCTGCGCAGAAGAACGGCGAGTTGTTCTCGCCGAAGGTGTTCCGATAGAAGTTCTCGTCCGCGGAGCGCAGCGCCTCCAGCGTCTCCTGGTCCAGCAGCAACGAGCGGCACGTCATGCGCTTGGGCAGGTTGGGCTCCACGTCCGTGGTGTCCTTCACCTCACACGCGCTGGTGCTCGCGCCGTCGATGCAGGGCTTGCTGCAGTAGCCGCGCGCGGGGGCCGTCAGGTCCACCTCACCTTCCGCGGTGCGGGCTCGCGGGTACTCCTGATCCCGCACGCAGATGAGGTCCTCGCACTCCACGGAGCCGAAGGAGATGAAGTCCTGGCGGTCCGCCACCTCGCTCTCCAACACCGGCACCGCGCCCGTCGGATAGTCGGTCTCCTCCTGAGGCGTGGCCGCCTTGCGCACCAGGGTGCAGGGCTTGCCGATTTCGCTGCTGACCTTGCATCCCGCCAGGACGAACACGGTGGTCGCGAGGAACGCGGCTCGGACGGACATCTTCATGAGACCTCTTCAAAAGGGGGGAGGGGCGTGGAGGGGCCACGCTCAGCGCTCCCCAGGGTAGCACAGCACCTCCCGGTGCCAACGACCCTAGAGTCGCACTGTCCGCTCTGGAATTGTGCAGGAATACCGGAGAGATACAGGGCAGACAGGCATCAATAGGGCGGTTGCCGCTCGGGAATACGACCGATAGGATGGCGAAGCAGAAAGAGTCGCGCTGAACCCCCCGGTGGAGTCTTTCCCCCCCTCCCCCACGGAGCCCCCGGTTTGAATCGCCACAGTTTGCTGCTCGCGCTGTGCCTGGTGCCTGGTCTGGCATCCGCGCAGAGCCAGGAGGGCATGGGACTCGACCTCACGGAAGAGACCCAGCCCAAGTCGGAAGAGTCCACCACGCCACCGCCGGCGGAGGAGGCCGCGCCCGCGAGCACGGCCACGCGCCCCGTCGAGGAGGAGGCTCCGCCTCCCGAGGCCTTGATGCCGCTGACGGACATCACCCAGGAGGATCGGGTGAAGAGCGTCCAGCGCAAGGTGTATCGGAAGAAGGGCCGCTTCGAGCTGACGCCGCTCATCAGCATCTCCGTCAACGATCCGTTCTATTCGAAGGTGGGCGTGTCGGTGCGAGGCGCGTACTACCTGGCGGACACGCTGGCCATCTCGGCGCGTGGCTCGCTGATGCAGGTGGTTCCGTCCGACGACGTGCGCACCGCCAAGCGCACCTTCAACAGCAAGATCTACAACTCGGTGCCCCAGTGGTCCGCCATGGGCGACGTGGAGTGGAGCCCGCTGTACGGCAAGGTGGCGTTCCTCAACTCCATCCTCCACTTCGACGGCTACCTGCTGGCGGGTGCGGGCGTGGTGAACACGGAGACCTCGTCCCTGCCAGGCCGCGGGCTCAACCCGGCCGCCGACCTGGGCCTGGGCATGCGCTTCGTCGCCCAGGACTGGATCGCCGTGAACGTGGCGCTCATCAACACCTCCTACGTGGATCAGCCCCTGGGTAGCGCCAAGGGCGCCGTGCAGAACGTCATGACCCTCAACGCCGGCATCTCGCTGTTCCTGCCCTTCCGTTCGACGGGGAGGGACGCGGAATGAAGCCTGTCTTCCGTTGGCTGCTCGCGTTGTGTCTGATGGCGCCGGTGCTCGCGCACGCGCAGGCCTCCGAGGAGGAGGAGGCCGGCGACGTGTCGGAAGTGGACAAGGACCGCCTGGGCCCGCTGCGTGAGCGGGTGCGTCCGGTGTCCGGTCACGTGTTCCTGAAGAAGGGCCGCTTCGAGTTCAGCCCGTCCGCGACGCTGTCGCTGCGCGACGCCTTCTTCACCAAGTACATCTTCGGCGGCACGCTCACCTACCACCCCATGGAGACGCTCGGCGTCAGCCTGCGGCTGGGCTACGCGGTGACGTCGGTGGCGGGCGCGGCGCAGATCTGCACCTTCTCCGACGGCACGGATGGCTCCACGCGCGGCTGCGCGTCGCCGACCATGAACGACCTGGACGGTCAGGCGCCCGGGCAGCTCAAGCTCTTGGGCGGCGTGGACGTCCAGTGGGCGCCCATCTACGGCAAGCTGTCGCTGCTCGCCGAGAAGTTCGTCCACTTCGACCTCTACGGCATCGTCGGCGCGTCCGTCGTCCAGTACCGGGGACCGGACCTGGATGACACCACGGCCCTGCTGGCGAAGAACTACCTGACGCCCGGCGGCAACGTGGGCGTGGGCCTGCGCTTCTTCTTCAACCGCTGGGTGTCGCTGCGCACCGAGGTGCGCGACCTCATCTACGTGGAGAAGAGCCGCACCTCCGACAGCTACCTGCGCAACCAGCTGATGTTCGAGCTGGGTGTGTCCTTCTTCTTCCCCTCGTCCAACCCCGAGTCATGATGCGTTCCTTCAGGCTCATCCGTCTTGCCGTCCTCGGGCTCGCGCTCGCGTGGACGGCTCCCTCCTACGCCCAGAGCTTCGAGGGCCTGGACCTGGGCGGTCAGTCCAAGTCCAAGAAGAAGAAGGGCGCGAGCTCTTCCAGGTCATCCAAGGCGTCCAAGTCCGCCAAGGGCTCCAAGTCCGCCAAGGGCAAGAAGAAGAACGGGCGCGGCAAGGCCGCTCCCGCGGTGGACGACACGCCGGACGAGGACGAGTCGCTCGCCTCGCCCGCGCCCGTGGAGGCCGCTCCCTCGGCCGTCACGGCTCCGGCGGCGACGCCCGCCGCGACCACCTCCACGCCCGCGACGCCTCCGGCGCCCACGCCCGCGGCCCCTCCGGCGCAGGACAGCTCCGGCGGCTTCGGGCTGGACCTGACGCAGCAGGAGGCCCCCAAGACTCCGGCGCCCACCATGTCGTTCGACGCGGTGGACGTGTCGGGCAAGACGGCGGACCGTCAGCGCCTGGACGTGGCGGTCAGCCTCTTCAAGAACGACGAGTACGAGAAGGCCTCCATGGCGGCCCACGAGCTGCTGGCGGACCCGAAGCTGGCGGGTCTGCACACCGAGGCGCGCTACGTGCTGGCCAAGTCGCTCTACCGCATGGGCATGTACCACTCGTCGCTCGGCGAGTTCTCGAAGATCCTCTCGCTGGGACCCTCGACCAAGTTCTTCAAGACGAGCCTGGAGTGGCTGTTCTTCATCAGCCGCAAGACGAAGAACGAGACGGTCATCCTCGATGAGATCGCCCGGCACGCGAACCAGGAGTTCCCGGAGAAGTACCGCAACGAGTTCCGGTACCTGCTGGCGCGCTACCACTTCGTGCGCGGCCGCGCGCTGGACCAGGTGGGCCAGACGGCGGACGCGGACAAGAGCTTCAACGAGGTGAAGCGGCTGACGCTGCTCATCCCGAAGACGGACGTGTTCTACCCCCGCGCGCGGTACCTGGACGGCATCGCGTCGTTCCGCAACGGCAGCCGTCAGAAGGACGCGGCGTCCAAGCGCGGCAACGGGGAGATGCTCGCGTCGGTGGAGGCGATGAAGGAAGTGGTGCGCCTCACCCGCCCGATGGCCGGCAAGTCCGCGGACCAGGCCAAGGCGGACAAGTCCCTGCGTGAGCTGGCGTTCATGCAGCTGGCGCGCACGCACTACGGCATGCAGCAGAACCGCTACGCGCTGTTCTACCTGGGCAAGGTGGAGCGCGGGAACACGCAGTGGCTGGAGTCGCTCTTCGAGTCGAGCTGGGCCAACTACCGCGTGGGCCAGTACGAGCAGGCGCTGGGCAACCTCATCACCCTGTCGTCGCCCTTCTTCCGCGAGGAGTACTTCCCGGAGGCGCTCATCCTCAAGGCGGTCATCTATTACGAGAACTGCCGCTACCGCGAGTCGAACATCATCCTCCAGGACTTCGAGCGCACGTACCTGCCGGTGCATGACCAGCTCGAGGGCCTGGTGAAGAAGGACATGGAGGCCTCGGCCTACTACTCGGTGCTCTCCGACGTGCAGAAGAAGAACAAGGAGGGGCTGGAGAAGAACGACACCGACCTCATCCTGGAGCGCATCCTCCGCCTGGCCCTGACGGACCAGGACCTGCGCAAGACGAACGACTCCATCCTCGAGCTCGAGGGGGAGATGGACGCCTTCGCCAGCCGCGGCGACACCTTCAAGTACTCCGAGCTGTCCAAGCAACTGCTCGAGGAGCTCAAGGTGCAGCGCCTGAGCCTCACCTCCAAGGCCGGCATCATGGCCAAGGGCAAGCTGGAGACGGAGCTCGTGGCGCTCAAGCAGCTGCTCGCCAATGGCCTGCGCATCAAGTTCGAGACCACCACGAAGGAGAAGGAGTTCCTGGAGGAGCAGCTCAAGGCGGGCGGCCGCACGGCCATCGTCAAGAAGTACCGCTTCTCCGTGGCGGTGGCGGACGACCAGCTCTATTGGCCGTACGAGGGTGAGTACTGGCGCGACGAGCTGGGCACCTACCAGTACACGCTGACCAAGGGCTGCATCGACCGGGACTCGGCGAACCGCAGCGTCCAGTCGGCGGAGGCCCTGTAGCGGGAATCCCCGCGTCGAATCGTCGCGGGGGGCTCGCACGGAGCGCCTTTTCGACCGCCGGAGCGCTATCTTCCGCGCTCCGGCGGTTTTTCATTTCAGGCAAAGGGAGCTACGGGTGAGCCGGACGGCGTCACTGCGCGTCGTCTTCGGAATCGTGTCGCTGGACCTCATCGGGTTCGGCATCCTGATTCCGCAGCTGGGCGTGTACGGAGTGAAGTTCGGGGCGTCGCCCTTCACGGTGGGCCTGCTCATCTCCGTTTTCTCGTTGATGCAGCTCATCGCGGCGCCGGTGCTCGGGCGGCTGTCGGACAAGTACGGCCGCAGGCCCGTGCTCCTGGCCAGCCAGGTGGGCTCGCTGGTGGGCTACCTGCTGTTCGCCGTGGCGCACTCGCTGCCGCTGTTGTTCCTGGCGCGCGTCATCGACGGCATCTCCGGCGGCAACATCGCCACGGCGCAGGCGGTGGTGGCGGACATCACCAAACCGGAGGAGCGGGCGCGGGGCATGGGCGTCATCGGCGCGGCCTTCGGGCTGGGCTTCGTGCTGGGGCCCGCGCTCGGGGGCTTCCTGGGCGCGTGGGGCGGCAACCTGGCCATCGGCCTGTTCGCCGCGGGGCTGGTGGCCGTCAACCTGGTCTGCACGTACCTGTTCCTGCCGGAGTCGCGCGCGCCGGGCGGACCGGAGGGCCACGCGCGCACGCTCAAGGGCGTCGCCCAGGCGCTGCGGCTGCCCGTGGTGGCGAAGTGCCTGGTGCTGATGCTGCTGTTCACCACGGCCTTCGCCCAGATGGAGGGCACCTTCTCCGTCTACCTGCTGACGCGCTTCCTCTCCTCGGGGCCGGTGGCGCTGGAGGAGGGCGGCCTGTTCCTGCACGCGGTGCGCACCGACGCGGCGGTGCTGAAGGAGGCCAGCCTTCGCGCCGGCTGGCTCTTCGCCGTGGTGGGCATCCTCAGCGCGCTGGTGCAGGGTGGGGTGGTGCGCCGGCTGGTGGGCAAGGAGGGCGGCGGCTCCGGGCGCGAGGCGCAGGTGGCCCTGGCGGGCTTCGCGGTGACGGCGATGGGGCTGGCGCTCCTGCCGCTTGCCCCCACGTATGGGTGGCTGTTCCCCGTCATGGGCCTGTTGGCGGTCGGCTCGGCCCTGACGAACCCGTGCCTGTCCGCGCTGGTCTCCCTCCATGCGCCGGCGGACCGGCTGGGCGCGGCCCTGGGGGGCTTCCAGGCGGCGGGCTCGCTGGGGAGAATCGTGGGCCCGGCGCTGGGCGGGTGGCTCTTCACCCGTCTGGGGCCTGGGGCGCCGTACGGCACGGCGGCGGGAATGCTCGTCGTGGGGGCGCTGGTGGCGGCCTCGTTGGTGGGGCAGGCAAGAATGGCAGGCGCGAGGGCCCAACAAAGGTCGTAAGATGGAGGCCATGGTGGTCAAGCAGCCGCAGCCCGTGACGATTGCCTTCGACGTGATGGGGACGGACCATGGGCCCGCGGAGGTGGTGCGCGGCGCCGCGCAGCTCTCCCTGGACTCCCCCCACATCCATGCGTTGCTGGTGGGGGACCGCACCCTCATCGACAACGCGCTCGCGGAGACGAAGCACAACGGCGAGCGCATCTCCGTCCAGCATGCCTCCGACTTCGTGGGCATGGACGAGAAGCCCGGCGAGGCCCTGGCGCGCAAGCCCAACGCCTCGGTGGCCGTGGCCGCCAGGCTCGTGGCCGAGGGCGAGGCGCAGGCGCTGGTGTCCGCGGGCAACACGGGCGCGGGTGTGCTCGCGTGCGCGCGGCACTTCCAGCTCATCCCCGGGGTGCGCCGGGCGGCGCTCGCCACCGTGTACCCCACGCGCTCGGTGCGCGGCGCGAAGGAGGACCCGTTCTCCCTCATCCTCGACGTGGGCGCCACGGTGGAGGCCACCGCGGATGACCTGGTGACGTTCGCGGTGATGGGCTCGAACTACGCGCGCATCATCTCCCGCAACGAGCGGCCCAAGGTGGCGCTGCTCTCCAACGGCGTGGAGCCCCAGAAGGGCCCGCCCCGGGTGGTGGAGGCGCACGCGCGGCTGTCGGAGATGAAGGACATCCACTTCATCGGCAACGTGGAGGGCATCGACATCCCCAAGGGCACCGCGGACGTCATCGTCACGGACGGCTTCGTGGGCAACGTGTGCCTGAAGATGCTGGAGGGCGTGCACGAGACGGTGGTGGAGCTGGCCCAGTACGCCTACAAGGAGAGCCTGCGCTGGCGCGCGGGCCTGGCCATGCTGTCCAGCGGCATCCAGCGCATCAAGGACATCACCGACTGGAACCAGTACGGGGGCGCGCCCATCCTCGGGTTCGACCGCATCTTCATCAAGGCGCACGGGCGCTCCAAGGCGCACGCCATCGCCAACGCGGGCAAGGTGGCCGCCAAGGTGGTGGCCAACAACCTGGGCAACGCCATCCGGGAAGGCCTCCAGAAGTGAGTCTGCCGGACCGTATCGATCCGCGGCCTCCGCGGCGCATCTACCGCTGGGACCTGGACAAGACGTACCTCCAGACCGACTTCGACTCGCTCCGGGACTTGCTGCGCACCGCGTTCCAGAAGGCGCACGAGAAGGTCGCCGTCCCGGGGGCGAGCGCGCTCATCCGCGAGCTGTCGGAGAGCGGCGATTCGCGGCTGTGCATCGTCTCCGGCAGCCCCAAGCAGATGCGCGCGGTGCTGGAGGAGAAGCTCAAGCTGGACGGCGTGCGCTGGGACGAGTTCGTCCTCAAGGACAACGTGGGCAACCTCTTGCGCGGCCGCTTCCGGGCCCTGCGCGGGCAGGTGGGCTACAAGCTGCCGGCCATCCTGGAGAGCCGGGTGAAGGCGCCCGCGGAGGCGGAGGAGGTCCTCTTCGGGGACGACGCGGAGGCGGACGCGTTCATCTACTCGCTCTTCGCGGACCTCATCGCCGGGCGCGTGGACGAGCGGGTGCTGTCGCAGGTGCTGGAGGCGGGCGGGGTGTACCCGGACGACGCGGAGCGGGTGCGCGCGGCGTGGAAGCAGATTCCGGTGGCGGACCCGGTGCGGCGCATCTTCATCCACCTGGACAAGCTGACGCCGCCCGCGCACTTCACGCCCTACGGGCCGCGCGTGGTGCCCATCTTCAACTACTTCCAGGCGGCGCTGGTGCTGCTGGCCGACGGCCACCTGTCTGCGCCCCAGGTGCTCAAGATCGCCGTGGAGATGGTGCAGACGGCCGGCCACAACATCATCACCCTCTCCAACTCCTTCCAGGACCTCTTGCGCCGGGGCCTGCCGCTGCAGCAGGCGGCGGTGGCGCTGTCCCAGGCGCTGGAAGGGCCCAACAAGCTGTTGGCCGCCATGCGTCCGATGCCGGACATCCTGTCCGCCTTCAGCAAGCGGCTGGCCGCGCTGGGCACCCCGCCGCCCCCACCGCCAGTGCAGGCGGTGGACTACGTGTCCCTCATCCACCACGCGCTGCCTCGCAACCACAAGGGGCGCACCCGGCCCTCACCTGGTGGGTAGGGCGGGCAGGGTCGCTCGCCAGCCCCTTGTCCAGGGGGGCGGGCGCACGGTGCTTGGGACGTTTCCAGAACGTTTCGGTCCGTACCAGTGTTGATACCCAGGCAGAGTCCGCAGGCGGGCCTCGGGCCAGGGGCCGGTGTCCGGCGCCCAGGTCGATACTCGTGGCGGACCCTATTAACGGCCTGGAGCGAACTGGAACCGGATGTCCTTCGACGCTGCTTCGAATGCGCGGATGAGCCCCTTCTCGCCGGACGAGCGGAGGGTGGGGCACTGTCGCTCCACCTGCCCGGTGGGCTCGCTGAAAGGGCGCTACTCCCTCCCGGGGCGGATGCGCTATAGACGGCTGCCCCTGAAGCGCCCCGTGCGGGGTGTCCAAGGCGATGACGCGAGTTTTGACTGAGACGCCGCCTGCCGGCGGTCCCCCGCCACCTGCGCCCGATTTTGACGCGCGCGAGGTTGCCTCCTTCGAGGCGGCGGTGGGCTCCAGGCGCGGCGACCAAGAGGTTTTCTACATGTCTTCCAATCTGGAGCTGACGGCGGCCCCCTCGGAACAGGCGACTGCCCCCGAGAACGAGGCCACTGCTTCCGCCCCTTCCGAGGTCGAGTCCCCATCCCCCCTGCTGGCCCAGTCGGCCCCCACCGCCCGAGCGCCGGAGCCCCCGTCGGAAGACGAGGCGGACGACGACGAGGATGACGACGACGAGGCGGACGCGCTCGACGCGGGCTTCGACGACCCGGTGCTGGGCGCCGCCGCGGAGGTGCTCGCGGCCGCGGAGGCGCAGGACGCGGCCGAGGCCGCCGCCGACGAAGAGGTGGAGCAGGTGCCCACCGTGCTCGAGCCCGAGCCCGAGCCGACCCCCTACGAGCGCGAGCTGCACGCGCCCCACGTGCGCTCCACCGGCGAGCCGGCGGAGATCGACCCGGACGAGCTGGACCCGGACGCGCTCAAGGTGGTGCTGCGGCTGCATCAGCACGGGCACCAGGCGTACCTGGTGGGCGGCTGCGTGCGCGACCTGCTCCTGGGCCGCAAGCCCAAGGACTTCGACGTGGCCACCAGCGCGCACCCGAACGAGGTGCGCGCCATCTTCCGCAACTGCCGGCTCATCGGCCGTCGCTTCCGGCTGGCGCACGTCTACTTCAAGGGGGGGAAGATCATCGAGGTCTCCACCTTCCGCGCGAACCCCACGGAGCTGGAGGCCGCCGCGCCGGCCGCGCCGGAGGACGGGGAGAGCGGCGAGGGGGATGACCTGCTCATCACCCACGACAACGTCTTCGGCACCGCGCAGCAGGACGCGCGCCGCCGCGACTTCACCATCAACGGCCTGTTCTACGACGTGAGCGAGGGACGGGTCATCGACTACGTCCGCGGCCGGCGTGACCTGGACGAGCGCTTCATCCGCACCATCGGCGACCCCGAGGTGCGCATGCGCGAGGACCCGGTGCGCATCCTCCGCGCCGTGCGCTTCGCCGCGAAGCTGGACCTGGACATCGAGTCGCGCACGTACGCGGCCATGGAGGGCGCGGTGGAGGACCTGCCGCGCTGCGCGCCCGCGCGCCTGTTGGAGGAGACCTTCCGCCTCATCCGCGGTGGGGTGTCCGCGCCCGCGCTCAAGCTGCTCGACGCGCTCGACGCGCTGAAGCTGCTCCTGCCGCCCGTCAACGCGTACCTCAAGCAGCACGGCAAGGAGGGCGAGAAGACCTTCTACGCCTTCGCCCAGGCGTTGGACCGCCGGGTGGCCGCGGGCGAGCCGCTCGACGACGCCATCCTGCTGGCGGCGCTGCTGGTGCCCATCAGCCACTCTGCGCCTCCGGCCGAGCCGCAGGACGGGGGCCGTCCGTCGGTGTCGCAGGTGGTGGAGGAGCTGCTCGCGGGCTTCGTGCAGTCGGCCCGGCTGCCGCGCCGCATCGCCGAGCGCTGCCGCATGCTGCTGCTCGCCCAGCGCACGCTGTCGGGGGAGCGCCGTCGCAAGAGCGCGGCCTTCCGTCGGCACCCGCTGTTCGGCGAGGCGCTCACCGTGTTCGAGATGTCGGTGGAGGCCACCAGCGAGGGGCGTGAGCAACTGGAGGCGTGGAAGGCCGGCGAGGTGCCGCAGCCGCGCGCCGAGTCCTCGGATGGAGAGGGTGGCTCGGAGCCCGGTGGTCAGCGCAAGCGCCGCCGCCGTCGTCGTCGTCGTCGTTCCTCCGGTGAAGGGGCCGCCTCGGCGGGTTCTTCCGGCTCGGGCGCCGGCGAGGCGTGAGCACGCAGGCGCCGCGCGCGGACGAGTCCCGTGCGCGCGTCTACGGCGGGCTGGTGCTGGGCGTCGTGGCCGTGTCCTGGGCCGCGCCGCTCATCCGCTTCGCCGAGGCCCCGTCGCTGGCCATCTCCGCGTGGCGCCTCACCTTCGCCGCGGCGCCGCTGCTGGCGCTCGCGTGGGTGCGAGGGCGCTCGGAGCTGGCCTCCTTCTCCTGGCGCACGTGGGGCTGGCTCCTGGTGTCGGGGCTCGCGCTGGCGCTGCACTTCGCGACGTGGATTGCGTCGCTCCAGTACACCACCGTGGCCAGCTCCGTGGCGCTCGTCACCACGCAGCCGGTGTGGGTGACGCTGTTCGCGTGGCTCGCCTTGTCGGAGCGCGTGGGCTCGCGGGGCGTGGCGGCGCTGGTGCTGTGCCTGTCGGGCAGCGTGCTCATCGGCGCGCGGGACTTCGCGGCCGGCGGCACGGCGCTGTGGGGGGACTTGCTCGCCGTGGCCGGGGCCATCATGGCGGCGGTGTACTTCGTCGTGGGCCGCCGCGTGCGCGAGTCCATGTCGCTGGGCACCTACGTGGGCGTCGTCTACGCGGTGGCGGCGGTGGCGCTGCTGCTGGCGCACGGCTTCGTCGACTCGCCGCTGACGGGCTTCTCGTCGCGCACGTGGTGGGTGCTGTTGGGGCTGGCGCTGGTGCCGCAGCTCATCGGCCACTCGCTGCTCAACGCTTCGGTGCGCCACCTGTCCGCGCCCTTCGTGGCGGTGGCCTCGCTGGGGGAGCCCGTGCTGTCCACGCTGTGGGCGGTGCCGCTGTTGGGCGAGACGCCGGACTGGGTGCAGCTCGTGGGCGGCGGGCTCGCGCTGGTGGGCGTGCTGGTGATGTCGCGGGACGAGGCCGCGCGGCAGCCGCCTCCTCCGGACATGGTGCCCGCGGCGGACTGAGGGCCAGGGCCTCAGCGCTTGGGCGGCGTCTTGTCGACGGGGCGCTCGGAGCGGTGCGCGTCGTCGCTCGGGGCGTCGCTGCCGGCGATGTCCGCCGTCGTGATGGCCTTGCTGCCGAAGCGGTCGGCGATGCGGTCCAGCGCGGCGTTGAGCTTGGCCGTGCGGGGCGGGGCGGCCGGGAACAGGCCGAGCTGCGGTGGGGCTTCGTCGAGCTGCACGCTCACCCCGGTGAGGCGGATGGGCTTGCCCTCGTGCGCGCGCTCCAACAGCTCCAGCGCCGCGCGGTAGAGCGTCTGTCCATCATCCGTCACCTCGCGCAGCGTGGTGCGGCGGGTGAGCAGGGTGAAGTCGGAGAGCTTCAGCTTGAGCTGCACCACGCGCCCCTGCACGCCCGCGCGCCTGAGCCGCCGCGCCACCCGCAGGGCCTGCGCGTGGATGTGAGGCTTCAAGGCGTCCACGCCCACCAGGTCCTCCTCGAAGGTGTCCTCGGCGCCCACGCTCTTGGCGGCGCGGTCCGGCACGACGTCGCGCGCGTCGATGCCCTGGGCCAGCTCCCACAGGTGTCGGCCGCTGGTGCCCAGCCGCTGCTCGAGCCACGCCACGTCCTTCGTCGACACGTCGCCGATGGTCTTCAGCCCCGCGCGCTGGAGCGCCTCCTCCGTCTTGGGCCCCACGCCCCACAGCCGCGACACCGGCAGCCCCGCGAGGAAGGCCACCGTCTCCTCGGCGCGCACCTCGCGTTGTCCATTGGGCTTGGCCAGGTCCGAGGCAATCTTCGCCACGAACTTCACCGTGGCGATGCCCGCGGAGGAGGGCAGCTGGAGCTCGTCCGCGATGTCCTTGCGGATGCGCCGCGCGATGTCCGAGGGCGCGCCGAACAGGCCCACCGAGGCGGTGACGTCCAGGAAGGCCTCGTCCAGTGACAACGGCTCGATGAGCGGCGTGTAGCGCTCGAAGATGGAGAAGACGTGCTCGCTGGCCTCCGCGTAGGCGGGGAAGCGTGGCTTCACCACGATGGCGTGCGGCGCGGCCTTCATCGCGCGGGCCATGGGCATCGCGCTGCGCACGCCGAAGGGTCTGACTTCGTAGGATGCGGCGACGACGACGCCCCGCTGCGCATGGCCGCCCACGATGAGCGGTTTGCCCTTCAGGGCCGGGTTGTCCCGCTGCTCCACGGACGCATAGAAAGCGTCCATGTCCACGTGGATGATGGCTCTCATTGCAAGAGCCACTCTACCGGCTCTGTCTGACGTTTCCGGACTCGTAAGACGCTCCAGGTCAGGGGCGCTCGCTGTCGAGCATGTGCATCTGCTCGGCCCCATACCGCTCGCCGGTGAAAGCCACCAGAGACTCGAGGGCGGAGACGTCCTCGCGGGACAGCGGACGTGCCAGGGCGGCGAGCGCGTCCTCGAGCTGGGCGACGCGGCGGGCGCCGATGATGGGGACGAAGCCGGGCTGACGCGCGAGCACCCAGGCGATGGCGAGCTGTGCGGGCGACAGGTCCCGCTCCTGGGCGAAGCGGTGCAGCGCCTGCACCGAGGCCTCGTTCGTCGCGCGGTGCTCGCCGCTGAAGCGGGGCAGGTGCGCGCGGAAGTCCCCCGCGCCAGCGGGCTTGCTGCCCGTGAGCAGGCCGCGCGAGAGGACGCCGTAGAGCGTGGCGCCGACCCCCATCTCCCGGAGCGCGGGGAAGAGGTTCGTCTCCGGGCCCCGGCTCGCGAGGGAGTATTCCAGCTGCACGTCGACGATGGGATGCACGCGCTGGGCGCGACGCACCGTCTCCGCGCCGACCTCCGACAGGGCGATGTGGCGCACGTAGCCGGCCTTCACCAGCCCGGCGATGGCGCCGATGGTCTCCTCGATGGGGACGTTCGGGTCCAGGCGGGCGGGCCGGTAGATGTCGATGACGTCCACGCCCAATCGCTTGAGCGAATAGGCGGCGAAGTTCTTCACGGCCGCGGGGCGCAGGTCGATGCCGCCCCAGCTCCCATCCGGTCCGCGCAGCGCGCCGAACTTGACGGACAGCCGCACCTTGTCGCGGCGTCCGGCGATGGCGCGGCCCACGAGCAGCTCGTTGTGCCCCATGCCGTAGAAGTCCCCGGTGTCGAGCAGCGTCACGCCGCGCTCCAGGGCGGTGTGAATCGTGCGGAGGCTCTCCGCGTCGTCCGTTGCCCCGTACATCCCGGACATGCCCATGCAGCCCAGTCCGAGCGGGAAGACCTCCGGTCCCGTGCTCCCCAGCTTCACCGTGTGCGTCGTTGCCATGCGTGTCTCCTGGTTCGGTGTGACGCGGGAAAGGTGAGGCATCGCCATTCTTGAATCCAATCAATAGGATGGATTCCTCACATGAACGCGCTCTATGAGAAGTCGCTCGACCTGAACCTCCTCCGAGTCTTCGTCGTGGTGGCGGAGGCGGGCAGTGTCACGGCGGCGGCCGCTCGGCTGTACCTCACCCAGCCGGCGGTGAGCGCGGCGCTCCGGCGGCTGACCCAGGCCGTGGGAGCCCCCCTGTTCGTGCGCAGCGGGCGGGGGCTGGCGTTGAGCGCGAGGGGGCGGCGGCTGCTCTCCACGGCGAGGCCCCATCTCGAGGCGTTGGTGGAGGCGGCGCTGGCCCCCGCGGCGTTCGACCCGCGCACGAGCGAGCGCACCGTGCGCCTGGGGCTCTCCGACGCGAGCGAGGCGTGGCTGTTGCCCCGGCTGCTGGAGGTCCTCGCGCGCGAGGCGCCGAGGATGCGGCTGGTGATGCTGCCCGCGCAGTTCCGGAACGTGGGGGCGCTCATGAGCACGTCCGCCGTGGACGTGGCGTTGACGGTGGCGGACGAGCTGCCGCCCAACATCCGCAGGCAGACGCTCTTCCACGAGGGCTTCTTCTGCCTCTACGACCCGCGTCACGCGCGGCCCGGCAAGCGCCTCACGCTGGAGCGCTACCTGGAGCACGAGCACATCATCGTCTCGTACAACGGCGACTTGCGCGGCGTGGTGGAGGACGCGCTGGGGATCCAGCGCAAGGTCCGCGTGTCGATTCCCTCGTTCCACGGGGTGGGGGACCTGGTGGAGGGGAGCGCGCTCGTGGCCACGGTGCCGGGGATGGTGGCGCGGCAGGTGGTGGCGCTGCGTCCGGCGCTGAGGATGGTGAAGCCGCCCTTCGCGGTGGAGGGCTCGCCCCTGGAGCTGTTCTGGCGCGTCACGTCCGAGGACGACGAGGCCCTGCGTTTCATCCGCGAACACGTGGCCCGGATTGCCCGGAGCCTGAGGCCCTCGACCTGAGCGGTTCTGCTATGACTTCGCGTCGCTCCCCGGAGGACCCCCGCCCGCCGACGGAGCTCCCCGCATGACGCCCTTTCGACTGGTCATCTTCGACTTCGACGGCACCCTGGCGGACTCGCTGCCATGGTTCCGCTCCATCTTGAACGACGTGGCCGACCGCTTCGGGTTCAAGCGCTTGACGCCCGAGGAGCTGGAGGCGCTCCGGGGGCTGTCCGGCCACGAAATCCTGGCGAAGGCGAAGGTGCCCATGTGGCGGCTGCCCTCCATCGTCAACCACATGCGCCGGGAGAAATTGGCGGCCGCGGCGTCGACGCCCCTGTTCCCCGGGGTGCCGGAGCTGCTCGCGGACCTGCGGGCCGCGGGCGTCACGGTGGCCGTCATCAGCTCCGACAGCGAGGCCTCCGTGCGCGCGGTGCTGGGGGAGTGCGCCAGGGCCGTGGCGCACTTCGACTGTGGCGCCGCGCTCTTCGGGAAGGCCGCGAAGTTCCGCCGCATGGTGAAGCGCGTGAAGGTCCCTGCCCGCGAGGTCATCTCCGTGGGGGATGAGATTCGAGACCTGGACGCGGCCCGGGAGGCGGGCATCCCCGCGGCGGCGGTGGCGTGGGGCTACACGCTGCCGGAGGCGCTGGCCCGACACTCGCCGGACCACCTGTTCCGCTCCATGGAGGAGCTGCGCGCCGCGCTCCTGGGCTGAAACGCACGCGCGGAGGGAAGGCCCTCGGGGCCCGCCCTCCGCACGGGGATGCAGCGGGCTAGCTGCGCTGCGCGTAGAACTCGACGATGAACGGCTCGTTCACGTCGACGGGAATCTCCTCGCGCTCGGGCAGGCGCACGTAGCGCATGCCCTCGCCGTCGCCGAGCACCTGCACGTAGGGCGGCACGTTGCGGCCCTTCATGCGCTCGAACGACTCCCGGACGATGGTCAGCTTCAGGTGCGCGGGGTGGTACTTCACCTCGCTGCCCGGCTTGACGCGGAAGCTGGGGATGTCCGTCGCGGCGCCGTTGACCTGGAAGTAGCCGTGGCGCACGAACTGGCGCGCCTGGCGGATGCTGGTGGCCAGCCCCGCGCGCAGGATGAGCGAGTCCAGGCGGCTCTCCAGCAGCTGCAGGAGCACCGTGCCCGTGTTGCCGGGGGAGCGGCGGGCCTCCATGAACGCGCGCCGGCACTGCTTCTCCAAGAGGCCGTAGTACAGCTTCAGCTTCTGCTTCTCACGCAGGCGGCGCGAGAAGTCGCTGTTGCTCACCCGCGCCGTGGCGCCGTGCTGGCCGGGCGGGTAGGGCCTGCGCAGCACCGGGTCCTTGTCCGGATCCTTCGCGGTGATTCGCGAAAGAGGAATCCCCAGTCGCCGGCACATCTTGCCCCTTGGTCCCAAGTCACGCGCCACGTCGTGTCCTCCGTGTCCGGCCCGATACTGTCAGGCACAGTTGATTTTGATAATCAGTATCAATATCAAGATCAGTACCGTGAAACCGGCCCGCGGGTCAAGGGGGTCGTGGACTCCGTGTGCGGGACGTTTCGCGGAGGATGTGGAGGGGAGGGGCCGCGGCGTGGGGCCTGACGGGTTGGGCGGAGGCGTGGCGTGGTTCAAGGCGGGGTCGAGCCGGTTTTGGTAGAGGCTCAAACGACACCATGGTTGGGTCGGCCCGGGTTTGACGCGTGCTGTCGTGCGGGGTGTCTGTCTTTGCGGATGTTTTCGAGGACAGCGGACACGTGGTCCATCGAGACACCGAGCGTTGCGATTTGCGTGGGGTTGGTCATTCTTGACGAGGGTGTGTCGGAGCGGGTTACAGCGGCCGATGTTGTGAGGGGTTGCGGGAAGGGCATAGAGTCGCGGCCCTCCCTTTCCCGGAGAGACTCACAACATGACTGCCTTCAAGAAGCTTGTCTGGGCTTGCGCCGCCGTGTCCCTGTCCGCCTGTGGTGTTCCCGAGCAGTCCTCGCCCGAGGAGACGTTGGGGGCGCGTGAGGACGCGCTGACCACCAGCTCCTTCGGAGGGTGTAGCTTCACCATCTCCTCGGCGGTGATTCCCGGGGAGCTTCCGCCGCGCTATGCCATCACCTTGACGCGCGCCGCCTCGGGCACGTGTCCCCACGCGGCGGGCAGCGTGGAGCTGGGTCGCTCCTACAACCCGCCGCACATCGCCGTGCTGGGGACGGGCGTGGGCCTGGCGACGGCGTACTCGACGAAGGGCTCTCCGAGCGGCAGCGCCAACACGCAGTGCCGCGTCAATCACATCGACGTGGCCACGCTCGGGAAGGTGCGCGACGACACCATCGTCGTGAACTTCGGCGCGGGCAACGTCCCCGTGTGCAACCTGGACAAGACGGACGCCGGCGCCACGCTGGTGGTCTACGGGACGAAGACGGGCCCGCTCCCGGGTGAGACGGGCAGCGGCAGCAACTACGTGGCCACGTACTACAACTACTTCACCAGCACGACGCCGCCCGTCTACTACGCCTACTGACGCAGGCCGTGGGCTCGCGGAGTGTCTGGCTCCGCGGGCCCGCGTGGACGAGTCGTACTCTGGGTGTGTTAGGCTGACGGGGCAGTACAACCCGAAGAGCCGTCCCTGGAGGCACGAATGCAGGCTGGAAGGTTCATCAGCGGTGCGTTGGTTGCGGTGGGATTGATGCTGGCTGGTTGTGGTGGTCCCCTGGAGGAGGACCTCGGGGAGCACGAGGCCGCGTCGCGTGAGGGCCTGGTCCCCGACTGCAGCACGACGTCGGCGGGGACTGTCTATTACCCCTCCGCGACGAGCAATCGCATCGTGGGGTTCAGGGGGTGTGGTTGTGGCTCCTGGACGAGCTGGGGCACGACCACGGCGTACTCCCGGTCCACGAATGCATGCATCCCGCCGGTCAGTCCGCCCGAAGCGTGAGGAAGTGCGTGTCCGTGTGAGTCGACGGCGGCCCGTCCCGGTGAGTCCCTGGGCGGGCCGTTGTCTGGCTGGCCGACCTGGCTCGGGATTGCGGGTGACTGGAGGTTCGAATGCAAGCGGGAGCGTTGTTTGGCGGTGCGTTGCTTGCCGTGGGGTTGATGCTGACGGGGTGTGGTGGCCCCGCGGAGGAGGAGGACGGGACGGAGGCGCTCACGTCACGTGAGGCGCTGATTCCCAATTGCACGAGCAGTCGCGAGGGCGTCATCTTCTATTCATCGGCGGCACAGACCTCCATGGTGGGGTACACCGGTTGTGGCTGTGGCCGCTGGACGAGCTGGGGCTTCACGACGGCGTACTCCGCGGTCACGAACCAGTGTGTTCCGCCATCGAGCCCCGAGAGCTGAGTGTGAATCGTCGTGTGTGTGATTCAACCCGAATCCTGGAGATGACGAATGAAGCCGAGCCTCATGTTGGGCGGTCTGCTGGTGCTGGGAATGTCCGTGGGCTGTGGTGGGCTCGAAATGGAAGTCCAGGCGCCTGAAACAGAGGCGACGACGTCGTCGGAGTTGTTCCCGGAGTGTCAGGACTACGAGGGGTCGGGGTGTCCCACGCCCTACTTCGAAGTGACTTGCTTCAACTCCAACACCGGGATGCCTGGCTTCTGCGTCTGTCAGCCCGATACGTTGGTCTTCGGCTGTCTCTGAGCCTGTGACGGCGTGTCAGCGGGCCGCGAGCAGGACGCCGTTGTCGTTGGCGTCCTGCTCCGCGTACTTCGACAAGTATCGATGCCGAGCGCTCCGCGCGCGTCGGACGGTGCGCTCCTTGGGAGACGCCCGTGCACGTGCTCTGGGTGATTCATCGAGAGTGTGATGAGTCGCCGGCTCGTTCGCAAGGTGTTCTGTCTTTCGATGCGAGGAAGGAGATGTTGCGGGATGGATGTCTTTTCGCTGCGGGTCGGGCGCATCCCCGCAGCGGGGGCGGTGCCTGCTCAGCTATCGTGCGGCCCATGAAGACCCTGACCGAGTACCTGTGGTTCGAGACGAAGCAGCGCCGGGAGCTGGTGCGCCTGACGGACACGGTGGCCTCGCTGGTGCGCAAGAGCGGCATCCAGGAGGGGATGGTGCTGGTCTCCGCCATGCACATCACGGCGGGAGTCTTCGTCAACGATGACGAGTCCGGACTGCACGAGGACATCTGGGAGTGGCTCCAGAAGCTCGCGCCATTCGGTCCGGATTATCGCCACCATGGGACAGGCGAGGACAACGGAGACGCGCACCTCAAGTCGATGCTCGTCCACCACCAGGTCATCATCCCTGTCACCGAAGGCAAACTGGACCTGGGGCCCTGGCAGCAGGTCTTCTACGCGGAGTTCGACGGACAGCGGCGCAAGCGCGTCATCGTCAAGGTGATGGGCGAGTAGGGAAGGGCCCTCGGGGCGGAGTCGATTGATGACAAACACACAGGCGAGTGTGTGCTGAATTACGTCTGTGCTGCATGGGGCCGTCATCAAGCCGGGGCAAACGCAAGGCATCAGGCATTCGATGTCGACATGGAGCTGGGCCGGCAGGCCGCGGGTTTACATTGCGCGCCCATGGATTCCGCGACGTCCAAGCCCTTTGGGCGCTATTCGTTGGTGACGAGACTGGGCAAAGGGGGGATGGCCGAGGCGTGGTGTGCGCGTCTGGTGGGCGAGGCGGGGGTGACCAAGCCCGTGCTCATCAAGAAGGTGCTGCCTGAGTACGCGCAGGACGAGCGATTCATCCAGATGTTCATCAGTGAGGCGCGAATCGCGGCTTCGCTGTCCCACGGCAACATCGCCCAGGTCTTCGAGTTCGGTCGGACGGAGGGCGAGCATTTTCTGGCGATGGAGTTGGTGGATGGGCCGCCCCTCCATCGCATCGTCAAACGAGCGCTCCAGCACGGGCTGACCGCAGTGCCGGTCGCTCAGGCGGTCTTCATCGCCATGGAGGTCTGTCGAGGTCTCCACTATGCCCATACGCGGGTGGATGGCGGAGGAGTCCCTCTGGGCATCGTGCACCGGGACATTTCCCCGGAGAACGTCCTGGTCAGCTATGAGGGACAGGTCAAGATTGTCGACTTCGGCATCGCGAAGGCGCGCGAGCTGCGAGGATTCAGTACCGAGCCCGGCGTGGTGAAGGGAAAGTATCTCTTCTTCTCGCCGGAGCAGGCGCGTGGCGAAGAGGTCGATGCCCGAACGGATGTCTGGGCGGCGGGGGTCGTGCTCTATCAGATGCTGTGCGGCAGGCTGCCCTTGCAGGGGCCGGCCTATGTCGTGATGCACCAACTCCAGGAAGGGCGCTTTCCGCCGCCGCGCGCTCTTCGTCCGGAGCTACCGGTGGAGCTCGAGGAGATCCTCCTGAAGGCTCTGGCGGTGAAGCGAGAGGCCCGCTTCGAGTCGGCGCACGCCTTCGCGGAGGCGCTCTCGGGTTTCCTCTATGGGATGACTCCGCGCTTCTCTCCGATGTCTGTGGCGTGGCTCGTCCAGACCCTGTTCACCATGGAGCTTCGTGAGGAGGGGCGTGAGCCGCGAGTGCCCACCCTGTTCCGAGAGGAACTGGCGCGTGCTGCGGAGACAGGCACGTCCGTGACGACGCACGACGTGCCCGCCGAGACGGGACAGTCCACCCGGAAGTGGGCATCCTCTCGACGCAGCTTCGGAATGGGTATTGGAGCCGGGTTCCTGTTGGCGGCTGGCATGGCCGTCGTGACCTGGAGTTCGCGTGTGCCCAAGGAAGTCGCGGCGCCGCCTGTCGATGAGGTGGTCGTCCCAAGTTCTCCACCTCCTCCCGCGGCTCCCGTCATCGATTCCGCGAGCCCCTTGGTGGATTCGGACTCGACGGACTTCTCGCTCTCGGGAGGCGCGACCTTCGGCCCGCCGCTTGGGTCATCCGTGCCATCGCCGTCGCCTGAAGCGACTCGCCCCGAGCCCTTGGCGGTCGACGAGAGGTTGCTTTCAGGGGATGTGGAACAAGCGCCACCGGTTGCGACGAAGAAGAAACCCACGACTCCGCTGGCGCACCAAAAACTCGCACGTGCGCCGAGAGTGACGACGGAGCCCATGCCCGCGTCCTCCGAATCGGCGTTCGCCGCACTCATGAAGGCGGGGCGACTGGCGGATGAGGGGAGTGACCTGACAGAAGCCATTGCCGCCTACAGAAAGGCGTTGGCCCTGCGCCCGGATTCGCTCGAGGCGAAAGCGGAATTGGGGCGCCTGCTGGTGAACAGCTTCGAGTCCCTACCAGCACTGCGCGAGGGGGCGATGCTGCTGCAGGAGGTTGTCCGTGCGAACGACCGCAATGCCCGCGCCTGGCTGTCGCTGGGAATGGCCAATTTCTCTCTGGGCCACAAGGTTGCCTCCGAGGAAGCACTCAAGAGGTATCTGGTGCTGGAGCCGACGGGCGGTGCCGCGAACGTGGCTCGAGCGATGCTCAAGGACCTGAAGCGCTGAGCGTGGACTTCGACGCGCCCGTACTCATGCGGGAAGGCCTGGCTGCGGGAGCGGTGGACCGCCAAAAGCCTTGCGCGTCCGCGACAGAGGCCGCCGACGACATGGTCAGCGTCGCCGTCAGCTCGCGTCGCCCTGCTCACCGCGCGGCAGCGGCAATCCCAGCCGCTCCAGCTCCGCGCGCAGCTCCGGGGGCAGGGGACTGGTGACATGCAGGGGCTTCTTCGTCACCGGATGCGACAGCCCCAGCGCCCGCGCGTGCAGGAAGAAGCGACCCAGCTCCGGCGCCTCGCGCCCGCCGTACAGCGTGTCCCCGACGATGGGCGCGCCGATGCCCGCCAGATGCGCGCGCACCTGATGCAACACGCCGGTGAGGATTCGCACCTCCACCACGCTGTGCTCCCCCACACGCGACAGCACCCGGAAGCGCGACACCGCCTCGCGCGCGTCCTCCGCTCCGTGTGGCGCCGGCTCCACCCGGTCCGGATGGCGCGGGTGGTGGCGCAGCGGCAGCTCGATGTCGCCCTCGTCCACCAGCGGCCCCGTCACCAACGCCAGATAGCGCTTGTCCACCGCGCGCTCACCGAACGCCTCGCGCACCGTGTTCCAGGCCGCGCGCGTGCGCGCCGCCACCACCACGCCCGACGTCTCCACGTCCAGCCGATGGCACAGCCCACCCTCGCGCGGGTCCACCGACGCCTGCGCGCACTCGGGGTAGCGCGCCACGAGCGCGTTGGCCACCGTGCCCGTCTCCCCCGACTGCAGCGGATGCGAGGGCCGGCCCGCGGGCTTGTCCACGAACACCAGCTCCGCGTCCTCGTGCAACACCGTGAGCGGGAAGTCCTGGTCCGGCACCGCCTCGCGTGTCTCCTCCTCGAGGACGACGGCCACCGACTGGCCCTCCACCAACGTCAGGCCCTTCTTCGCCGCGCGGCCATTCACCTTCACCGCGCCGGACTCGAAGAGCCGCTTGAGGCGGGCGCGCGACAGGCTCAGCGCCTCGCCCACGAACAGGTCCACTCGCTGGCCCGCCTTGTCGGCGGCCACCGTGAAGGTGTGAAGCTGGGAGGAGCTCACTCGGAAAGTGCCTCGTAGACTTCCTCGGCCGTCTGGAACCGGTCGTCCGGCTCCTTGCGGATGAGGCGGTGGGCCACCCGCGCGAACTGCGGGTCCCCATGAAGGTTCAACGCCAATACGGGCGGAGGCTCCGTCTCCAACACCTGCCGCCACAACTCGTGCGGCGTCTTCGCGTCGAAGGGGGGCCGCCCGCTCAGCAGCTCATAGAGGATGACGCCCAGGCTGTACAGGTCCGAGCGTCCATCCAGCGGCTCTCCCAGAATCTGCTCCGGCGCCATGTAGCGGTACGTGCCCACCATCTTGCCGGCTTCCGTGATCGCCACGTCGTCCGCGAGGAACTTCGCCAGGCCGAAGTCCATCAGCCGCACCTGCCGGTCCTCGTCCACCATCACGTTGGAGGGCTTCAGGTCGCGGTGCACCAGCCCGTGCCCATGGATGTAGGCCAGCGCCTCGCACAGCTGGAGCATGGTGTCCTTCAGCCGCCCCATGCGCTCGGGCCGGTTGAGGTCCTCCTCGCGGGGCGCCCGGCTGTCGTCCGCGGGCTTGCGGGGCGCGGGTGCGGGAACATCGAACCCCTCCAGCGAGTCGTCCGAGTCCAGCGCGTCCTGGTTGTCCTCCGCGCCATAGCTGCGCAAATCCTCGCTCGGGGGCTCCTCGTTGAAGGCGTCCATGCTGAACAGGCCCTCGTGCCCCGAGCGCGAGTCCCCCGGCATGTCCAGGTCCGAGTCGCTGCCCACTCCGAAGTCGTCGTCCGCCGTGCGCCGCACCGACAAGAGGCTCCGGGGCGCGCTGGAGCTGCTGGGCGACAGGAGGTCGTCCCCGCGGATGTCCAGGTAGTGGCGCAGCGTGAGCCCCTCGATGAGCTCCATGGCCAGGTAGGGCCAGCCCTGGTGGACCCCCGCCTCGAAGACC
The DNA here is from genome assembly GCF_024198255.1 of Myxococcus guangdongensis. Taxonomy (NCBI): domain Bacteria; kingdom Pseudomonadati; phylum Myxococcota; class Myxococcia; order Myxococcales; family Myxococcaceae; genus Myxococcus; species Myxococcus guangdongensis. Next base: position 311,019 of record NZ_JAJVKW010000005.1, read on the forward strand.
TTCACCACGTTGGGGTGGGACAGGTCCGCCAGCGTCTCGAATTCGCGCGCGAGCCGTCGTGCCGCGCGCTCGTCCAGCGTCGGGCCGGCCGAGAGCAGCTTCAGGGCGACTTCGTCGTTGCTGCGGCGGTCCAGGGCCCGGTACACGGTGCCAGCCCCGCCGCTGCCGAGCGTCTCCAGGACGCGGTAGGGACCGATGAGCTTCGGGGGCATGCGTGGCGTGGATCCTACGGAGCCGGTCGCGCCAGGGCAAACTCGTTGACGCTTGGTTGCAGGGTCCAGGGCAGAACACTCGCGGAGGGATTTCACTTTTCCAGGAAAACCTGGGAGAACCTTCAGCCCAATGCAAGTCGGGAAGTATCAACTCGTCCGGAAGCTTGCCTCGGGGGGCATGGCGGAGGTCTTCCTCGCGAAGGCCGCTGGCCCCATGGGGTTCGAGAAGACGCTCGTCCTGAAGCGCATCCTGCCGCATCTGGCGGAGGACCCGGCGTTCGTGGAGATGTTCCTGGGCGAGGCGCGGCTGGCCGCGCAGCTCGAGCACCCGAACATCGTGCAGATCTTCGACTTCGGCGAGGCGGACGGCAGCTACTTCCTGGCGATGGAGTTCATCGACGGGCCCACGCTGCGGCGGTTGGTGAAGCGCGCGCTGGAGCAGCCGTTGCCGCCGGTGGTCTGCGCGAAGCTGGTGGCGCAGGCGGCGGAGGGCCTGGCGTTCGCGCACGAGTTCAGTGACGCGGTGACGGGCGAGCCCCTGGGGCTCATCCACCGCGACGTGAGCCCGGACAACATCCTGGTGTCGCGGCAGGGCGCGGTGAAGGTGGTGGACTTCGGCGTGGCGAAGGTGGCGGGGCAGGGGCACCGCACGCAGACGGGCGTGGTGAAGGGGAAGGTGGCGTACATGCCGCCGGAGCAGCTGCGCGCCAGTCCCCTGGACCGCCGCGTGGATGTGTATGCGCTGGGGGTGGTGCTGTACGAGCTGCTCACGGGCAAGCGCCCGTTCGAGGCCACCACCGAGGCCAGCACGATGCAGGCCATCCTGTTCGAGCCCTTCGTGCCGGTGGAGGCGCGCAGGCCCGATGTGCCCGAGCCGCTGCGGAGGATTCTCGAGCTGGCGTTGATGAAGGACCGCGACGCGCGCTACCCGGACTGCCGCGCGCTCGAGGCGGACCTGGAGCGCTATCTTCGCTCGTCGAGCGAGCCGGTGGGGGCGTACCAGCTCTCGCAGTTCGTGGCGAAGGTGATGGCGGAGGCGGGGGGCACGCCCGCGGCGGGAGTGGTGGCGCCGGTGGGCATGACGCCCCCGAAGCCCGCGAGCGCTCCCCGCTCGATGTCCGCCCCCGTGGAGGAGCGGCCGGTGAAGACCACGCCGCTGCCGGTGACGGTGGATTCGACGTCACCGACGACGCCCATGCCGCTGTCGGTGCGTGGGGTGATGGGGGGCGAGGTGCCGCAGGTCCGGCCTGTCTCGGCGGAGGCGCGTGAGAAGGAAGGGGCTCGCAAGCGGGTGAGCGCGCGGCATGCGCTGCCGGCGCAGGCGGGGGTGGCGGGGCAGGTTCGTGGAGCGGATGACGGGTGGAAGGCCGCGTCGCTCGCGGGTGCCGCGGAGGTGGCCCAGGGGGCCGAGGTCGAGCGGGATGCGAATGACCGCGTGCGGACGGACGCGGGGGCCTCGGATGAGGACCACATCTCCACGGGCGTGCAGGTCTCCGCGCCGATGGGACAGGGGCGTGGGTGGTTGCTCGGAGTCATGGCGGCGGCCGTGGTGCTCGTGGTTGGTGGCGGCCTGGTGCTGGCCACGCGCGAGGAGTCTCCGAAGTTCGTGAACCCGCCGCCGCTGCCTGTCACGGCGAAGCGCGAGCCGGTGCGCGAGGGCGTGGCCCCGGTCGCGAAGTCACCCGAGGTCGCTGCCCCGGTGGAGACTCCGCCGTCGGCGGCGCAGGCTCCGGTCGCACAGCCCTCTGTCGCGCCCGTGGAAAACCCGGTGGAGGTCGTGAAGGGGAGTGGGGCGGAGGCGAAGCCTTCGGGGGTGGAGCAGGCGGGAGGGGCGAGCGCCGCGCGGGCTCCCGTTGTGCCCGTGCCGGCGGCACAGGACGCGTCGGCGCGTCAGGGGGCCGCGAGCCCCACGGCGCAGAAGCCCTCGCAGATTCCCGTGTTCGAAGCGAAGCCGGAGGCGAAGCCCTCTGCCCGTGCGAAGCCCCCGGCGCGCGTGGGCAAGGGGACGCTGGAGTTCCGCATCCGGCCCTATGCCGTCGTCACGTTGAATGACCAGGAATTGGGACCGACGCCGTTCGCTCCCAAGGAAGTCCCGGCGGGAAAGCACCGCATCAAGCTGCACAACCCCGACCTCCACAAGACACAGCAGGTCACCGTGGAGGTGGGGGCAGGGGAGACCAAGGTCATCAAGTACAACTTCGAGGCGGAGTAGGCTCACCCCGCTTCAAGGCCCTGGCGTGGCCTCGACCCGATTCTATTCGATGCCGTGCGGCGGGTCGACGCGCCAGATGCGAGGCCGAGTGGCCATCGGATGTCTGGGATGGACAGCAGCGTCCTGTGCGCCACGCTGCCTCTCTTCACCCGGTTATCGTCCGTGCGGGCGAAGCTTCTTGACATGTTTGTGATGGGTAGACGCATCGGAGGAGGCCTGTCGTCGGGTACTCTTTGGCCCGCCTCGCGCCGCGAAGATGCCTCGGGACGCGAAGCGCTCTTCCTCTCCTGGAGGCCCCATGAGACGTCTCGTCATCCTGTGCGCGGCGCTGTCTGTCGTGGCGTGTGCTCGCTCGGCGGGAAGTGTGTCCACGGCGACGCCGGAAGGGGCTGCCGCCGCGGCGCGGAAGGAGGCGTCGGAGGCGGGCTTCCTCTCCTGGCAAGGAGAGCATGCGTCCGCGCTGCCTCTGTTCCGACGCGCCTGGGAGCGAGGGAGCCGCGACCGGTTCAGGGCGTATGACGCGGCCTGCTCGGCGGCAGTGCTGCAGGAGGACACGGAGGCCCTGCTGTGGCTGGGGCGCGCGGCGGACCTGGGGTTCGATGAGGTCAGCCGGTTCCGCGAAGACCCTCGATTGGCGCGCGTTCGGAGGCTGCCGGGCTATGCCGTCATCGAACAGCGCGTCGCCGAGGCCGAGGCGAAGGCCCTGCGGGCGACGGACCCCGTATTGCGCGACGAGTTGCTCGCTCGCGCGATGGAGAACGCCAAGGTTCGTCAGGTCGTCTTCGAGTCCAGGCTCCGGGGCGAGACCGCGAGGAAGAAGCTGGCGGAGGTCGACGTGCGCAACACCGCCTGGCTCGCGGAGGTTGTCGCTCGCACGGGTTGGCCGGATGCTGCGCTGGTGGGGCCGCGCGCCTCGAACGCGGCGTGGGTGCTGGCGTCGAGCTCGGACCACGATGTCGCGTTCCAGGCGCGGGTGATCACGTTGATGGAGCAGGCCGTGGCACGAGGGCAGCAGGACTCGGCGTCGAGGCTCGCGAGCCTGACGGACAGTGTCCTGTTGAATCAGGGCAAGCCGCAGCGGTATGGCACCAAACTGACCGTGGTGGATGGCGTCGTGGTGCCAAAGGCTCTCGAGGATTCCGCCGGCGTGGATGCGCGCCGCGCCGGAGTGGGCCTGCCGCCGCTGGCCGAGTCCATCGCCTCCCACACGGAGCTGTTGAAGTCGATGTCTCTCCTCGAGTGAGGTCGGGAGGCCCTGCGGAAACGGAGGTGGTGTTCGCGTGTGGTGCATGGGGGCCTCCCGTGAGGGCACACGCGAGGACCCTGCGACAGAGATCGTTGAAGAGCCCCCGGACTCGATGATTGCTCATGTCCACGAGAGGCTCACATGACTCCCAGACGTCAACCCTCGCCGTGATGGGTTTCCAGGACCGCCTTCGCCAGGGCAATGAACCGCAATCGGAGTGCCTGCGGTTCGATGACCTCGAAGCCCCGACCTACCGTACAGAGTTGGTCCATTGCGATGGACTCGCGCTCGAAGTCGACGGTGACTGTCTTTGGGCCGTGTGCAGGATTGCCTGTGTCGAATCGGGCCCCGTCCGTGGGCGGGCGCATCCGCCGCAGCGCGGCCTCGGCCTCCGGCGTCAATCGCAGTGTCACCTCGTACTGGGCCCGCTTCTGCGCGAAGCGCGCGCACCACTCCTTCCAGAACGCGGGCAGGTCGAACCGTGCGGGGCGCTCGAAGGTCTCCGCCCGCACCTTCACGCCGTCGATGCGCGAGCCCCGGTACACGCGCGTGCCAGCCTCCGTCCCCGCGACCAGGTACCAACGGTCCGCTTTCAGCACGAGCGCGTAGGGCTCCACCTGCCTCCGCCCGCGCTTGCCATCGAAGTCCCGGTACATCAGGGACACCCGCCGGTTCTCCCACGCCGCCTCCCGCAGCGCTTCCAGGTAGGGCACTGACTCGCGCTCCGCGAACCAACCCGATGCGTCCACGTGCAGCCGCTGCCGCGCGTACTCCAGCGCCGGTTGCTGCAACGCGGGCAGCGCCGCCGCCAGCTTCACCAGCCCACTGCGCAGGGGCGCGCTCAGCCCGAGGTCCCCCAATCCCCCCGGCGTCGCGCTCATCGCCGCCAGCGCGTGCAGCTCCGCGCGCGTCAGGCCCGTCAGCTGCGTCTTCCATCCCTCGAGCAGCGCCACGCCGCCCTCCGAGCCTCGCGTCGCGTACACCGGCACGCCTGAAGCAGACAGGGCGTCGAGGTCTCGATGGATGGTCCGCGCGGAGACCTGGAGCTCACGCGCCAGCTCGCCCGCGGTCCGCTTCGGGCGGCTCTGCAACAACATCATCAGGCTGACGAGTCGGTCGGCGCGCATCTCGAAGACCTCCGCCGTGAACGGTACGGAACCAACATGACAGAGGTTGTCATATTGCCCCCCGTACGGTGGCCCCCATCGCCGACCGCCCCGGTCGGTCGTGAGGAGACACCCCATGAAGAAGCCACTCGAAGGCCGCATCGCCCTGGTCGCCGGCGCCACCCGAGGCGCGGGGCGCGGAATCGCCACCCGACTCGGGGAAGCCGGCGCGACCGTCTACTGCACCGGCCGCAGCGTCCGGGGCCGTCCCGCCTCGGGAGACTCCCGCCCGGAGACCCTCGAGGAGACCGCCGAGCAGGTCTCCTCACTCGGCGGCCACGGCATCCCCGTGCGCTGCGACCACACCGTGGAGGAGGAGGTCGTCTCGCTGTGCGAGTGCATCCAGAAGGAGCAGGGGCGCCTGGACATCCTGGTCAACGACATCTGGGGCTGCGACAGGCTCACCCACTTCGGCCAGCCCTTCTGGAAGCAGTCCATCCCGGACGCGCGCACCATGCTGGAGCGCGCCGTGCTTACGCACGTCATCACCAGTCGCCACGCCGTCCCCCTCATGCTCCCTCGCGACACGGGGCTCGTCGTCGAAATCACCGACGGGGACCACTTCGCCTACCGGGGCCACGTCCTCTACGACGTGCTGAAGATGGCCGTCATCCGGCTCGCCTTCGCCATGTCCCGCGACTTGCGCCGCACGGGCATCACCGCGCTCGCCGTGACGCCGGGCTTCCTGCGCTCCGAGGAGATGCTCGAGCACTTCGGCGTCACCGAATCCAACTGGCGCGATGGCACGAAGGTGGACCCGGACTTCATCGCCTCGGAGAGCCCCGCCTACGTGGGCCGCGCCGTCGCCGCGCTCGCCGCCGACCCGAACGTCGCGTCCAAGGCCGGCCGCGTCCACAGCTCCTGGGCCCTGGCCCGCGAGTACGGCTTCACCGATGTGGACGGCTCCCAGCCGCACTGGGTGGATCACTTCACTCGCACCCACGGGCTGCCTTACCCCGTGGCCGACGAGGCCCGGTACGCCACCTGGGGTCAAAGCCCCATCGAGGCCCTCCGCCCCAACTGGCCCGAACCCTGAGCCCAAACCCAAGCTCGCGCACCTGTGCCCACATGTGCGCGAGGCCCGAGGCCGCTCACCCAGGCCGGGCGACCGACCAGGGGCCAGGGGTGACGGTTGGGCCACGCTGGCGTGGACGCGGCGCGGTGTCGCCGGTAGGGTGCGCGGCTCGAATGGAACGCCCCCTAGTGGTTTCCGCCCTCGAAAATCAGGTCAAGGCCCGGCCCATGCCGCGCCACGTGGGCATCATCATGGATGGCAACGGTCGGTGGGCGGAGTCGCGGGGTCTGGACCGACTGGAGGGGCACCGCGAGGGTAGCGCCAGTGTGCGTGAGGTGACCCGCACCGCCCGCCGCCTGGGCATCCAGGCCCTGACCCTCTACGCCTTCTCCTCGCAGAACTGGGCCCGTCCCGCCGAGGAGGTCGCCGGGTTGATGGACCTCCTGCGCGACTACCTGGAGCGCGAGCGCGCCGAGATCCTCGACAACGGCATCCGACTCAACGCGGTGGGGGACGTGGACCGCCTCCCCCGGTTCGTGAAGGACCCGCTCGAGCGGCTCATCGCCGACTCCCGCCACAACACCGGGATGGTGCTGTCGCTGGCCTTGTCCTACGGCGGCCGGGAGGAGATCCTCCGCGCCGCGCAGCGCATGGCCCAGGCCATCACCCGGGGGGAGCTGGCGGCGGACCGCGTCGAGGAGGCCGACTTCGAGTCCTTCCTCTGGACCAACGGCCTGCCGCCCCTGGACCTGATGGTGCGGACCAGCGGCGAGCTGCGCGTGTCCAACTTCCTGCTCTGGCAGATGGCGTACGCGGAGCTGTGCTTCACGGACGCGCTCTGGCCGGACTTCCGCACCGATGAGTTCCTGCGCTGCGTGTCGCAGTACCAGCAGCGTGAGCGGCGCTTCGGGTTGACGACGGCGCAGGTGAAGCGGGAAGACCCCCCTCAGCGGGCCAAGGCGTGAACGACAAGAACAAGAACCTCGTCATCCGCATCGTGACGGCGCTGACGCTCCTGCCGTTGGTGCTGGTGCTGCTCTTCCTGGGGGGCGTGTGGAGCGCGGGCCTGCTCGGCCTCGCCGCCGCCGCGTGCGTGGGCGAGTACTACCTCATCGTGCAGAAGCGGCTGAACGCGGCCGCGTGGGTGGGCATGGCCTTCGCGGCGGTGCTGCCCTTCCTGCCGTTGAGGGACGCGGCGCGCACGGGTGAGACGGCCTTCTGGCTCACCATCGTCTTCGCGTTCTTCGCGTGGATCTTCCACCTGTTCAAGGGCCCGCTCGCCGAGGCCCCCACGCGCACGGCCCACCTGGTCAACGGCTTCCTGTACGGCGCCGTGGGCCTCACCGCGCTGTCCGCGCTGCGCCTCTTGCCGGACCACGGCCTGGCGTGGGTCATCTGCGCGCTGACGATTACGTGGGCCAACGACACCGCCGCCTACTTCTTCGGCCGCTTCATGGGGCGCCACAAGCTCTACCCCGAGGTGAGCCCGAACAAGACGTGGGAGGGCTTCTTCGGCGGCATGCTCGGCTCGGTGGGCGGCATGTTCATCGCCCGGGGCTTCTTCTTCCCCGTCTTCACCGTGTGGGACTGCATCATCCTGGGCATCGCTGGCGGCCTGCTGGGCCCGGTGGGCGACTTGTGCGAGTCCATGCTCAAGCGGGCGTACGGCGTGAAGGACTCGGGGTTCCTCATCCCGGGGCACGGCGGTGTGTTGGACCGCATCGACGCCTTGCTCTTCAACGCACCCCTGGTGTTCGTCTACGTGCAGTTCGTGCGAGTGCTCCTGCCGTAGAAGCGTGAGATTTCGCTCGGCTGGCTGGCTGGCGACCCCCGATGTGCGTTGTCCGTCCGGGGGTACACGATTACTCTTGCCGCCATGCCCTCACTTCAGAACCTGGGGTTCTTCATCCTGCTGCTCGGCGTGCTCGTGACAGTGCACGAGCTCGGCCATTTCCTCGTGGCGAAGGCCTGCGGGGTGAAGGTCCTCAAGTTCTCCATCGGCTTCGGGCCGAAGCTCATCGGCTTCATCAAGGGTGAGACCGAGTATCAGATCGCCATCCTGCCGCTGGGCGGCTACGTGAAGATGGCGGGGGACCTGCCCCACGAGGAGCTCAGCCCGGACGAGGCGAAGCGGGGCTTCCTGGCGCAGCCGCCCTGGAAGCGCGGGCTCATCGTCCTGGCGGGGCCGGCCTTCAACCTCATCTTCCCGGTGCTGGTCTATTTCTTCGTCTTCCTGGGCCCGCACCAGGCCACGTCCACCCTGGTGGGCTTCGTGGAGCCGGGCAGCCCGGCGGAGCTGTCCGGCATGCGCCCCGGAGACCGCGTCCTGTCGGTGGAGGGCGAGTCGGTTCGCACCTTCGACGACATGCGGGAGACCTTCGTGGGGCGCTTCGAGCGGCCCATCCCCATCGTCGTGGACCGTGGTGGCCAGTCGGTGACGCTGACGGTGACGCCGAAGAAGAGCACGGAGACGTCGCCCATCGACACGGTGGAGCGGGGCCTCATCGGCGTGGCGCCGGTGTCCAAGCCGCCCTTGGTGGGCGTGCGAGCGGGCTCTGCTGCGGAGGCCGCGGGGCTGCGCACCTTCGACCGGGTGCTGAGCGTCAATGGCGTGCACGTGCCGGACGAGGCGCGGCTGTACCAGGAGCTGGGCCGGCACCCGGAGGGTGAGCCGCTGAAGCTCGTCGTGCGGCGCATGTCCACCGTGGCGGCGGGCGTGGTGACGGGCCAGGTGCCCAACGTGGTGGAGGTGACGGTGCCCCGGCAGCCGGGCGTGGGCCTGGCCGCGGTGGGCGCGGAGCCCGCGGACACGTATGTCGCGACGGTGGCCTCCGGCAGCGTGGCGCAGAAGGCGGGCCTTGCGCCCGGAGACCTCGTCGTCGCGTTCAACGGCAAGCCCGTGCAGTCGCTGCGGATGATGGAGAACGAGCTCACCGAGCTCAAGGACCAGCCCTTCACGCTGACGTGGCGTGACGCGAAGGGCGCCGAGCACACCGAGAAGCTGACGCAGGCGCCGCTCAAGAGCGAGGACGCGATGGGGCAGGAGACCTCGCGGCTGGCGCTGGGCGCGCGCGGCTGGGCGCTGATGGACGCGGACGCGCCGAAGGTGGACGAGGTGACGGTGCACCTGGGGCCCGCCGCCGCGTTCAAGCAGGCGGCCGTCGTGGTACCCAAGATCGTCGGGCAGATGGTGAAGGTTCTCGCGGGGCTCTTCACGCGCGACGTGCCGCTGTCCTCGGTGGGCGGCCCCATCATGATGTACCAGCTGGCGGCGAAGAGCGCCGAGCAGGGGCTCGACTCGTTCCTGCACCTGATGGCCATCATCTCCATCAACCTGGGCGTGATGAACCTGCTGCCCATCCCCGTGCTGGATGGCTTCGCGCTCCTGTCCGCGGCGTGGGAGGGCATCCGCCGCCGTCCCATCCCCACGCGGGTCCGCGAGGCCGCCAACATGGTGGGCCTGGCGCTGCTCTTCCTGCTCATGCTGCTGGTCTTCACCAACGACATCACCCGCTAGAGGCCCCATGCGCGCGAGCACCGTCTTCCTCCTGCTGGCGCTGGGTTTCTCCACGGGGTGCGCCTCGCGCGCGGCGAAGCCGGACTCGCGCGACGAGGAGACCCGGACCCGCTCTGGTTCGACTCCCGGCGTGACGCGGCGTGAGCAGATGCCGCGCTCGTACCTGGGCGAGGGGCTGGCGTCGTTCTACGGCCCCGGGCTGCATGGCCGGCCCACCGCGAGTGGGGAGCGCTTCAACCAGAACGCGCTCACGGCCGCGCACAGGAAGGCGCGCTTCGGCTCCTGCATGAAGGTGGTCAACATGGAGAACGGCCGCTCCGTGCAGGTGCGCATCAATGACCGGGGCCCCTATGTCGATGGCCGCGTCATCGACGTGTCCAAGGCCGCCGCGTCCAAGCTGGGGATGCTGGACAAGGGCGTGGTGCGGGTGCGGCTGTATCGCTGCCCCGATGACACCGTGTCGGAGATTCCCCAAGCAATGTGGGCCGCGCCGGTGTAGGGAGCGCCCATGTTCCTCGCGCTGGACACCTCCACGCTGACGATGTCGCTCGCCCTGGTGGAGCGCGGGCCGGACGGCGTGCGCGTCGTGGAGCACGAGGTGGTGCGCCCGCCCATCAAGCAGAGCGAGGCGCTCCCCGGCGTCGTGGGCGAGCTGCTCGCGCGGCACGACGTGAAGCTCGCGGCGCTGGAGGGGCTGGTGGTGGGCCTGGGGCCCGGCTCCTTCACGGGCCTGCGCATCGGCCTGGCCACGGTGAAGTCGCTGGCGTACGCGGCGAGCCTCAAGGTGGCGGGCGCGTCGTCGCTGGCGGCGGTGGCGATGGAGGGGCCCGAGCACGTGCCGCTCTACGTGCTGGCCGTGGCGCGCAAGGATGACCTGTACCTGGGCGCCTACGTGCGGCGCGGCGGGACGGTGGAGGCGCTGGAGCCGGAGACGGCCATGTCGCCGCAGGAGGTGGCCTCGCGCATGGCCGCCGAGCCCCGCGCGGTGGCGTTGGGGCCCGCGCTGGTGGACTACCGCGCGGCGCTCGAGTCCCACGGCGTGGCGCCCCAGCGGCTCTTGTCGGGGCACGACTTCCCGTCGGCGGTGGAGCTGGTGCGGCTGTCCCGCATGCCGGAGACCTTCTCGCTGGACGCGCTCTTCTCCATGGAGCCGCACTACGTGCGCGCCTCCGAGCCGGAGCGCAATCCGAAGTTCCCTCCGCTGCCAGGGCCCGTGCCCACGGCGCGGCTGAAGGACGACTGAGGCACTCGTCCGGGACGCGCCTTGCGCCCGGGTGAGGCCCGCACGCACGAGGACGCGTCATGAAGGACGACTTGAAGATTGCCGTGGTGGGTGCCACCGGCGTGGTGGGCCGTGAGGTGCTGGCCGCGTTGTACGCGCGTGACGTGCCCGCCGAGCAGGTGCGCGCCTTCGGCTCCGAGCGTTCGAAGGGGCTGGAGGTGGAGTACGGCGAGGACTCCATCGAGGTGGAGCGCGCCGCGCCGGACGTCTTCCGGGGCGTGGGGCTGGTGCTGCTGGCGACGCCCGCGGAGGTGTCGCGCTCGCTGGCGCCCGCGGCGCAGGCCTCTGGCGCGTGGGTGGTGGACATCAGCTCCGCCTTCCGGAGCGACGGCAACGTGCCCCTGGTGCTGCCGGGCTTCAACACGGAGGCGCTGGCGCAGGTGACGAAGGGGCGGGTGGTGTGCCTGCCGGGCGCCGTGACGACGGCGGCGGTGCACGTGGTGGAGCCCTTGCGTCGGGCCTTCGGCGTGGTGCGCGCGCAGGTGACGGCGATGATGGGCGTGTCCGGCGCGGGCGTGCGCGGCGTGGCGGAGCTGGAGAAGCAGACCGCGGACCTGTTGTCCGGGCGCGAGCCGGAGCCGCATGCCTTCCCCCACCGCGTGGGTTTCAACCTGGTGCCGCAGGTGGGCAACTTCATGGTGAACTCGCCTTGGACGGAGGAGGAGGCGGGCTGGACGCTGGAGGCCGCGCGCCTGTTCGCGTCCCGGGGCGAGGCGCCCGTGTTGGCCGGCACCGCGGTGCAGGTGCCCACCTTCTACGGCCACGGCGTGTCGCTCCACGTGCAGCTCAAGAAGGCGGGCCCGGTGGAGCAGGTGCGCGCCGCGCTCAAGACGTCCCCGGCCTTGAAGGTGCTGGACGCCCCGGGCGAGCGCATCTACCCCATGCCCATGCTCGTCACGTCGGACCCCACGGTGCACGTGGGCCGGGTGCGCGCCTTCCCCCAGGCCCCCGAGTGGGTGACGCTCTTCGCCGCCGTGGACAACGCCACCCGGGGCGCCGCCCTCAACCTGGTGGAGGCCGGCCTGAAGCTCGTCGAGCGTCCCGTCTGACAAATTGGCACGGCCCCGGGGGCCGTCCTGCCTGTTTGGCGCGCCCGGGCGGCTCGAAACGTCCGAAAAAGGGCCTGTCGGAAGGCATTGAGTGTGGCCCCCCGCTTGCTAGCGTCCGGCTACCCATGCGCCTCACACTCGCCTTGCTTTTGCTCTCCGCGTCGACCGCCCTGGGGCAGACCGTGACCTTCTCGGTCTCGGGCAGCCAGGGCAACGAAATCGTCGTCTCCAAGGCCGACTGCGCCAAGATCACCCAGGTCACCTGGCAACGCCAGGCCACCAATCTGTGCGACACGCTCTACATCTGGCTGTCGCCGGACACGTGCTCGGACATTCCCAGCACCACCGAGGTGACGCTGGCGGAAATCGAGCGGTCCTCGTCGCTGACGACGGGCACGGTGAGCCTGAACGTCAGCGAGGCGCTCACCAAGGCGGGCCAGACGTGCGAGGCCCAGACGGAGAACAAGACCTTCAAGCTGTGCGCGTCCGTGCGGCCCTTCAACAGCACCGGGACGACGTGCGAGGCGACCGCGACGAGCGTGGGCACGCCCGCCATCAGCCTGACCTTGGACCCCAAGCCGCCCGCGGCGCCCATCCTGCCGACGGTGACGGGCCTGGACACGGCGCTGAGCGTGGACGTGACGGCGCCGAGCGACTCGTCGCAGATGAAGGTGGAAGTGGTGTCGCTGGTGGCGGGGACGGACGGCGGCAGCGCCACCGCGGGTGACGTGGTGCGCTCGAAGGAGCAGACGTCGTCGAACACGCTGTTCCGCATGGACAACCTGGAGAACGGCGTGGAGTACGGCGTGCGGGTGTTCGCGCTGGACAAGGCGGGCAACCAGAGCGAGGCGTCGCCGCTGGCGACGGGGACTCCCATCGCGAGCAACGGCTTCTGGGCGGCATACCGGGGCGCGCAGGGCGCGGAGACGGGCGGGTGTGGGGCGGGAGGTGGCGGACTTGCCGTGGGCGCCGTGGTGGCGGCCCTGGGCTTCTGGACGGTGTCGAGGAGGAAGCAGTCATGAGTCGGGCATGGGGCCTGGGTGTGGCCGTGGCGTTCGCCGCGCTGCCCGCGTGGGCGCAGGACGCAGGCGTGGTGTCTCCGGATCTGGTCGAGTCCCCCCGCACCGGCGGCATCATCTTCCGCCTGGGGGGCTACAAGCCGCTCATCGATGAGGAGAAGGGCCTGGGCGGTACGCCCTACAAGGACACCTTCGGTGACTCGTCGCTCCTGCTGGTGGAGCTGGAGTTCCAGCGCTACTTCTACCAGGGCATCGGCACCGCGGGCGTCGGCGTGTCGGCGGGCTACGGTGAGAAGTACGCGGCGGCGAAGCTGGCGGACGGCGGTGGAGAGGCGGCGGAGCGCACGGCGCTCAAGATCGTGCCGCTCGCGTTCAACCTCTTCTACAAGTTCGACTACGCGGCCTTCGAGTGGGGCATCCCGCTGGTGCCGTACGGCAAGCTGGGCCTCATCTACTCGCCGTGGTGGGTGACGAAGGGCAGCGACACCGAGGTCGCTGGCGGCGTCACCGGCAAGGGCGGCAAGTGGGGCTGGGGCGCGACGGCCGGCCTGTCGTTCCTGCTGGACGTGCTGCAGCCGCGCTTCGCTCGCGACTTCGACTCGGGGCTGGGGGTGAACCACAGCTACCTGTTCGCCGAGTACACCTACTCGGATGTGGACGATTTCGGAGGGAAGGGTCTGAACTTGTCCAGCCGGCGCTGGATGTTCGGACTCGCGCTGGACTATTAGCGGCTCATGCCGCACTCCCCGCGCTCCGTCCGCCCGTCCGTCACGCTGTTCCTCCTGTTGACCGCCGTGGGCCTGATGGGCCCCGGCTGTCGGCGCGCGGTGCGCACGGACCTGGGCGAGGACCGCACGGTGGAGGCGGGCGTGCCCGTGACGCTGGGCTCCGAGGAGGAGGGCGCGGTGGCCCTCTCCTGGGAGGTCGGTGACGGCACTCCCGCGAAGCAGGGCGCCCGTCTTTCGCACGCCTTCGCCCGTCCCGGCGCGTACACCGTGCGCGCGCTGCACGAGGGCCAGGAGGTGGGGCGCGTGCGGCTCACCGTGGTGCCGCGTCCGCTCCTGCGCGCGGTGCCGGCCCAGGCGCAGACGGTGCTGTGGATGCCCCGGCTCCAGGGCAACGTGGAGCCGCTGGTGGACTTCCACGAGCGACTGGTGGGCCACGAGGACGCGGAGGAGGCGCTGCGCGAGGCGCCCCTGGTGTCGCTCGTGTTGCAGAGCCTGACGCAGGGCTCGAGCGTCGTGGACCCGGAGGAGGGGTTCGGCCTGTTCATCCTGCCGGAGTTCGACGGCGTGGTGGCGGTGCTGGGCATCACGGAGCCCGACGCGGCGATGTCCGCGGTGGCGAGCGAGCTGGAGAGCTCGGGCCACCAGGTGATGCCCACCGACGACGGCGCGATGCGCGTGGTGCCGCAGGATGGCAGCGAGCCGATGCTGCTGTTCGTCGACCGGGGCTACCTGTACCTGGCCATCCCGGACGGGCCGGAGGAGGAGGACGACGAGGAGTCCGAGGAGGGCGTGCCGCTGGAGGTGCTCGCGGTGGAGCCGTCGCGGCCGGCCGTCGCGGACGTGCAATTGGTGCGTCGGGCGGTGACGGGGCTGACGGGGCCCGGGATGTCCGAGGTGGCGCTGCTCAACGAGCTGCGTCCCAAGGTGGGCGAGGGGAACGTCTACCTGTACACGGGCGCGCCCAGGCTCGACGAGGGCGAGGAGGAGGGGCCGGTGCGGGGCTTCTTCGCGTCGATGACGGTGCGCCCCGAGCATGTGTCGCTGGATGGATTCCTGTCGTCGACGCGGCCGCTGCTGCAGGGGGCGAGTGCGCCTCCGTCCGCGCTGATGGCGGAGAGCGGGTTGGGGCCGGTGGCCGCCGCGCAGCTGTCCGTGCCTCCCGAGGAGCTGGCGAAGCTGGCGTTCGGTGCGCCGGGCTCGCCGCGTCGTGAGCGGATGGTGGAGCGGTGGCGCGCGCGCGGGCTGGACGCGGAGGCGCTGTTGAAGGCGCTGCGTGGCGACGTGGCGATGCTGGTGTACTTCGATGCGCCGGGCTTCTTGCGGCGCTTCGCGCAGAACCAGCGGCCCGAGCCTCGGGGCACCGTCCTCATCGACGCGGGCCTCACGTCCGTGGAGCCGGTGCTGCGGCTGCTCGATGAGCGCGCGCAGGGCTCGTCGCTGCGCTTCGCGGTGGAGAAGATTCCTGGAGGCCGGCTCTACAAGACGCTCCTGTGGGGGCAGCCGGTGCAGCTGCGCATCGGTCCCGAGCGCGCCACGTTGATTGCGGGCGAGCCGCTGGAGGGACGTCCTCGCGGCGATGTCGGCAAGTCGCTGCGCGAGCGCTTCGGTGGCGAGGCGTTCAGCCCGGGGCACATGTCGGTGATGGCGGACCTGGGGCGGCTGCGCGCGGAGCTCGATGCGCAGGAGTCGCTGCCGGGGGTGCCCGCGGAGCGACTGGCGTCCGCGCAGGCGCTCATCAAGGCGGTGTTGGAGGGCTTCACGCCGCTGGACTCGGGCTTCCTGGACTTCTCGCTCGCCGAGGGCGGCGCGCGGCTGAAGGGGAGTCTGCGATTGAGGGAGAACGCCCGCACGGGCCAGGAGTGGAAGTGAGCCTGGGCGGCGCCGTCACGGTGCTGTACTTCGCCGCCGCGCGGGAGCGCGCGGGGACGGCTCGGGAGCGCGTGGAGGTGCCCGAGGGCGCGACGGTGGAGCAGTTGCTCCGGTTGCTCGCGGCGGCGCATCCGGGGCTTGCTCCGCTGTTGCCGCACCTGCGCGTGGCGGTGGACCAGGCGTTCGTGGGCGCCGAGGCGCCGGTGCGTGCGGGTGCCGAGGTGGCGTTGATTCCTCCCGTGGCGGGGGGCTCTCCGGGGTTGTTCCGGGTGGTGGAGCGGCCGCTGCGGTTGGAGGAGGTGGTGGAGGCGGTGGGCGGCGAGGCTTACGGCGGGCTCGTCACCTTCAGCGGCTCGGTGCGCGACGCGACGAAGGGGCGGCGTGTGCTGCGGTTGGAGTACGAGGCCTATGCGCCGATGGCCGAGAAGAAGCTGGCGGAGATTGGCGCGGAGGCCGCGACGTCGTGGCCGGGCGTGCGGCTGGCCATCGTGCACCGCGTGGGGGTGTTGGTGCCGGGGGAGCTGGCGGTGGTCATCGCCGCCGCGGCGCCGCATCGCAAGGAGGCGTTCCGGGGCTGTGAGCACGCCATCGAGCGGCTCAAGCAGGACGTGCCCATCTGGAAGAAGGAGTTCTTCGAGGATGGAGAGGTGTGGGTCGGCCTGGGGCCGTGAGGCCGTGTCAGCGCATGCGGAAGGTGGCGGGGATGTGGACCTCGGGCCCCGCGTCTGACGGTTGCTGCTGGTCGCGCTCCGCGTCGGTGATGGGGCGCATGGGCGTGTCCAGGCCCATGGCCTTGCGACGCGCGGCCTCCTTCTCGGCGGCGAGCTGGAGGGCGCGGGCGTTGGACTCGGCGGCGCGCTCGGGCGTGGGGCCCGCGATGAGGAAGCCCACGGGCAGGCTCAGGAAGAGCAGGCCGACGATGGCGAGCCAGCCCATGTCCTTCCACTGCAGCGGGCCGACGCGCTCCTTCACGACGGAGCCTTGGATGAGCAGGGATAGCTGGCCCTCGGTGAGGCGCAGCGTCATTCCGTCCGAGAGCGTCACGGAGCTGCGGCCCTGGTCCTGGACGAGGTGGGCGTCGGGGAGGGCGGTGAAGGCGTCGCCGCGCTGCTTGTGCTCGACCTGGACCTTGGGGGGCAGGTGGATGCGCCAGCCGCGCTCGGTGCGCTCGGCCATGAGGAACGGCTCTTCCGGGAGGGTGAAGCCGTAGAGGGGCAGGGGCGCCTTCTCGTCGGGCGCCGCGTGGACCCGGGCCTGCTCGCGCCCGTAGCTCCAGGCCTCGGCCAGGTTCTCGCCCCAGTACAGCTCGAAGTACAGCCCGCCGTCCGCCTTGGTGCTCATCTCGCGCGTAAGCATATGCGTCCCGTCGCGTGTCGGCCGCATCATCGGACCCGGAAGCCCACAGGTGGACAGGATGCGCCCGTTCGCCTGCTCGACAACCAGGGGAGGCTCGCGGTTCCAGGGCCGTGGTCCGGGAGCAGGGGAGGGCCGCGCCGAGCGAGGCTCGAATGGTCAGGCTGTGGTCCTGCCCATCACCGAGGGACCTCCGGAGGAGGGGGTGTCCTTCGTTCCTGACTCGGCGGGTGGCGGAGGTGGAGGGCTCTCCGTGGGGGGCGGCTTGGACGTCGCGGGGGTCGGGCTCACGGCGGGAGGCTGGGAGCCCGCGGCGGACGTGCCCGAGGGCTGTCCCGCGGGCGTCGTGGTGGTCGGCGGACCCGACGGTGCGTTTGCTGGCGCCGCGCTGTTCGCGGGGGCGCCCGTCGCGCCGGCTGGCGTTGCCGTGGTGGGTGTGGCTCCCGTGCTCGTCGTCGTCGCGGAGCCCGTGGGCGGTGGTGCTCCCGCCGTGGGTGTTGAGCCTGCTCCGCTGGCTCCCGTCGGATTGGGCGTGCCCGCCGCGCCGGATGCAGGGGTCGTCACGCCGCGAGAATCAGCTCCAGCGGGTGTGCCTGTCACAGGAACAGGCGCTGCCTTTGCTCCTGCCGCCGCCGTTGCTCCGGAGCCGGCGACGGGCGGCGCCGCAGGTCCTCCGGGGACAGGGATACCGGTGCCGCCCGGTGTCGCTGTCGTGGGTGCCCCGCTCACGGGCGTGGTCGCTCCCGCTGGCGCTCCGATGGCGGGTGCACCCGTTCCCGTCGTGGCTGTCGCTCCAGCCGCTCCTGGCGCGGCGGGCGCTCCGATGGCGGGTGTGCTTGCTCCTGTCGTGGCCGTCGCTCCAGCCGCTCCTGGCGCGGCGGGCGCTCCGATGGCGGGTGTGCTTGCTCCTGTCGTGGCCGTCGCTCCAGCCGCTCCTGGCGCGGCGGGCCCTCCGATGGCGGGTGTACTTGCTCCCGTCGTGACGGCCGCTCCGGCCGTGGGCGCGACACCCGGCGCCCCTGTGGTGGCACTGGGGCCCGCCGTCGCGGGTGACACGGTCGCGGCCTCCGACTTGAACCGCTCGGGCAACGCCCCGCGAATCTCCGCGAGCGCCACCGCGACGATGACCGTCGCGCTCGCGAGGAAGCCCACCGTCTGAGCCACCGTCTCCACGCGAGGTGGCAGCTTGCGGCCGCTCACCGCCTCCACCAACAGCAGCACCACCCGCCCACCATCCAACCCCGGAATCGGCAACAACGTCAGCAGCGCGAGCGCCAGCGACGCGGCCACCAGCGCCCGCAGCACCGAGTCCAATCCCGACGACGCCGCGTCGGACGACTCCTGTCGCACCAGCGCCCCGGGCCCCGTCGGTCCACCCCGCGCCTGCTCTCCCTTCGCCAGCCGCGTGAACATCGTCACGCCCTCGGCCGCGAGGTTCATGGTGTGCACCGTCGCGTGCCTCAGCGCCTCGCCCGGCGCATGCGTGCGGTACACGTACTGCTGACTCACGCCGATGCGTCCCTCGCCACGCTCGTCCGCGCGCGGGCGCACCGTCACCGTGCGCTGTTCGCCGTGTCGGTCCACCCGCAACTCCAGCGTGCCGCCCACGCCCACCGCCACCTTCTCCACGAACTCCGTCCAGGTGCGCAGCGCCTGCCCGTTCACCGAGTCGATGCGATCTCCGGGCAGCAGCTGCGCCCGCGCCGCCTCCGAGCCGGGCCGCACCGTGCCCACCGTCAGCGGCACCACCACGTGCGTCCCCGACGTGTAGAGCGCGAACAGCACGCCCAGCGCGAAGAGGTAGTTGGACAGCGGCCCCGCCAGGATGATGAGCGCGCGCCTGAGCGGTCCGAGCGTCCGGAAGCTCGCGGCCTCCGCCACCTCCGCGCGGTGGGGGTTCATCCCCTGGATGTGCACCGTGGCGCCCAGCGGCACCGCGCCCACGACGAACTGCGTCCCCCCCAACCGGAAGGACGCCATGGGCGGACCGAAGCCAAACACGAAGCGGGGCACCCGCACCCCGAGCAGCCTCGCGGCGACGAGGTGCCCCAGCTCATGCAGGGCCAACAGCCCTCCGAGGGCCAGCAGGACGAGCGCGTAGTGCATCCTGGACGGCGCTCCCTACAACTTCCGCCGCTGCCCGGTCTGCTTGTACGTCCGGTAGTCGGAGAGGATGGTGCCGTGGTCGAAGCACAAGTCCCGCGGCAGCGCGTCCAGCGCGAACATGCGCGCCTCCGCCGCGTCATCCGAGCCCTTCGGCTCACCGTCCGCCGTGCCGATGTACACCGTCGACAGCGTGTGCTGCCGCGGGTCTCTCTTCGGGTCCGAGTACGTGAAGAACTGCTCCACCAGCTTCACCTCCAGCCCCGTCTCCTCCTTCACCTCGCGGATGGCCGCCGCGTCCAGGGGCTCGCCCTCGTCCACGAATCCCCCCGGCAACGCCCAGCCGATGGGCGGGTTCGCGCGGCGGATGAGGACGATGCGTCCACCGGCCAGCTCGATGATGCAGTCCACGGTGGGCTTGGGGTTGCGGTATTCAGGCATGGAGGCCACTCTACCCCCGACCGCCACGAGCGCACTGCACTCGATGCATTCGTGGGGTATGGTGCGCCCCGTGTCCACCTCGAGACGCTTCCGCCTGCTCGTGCCCGCCCTCCTCGTGAGCGCCATGTCGGGCTGCCTGCCCTTCATCCAGGAGGCGGGCGACTACGAGTTCACCCCCGTGGAGATCTTCCGCGACGATTGCGGCCTCTACGACGCCAACCGTGACTTGTTCAACGGCAGCCTGCAGGTCACCGGCCGGGTGGTGCGCCTGAACTTCGGGCTGCTCGACACGCAGCTCATCGGCTACTTCCTCGCCGAGGGCGACGACTTCGCCATCGACGGCACCACCATCAACGCCGCCACGCCCGTGCGCGGGGTGGACTGTCTGCTGGATGAAGCCAGCATCCACATCGACGCGACGACGAAGTGCGAGACGCGCTTCGATGGGGCGATGCGGGTGCGCTACGCCTCCGAACAGCGGCCCGCCGAGTGCGCGTGCGAGCTGTGGATGCGTTTTGAAGCCGTCAAGGAAGCGAATCGCTGCGAATAGCGTGCTTGAGCCCGGCCTCGGGGGTTCCTAGAACAGAGGGGTTGTCGCCCACTCTGCGGAGGAGCCCATGGCTGAAACGCAGCAAGAAATCTCCTCGGTCCTGACCGAGACCCGCGTCTTCCCACCGCCGAAGGAGTTCTCCCAGCGTGCTCATCTGAAGAGCATGGAGGACTACCAGCGGCTCTGGGACGAGGCCGCCAGCAATCCGGACAAGTACTGGGGTGAGCGCGCTCGCGAGGAGCTCTACTGGAAGGAGCCCTTCCAGACGGTGCTCGAGTGGAAGCCGCCGCACGCGCGCTGGTTCGTCGAGGGGCGCACCAACCTGGCCTACAACTGTCTGGACCGGCACCTGGCCACGCGCCGCGACAAGCCCGCAATCCTCTTCGAGGGCGAGCCCGGAGACCGACGCCAGCTCACCTATGGGCAATTGGCCGTGGAGGTGAACCGGCTGGCCAACGGCCTCAAGTCGCTGGGCGTCAAGAAGGGCGACCGCGTGGGCATCTACCTGCCCATGGTGCCCGAGGCCGCGGTGGCGATGCTGGCGTGCGCGCGCATCGGCGCGGTGCACTCGGTGGTGTTCGGTGGCTTCTCCACGGAGGCGCTCCAGGAGCGCATGAAGGACGCGGGCGCCAAGGTGGTGCTCACCGCGGACGGCGGCTGGCGCAAGGGCGCGGTGGTGCCGCTGCTCAAGAACGTGGAGGCCGCGCTGAAGAACATGCCCAGCGTGGAGAAGGTGGTGGTGGCGCGCCGCACCGGGGACGCGCTGTCGCTCACCGACTCGCGCATGGTGGCGTGGGACGTGCTCGTCAATGGCCAGTCCGACACGTGCGAGCCGGAGTGGGTGGAGAGCGAGCACCCGCTGTTCATCCTCTACACCTCCGGCTCCACCGGGAAGCCCAAGGGCGTGCTGCACACCACCGCGGGCTATGCGGTCGTCGCCTCGCTCACCACGCGCTGGGTGTTCGATTTGCGCGAGGACGACGTCTACTGGTGCACCGCCGACGTGGGTTGGGTGACGGGCCACAGCTACGTCGTCTACGGGCCGCTGATGAACGGCGCCACCACCGTCATCTACGAGGGCGCGCCCACGCACCCGGGGCCGGACCGCTTCTGGGACATCATCGAGCGCTACAAGGCCACCATCCTCTACACCGCGCCCACGGCCATCCGCGCCTTCATGCGATTGGGCGACGAGCACCCGCGCAAGAAGAACCTGTCCTCGCTGCGCCTGTTGGGCAGCGTGGGTGAGCCCATCAACCCCGAGGCGTGGATGTGGTACCGCGACGTCATCGGCCAGGGCCGCTGCCCCGTCGTGGACACGTGGTGGCAGACGGAGACGGGCGGCATCATGATTTCGCCGCTCCCGGGCGCCACGCCCACCAAGCCGGGCTCGGCCACGCTGCCCTTGCCGGGCATCCACGCCGAGATTCTCGACCGCGCGGGCAACCCGGTGCCGAAGGGGCAGGGCGGACTGCTCTTCGTCACCCGGCCCTGGCCCTCCATGCTGCGCACCGTGTACGGAGACCCGGACCGCTACGTGCGCACGTACTTCAGCGAGCTGCCCGGCAAGTACTTCACCGGCGACGGCGCGCGCACGGACACGGATGGTTACTTCTGGTTGATGGGCCGCGTGGACGACGTCGTCAACGTGGCGGGCCACCGCCTGGGCACCGCCGAGGTGGAGAGCGCGCTCGTGGCCCACAAGCTCGTGTCCGAGGCCGCCGTCGTGGGCCGCCCCGATGACCTCAAGGGCACGGCGCTGGTGGCCTTCGTCACGCTCAAGCAGGGCAACGCGCCCTCCGCGGAGCTCAAGAAGGAATTGGCTCAGCACGTCTCCAAGGAGATTGGCGCCATCGCCCGGCCGGATGAGATTCGCTTCGCCGAGGCGCTGCCGAAGACTCGCTCCGGGAAGATCATGCGGCGGCTCTTGCGAGACGTCGCCGCGGGCAAGCAGGCATCGGGCGACACCACCACGCTCGAGGACCTCAATGTCCTCGCGGCGCTCCAACAGAACGACGAGTAGCGCGTGAAGGCGCGGAGGGTCTGTCCTGGCCCTCCGCCTCTCACGGTGGATGTGTCACGTCGTGTTACAACGACATGACTCCGAAGGTTTGAAACGCAATTGGATTTCACCCGACGTACGAAGGCCGGTCCGCACTCATAATTCGAAATATCCAGGTGTTGAGGAGTTGTTGACACTGGAAAGATGCAGGGGCATTAAAGGCCGCGCTCACCCCCCGAGCGCGACGCTCCAGGTCCTGTTCCGGCGTCGTTCCCCCTCCCCCTCGGATGTGTTCATGGATCTGCGCGATCAGCTCGATTCGCCGTTGTTCACCCATTTCATTGCCAATTACACGCATCCGACCGGGCCTGATCTGCTGGCGCGGACGGAGGCGTTCTTCCAATGGCAGGAGTCGCGGCGACAGACAGGCTTGTGGCCGTACTCGCGCAGCCTGGAGGGGGCGCCGACCGCTGAGTGTGGCGTGCGCAGCGAGGGCGGGGTGGCGCGGCACGGGGTGAACTTCGGCTCGCAGGACTATCTGTCATTGTCCACGCATCCGGCGGTGGTCGAGGCGGCGCATCGGGCCATCCGGGACTACGGCGTGCACAGCGCCGGCTCCGGCATGTTCGGCGGCAACACGACGCCGGGGCTCCAGTTGGAGCAGGCGCTCGGGGAGCACCTGGAGATGCCGTACGTGGCGCTGTTCGCGACGGGGTGGGGCGCGGGCTTCGGCGCCATCGCCGGGCTGGTGCGTCCCGAGGACCACGTGGTGCTGGACGCGCTGTCGCACGCGAGCCTCCAGCAGGGCGCCAGCGCGGCGACGCAGAAGGTGAGCCGGGTGCCGCACCTGAGCAACCGCGCGATGCGCCGCAAGCTCCAGGAGTTGCGCGCCCACGACACGGCCAATGGCATCCTCGTCGTCACCGAGGGCCTGTTCTCCATGGACTCGGACATTCCTCGCATCGAGGAGCTGCAGAACCTCTGTCACGAGTTCGGCGCGACGCTGCTGGTGGACGTGGCGCATGACCTGGGTGCGCTGGGGCCTCGGGGCACGGGCAGCCTGGGCGCGCAGAACGTGTTGGGGAAGGTGGACCTGGTGGTGGGGTCGTTCTCCAAGACGTTCTCGTCGAACGGTGGCTTCGTGGCGACGCGCTCGCCGGCGGTGCGCCAGTTCGTGCGGGTCATGGGTGGGCCGCACATCTTCTCCAACGCGATTCTCCCGGTGCAGGCCGCGGTGGCGCTGGAGTCGCTGCGCATCGTCCGTTCGGATGAGGGAGAGGTGCTGCGGGCGAAGGCGATGGAGAACATCCTCGCGCTGCGCGCCGCGTTCGCCGAGGGCGGGGTGAAGTGTCTGGGTGAGCCCTCCAACGTGGTGCCCGTACCGGTGGGGGACCCGAAGGTGGCGCGGGTGGCGGGCAAGCTCGTGTTCGAGCGCGGCGTGTTCCCCAACATGGTGGAGTACCCCGCGGTGCGCATCCGCGAGTCGCGCTTCCGCATGCAGGTGATGGCGTCGCACTCGGTGGAGCAGATGAAGCTCGGCGCCGAGGTGGTGCTGCGCGCGGTGGCGGAGGCGCGGGAGTTGGTGGAGGCGCCGCAGCCCAGCCCCCTGCGCGCCGCGCGCGTCGAGTCGGGCAAGCGCGCCGAGGTCTGACGCGTCAGGGGCCCCGCGCGGTTCCATGTGGAGGGTGCGGGGCCCCGCGCTGACGCTCCCATCGTCGGGAGCCCGCGTCGTTGCGCGTGGAGGCGCGTCCCGTGCTGATGAGGCGCCGCGCCTCCTCCATCGCCCGCGTTGTTGCGCGCGGAGGCGCGCCCCGTGCTGATGAGGCGCCGCGCCCCATCCATCGCCCACGCCGTTGCGCGTGGAGGGCGCGAAGCACCGTACTGATGAGGCGCCGCGCCCCATCCACCGCCCGCGTCGTTGCGCGTGGAGGCGCGCCCCGTGTTGATGAGGCGCCGCACCCCTTCCATCGCCCGCGTCGTTGCGCGCGGAGGCGCGCCCCGTGCTGATGAGGCGCCGCGCCTCCTCCATCGCCCGCGTTGTTGCGCACGGAGGCGCGCCCCGTGCTGATGAGGCGCCGCGCCCCTTCGACGGCGTCCGGGTGCCGCATGGCGGCTGGCTCTCGCGATACCTCCGAGACGTGGCGGCTCCTCCTCAGCGCGCGGAGGAGTCGTCCGCGCTCAGCTCCTGGAGGTGGGTGATGTCGCCCCACGTCACCAGTCGGAACGCGCCTTGGTGGTAGTCGAACTGGTTCCAGCAGGCGTTGAGCACCGAGAAGGCGCGGGGCGTGGCCGGCGGGATGCCCAGGCTGTGGCGGAAGAAGCTGCTCAGCACGCCCCCGTGCATCACCACCACCACGCGCTCGCCCGCATGGCGGGTGCCGACCTCGCCCAGGCACTCCACCGCGTGGCCCAGCCGCTGGGACGTGCTCTCCCCTCCGGGGACGACGAAGTCCGGGGCGTTGGTGGCGTACGCGCCGAAGACCTCCGGGTGTCGGCGGCTCGCCTCCTCTCGGGTGAGCCCCTCCAGGACGCCCAGCCCCCGCTCACGCAGCCGGGCATCCGGACGCACCTCGTGCCCCGTGCGCGCGGCGATGCGACTCGCCGTCTGCACCGCCCGGCCCAAGTCACTGCAGTACAGCGCGCTGAAGGACACCGTCACCAGCCGCGCCGCGAGCGCGTCCGCCTGCCGCACGCCCTCGGGGCTCAGCGGGCTGTCCTGGTGGCCCTGCAGCAGCCCCCGCGCGTTCCACTCCGTCTCGCCGTGCCGCAGCAGGATGAGCTCGGTCTTCATCCAGGAAGACTGACGGCGTCGGCCGCACGGGGCAAGGGCTCCGTGCGGCACTGTTGGCGGTTCAGCGCGCCCGCTCCAGGTGCGTCATGCCTTCCTCGAGCAGCGCGGCCACTCCCCGGCGCACCACGTGGACGACCTTGCGGCTGTAGGCCGGGCCTCCATGCGTGTAGTGCCCGCTCACCTTGTGGTGCAGCTCCGTGGCCCCCCACACCAGCACCAGGTCCGCCCACTCCAAGTCGCTGCGGGCCCGGTCCGACGTGCGCCGCTCGGTGCCGTCCACCATGCGCAGGTCGATGTGCGGCCCGAGCTTCGACTCCAGCTCCTCGCGCACCGCCGGCGAGCCGCCCACCACCACCACCTTGCTCACGCCGAGCCGGTGACACGTCTCCACGAAGGCCACCTCCGCCCGGTGGTTCGCCGAGCCCCCACACCTGGCGCAGTGGCTGCGAGGCTCCACGCGCAGGGGCTCCCGGCCGCTCGCCTGGGCCACCTTCACGCACGCCCCATCCGAGCACACGGAGAAGAACCGCCCGTCCAGCACCTCCGCCGCCTTGAGCAGCTTGGGCTCGCTCATCCGCGCCTTGCCGGGGCGGGTGAGGCCCGCTTCCTCCAACACCGCGCGCGCGCGCTGCTTCGCGTCCGGGAGGGAGATGCCCCGCTCCGACAGCCAACCGTCGATGTCTCGGTCCGTGCTCATGACTTGCGCCTCGTCGTCGCGATGGGCTCCACGGTGAACAGCTCTGCCTGCGCAGGGGACGGCTCACCGGGCTCCACCAGCCCGAGCACCTCCTTCACCGGACCGAAGCTGCGTCGGTGGATGGGCAGCACTCCCTTCTCCCGCAGCGCCTGGACGTGGCGCGCCGTCGGGTAACCCTTGTGGTCGGCCAGGCCGTAGCCCGGGTAGCGCGCGTCCAGCTCCGCCATCAGCCGGTCCCGCGTCGTCTTGGCCAGGATGGACGCCGCCGCGATGCTCATCGAGAGCGAGTCACCCTTGATGATTCCGCGCTGCGGCGCCGGGCACTGCGGAATCGTCCGCGCGTCCACCAGCACGTAGTCGGGCTTGAGCCCCAGCCCCTCCACCGCGCGGCGCATGGCCAGCAGACCCGCGTGGTAGATGTTGAGCTGGTCGATCTCCTCGACCTCCGCCCGGCCCACCGCCCACGCGACGACGTCGCGCTTGAGCGACTCCGCCAGCGCCTCGCGCTTCTGCGCGTCCAGCACCTTCTTGGAGTCGTCCAGGCCCTTGAGCCGGTAGCTCCTGGGCAGCACCGCGGCGGCCGCCACGACGGGGCCGGCGAGCGGGGCCATGCCCGCCTCGTCCACCCCCGCAACGTGCACCAGCCCCTGCTCCCACAGCTCCGTCTCGAAGCGCAGCAGGTGCCGCAGCCGCTGGCCCTCCGAGCGGTTGCGCTCCTGCCTCGCGCGGATGCGCCGCGCCAGCGACTGGGCACCCCGACGAGGGTCCGCGTCCAGCGCCTCCAGCAGGCCCGAGGGGAGGGGCTGTGCCTGGTTGACGAAGCGCTCGGTCAGCTCGCCGAGCGCGCACTGGAGCCACTGCTCCCGGCTATCGATGGACATGCTGGCGGACCCGAAGAGCTACCGGAACGGTAGGACGCCACGCGGGGCTCCCCAGAGGGGGAACGCGGCTCCCGCCACAACACGTCCCCACCGCCGTACACACGGGAGCGCCCGAAGGCTGGGAGGCTCCGAGGACGAGGAAGAGGCGGGAGGTGGCGAGCATGCGGGTCTGACGCATGGCTCCAAGCCGTACCGCATCGGACCGGCCGAACACAACCTCTGCGGTGCCATCTCACATGGAAAACCGTGAGATGCCCGGGAAGTTGGGGGCCCGAGGGCCTGTCAGGGGCTCAACTCCAGGGTCAATTCGGACGGCTCGGGCGCGCAGTTGCAGCTGTCACACACCCACTCCACATGGGCGGCGGGGGACACCTTGGAGCCGGCGGTGGCCGTGACTCGCACCGGGCTGGGCGCCAGCGTCTCGTTGACGGCGGTGGTGACGCCGTCGGAGCCGGTGACGCCGGAGATGCTGATGTGGGAGGTCACGTTGGTGGCGGTGACGGTGGCGCCTCGCACGCGAGCGCCGTCCGCGGAGACGACGGCCACGCGCACGGCCATCAGCGTCGTCTCGCACTCGTCATGGCCTCGCGACATGCGAGGCGCGTCGTCACAGCCGGACAGCATCATGCCGAGTCCGAGGAGCCCACCCACCCATCCACACGCCCGAATCATGCACTGGAAGGTGATGCCGATGCCCGCGTGCGGCAATACCCCGTTCAATCCGCGCGCGGGCGACTGCGCTCGCTCGCGAATCTCGCGGCCTGGGTGTCCGGATAGCGGTGTTGCACGTACTGGTAGACCTCCTCCGCGCGCGCCGCGTCATTCATCCGCTCGCCCAGCACGCGCGCCAGCATGACCAGCGCCCGGGGCGCGGTGGGCGAATCCGGTGCCACGTCCGCGGCGCGTTCCAACGCGGTGACAGCCAGTGGGAAGTTTCCTTCCACCGCCGCGGCCTGGCCGATGAACAGGTGGTGCTCGGCAGGCACCCTCGCGGCGGGCAGTTGCTCCAAGCCGGCATACAGCGACAGCGCCCGGGCCACGTCGCGCCCTCCCACCGCCGAGGCGAGGGCGGCGAGCTGCTCGGCGGCGTCCACCTGGGCGCCGGGTGTCTCCACCCCGGGAGCCTCCGCTTCCGGCGCGGGGGTGTCCCGCTGCACGCCAGCTCCCCCCAGCGGGGCGGACCCCCGGGTGGGTTGGGCGCTCCCCAGCACGGGCGAGACGTAGTCGCTCGCCTCTGCGTAGCCCACGCGGTCTCCGCGCACGTACAACAGCAGGCCCAGCACGTGCGCCGCCAGGAAGGGCACCACCAGCGTGACGGCCTCCGCGAGCAAGCGGGAGATGAACACCAGGTCCAGCGCGCGCACCGCCATCGCGAGCACGTGCGCGGCGCCATGGACGACGAGCAGCCCCGCGAGCGCGGCGCAGGCCACCAGGTAGTCGGCGCCCAGGCCCCGCGCCAGCCGCAGCACCATGGCCGGGTTGAGCATGTGCGAGACGGGGTGCTCCGACGCCGCGAGCAACAGGCCCATGGGCAGCCACAGACAGCCCACCAGCACGAGCAGCCAGAACACCGGGTCCGCCGTCAGCCCCGGCGGCATCCGCCACTGGATGAACCACGCGAACATGTCCAGCTTCGCGCCGCCGCCCGGGTGCGCCCACAGCCCGTAGACGAGCGGCGGCAGGCCCGCGACCAGGAACACCAGCAGCCCGCGCAGGCCGGGCAGCAGCGCGTCGCGGAAGATGTCGCTGAAGTCCGGGATGTCGAGCGCCGTGTCGCCGCGCGCCGTCTCGCGCACGAGGCCGAAGAAGGTCGCCCAGAACAGCCCCCCGTAGAAGGCGATGAGCGGCGGCCGCATGACGAGGAAGGCGTTCTCCGCGAGCCAGCCCACCGTCGCCAGGAAGATGCTCAGCGCGACGAGCAGCTGCAGGCCCGCGGCGGAGAAGGGGTAGCGCCAGGCCTTGCGCAGCCGCCGGGTGAAGGGCACCACGTCGCGGTGCAGGTGGAGCACCTCCGCGTCGCCTCCGCACAGGCCGCACCCGACCAGCTCCACCGTCTGGACGCGGCGCCCCACGGCGCACTCCGGACACAGCGACGCGTCGCAGGACTGACACTGCCACCCGGCGAGCTCCCGGGGATGTTGGCGACAGGCGATGGAGGCGGAGGACATGTCCCCCGAAGCCTATGACGCGCCGGGGGCCTCGTCCCAGGGGGCGCCGAGCCAGGACTGGTACGCGGCCTTCTGGGCCTCGGTGGGCTTGTCCACGCGCGAAAGCCACACCGCCTCCGCGGGCTTGGCGCCCAGCACCACCGGCACCTCCAGCAGCTTGTCCCGGCGGAACAGCGTCACGCGCACCGTCTCCCCGGGGCGCTTGTCCTCACACCGTGCGACGAGGGCCGCGCCGTCCGCCTTCCAGCCGTCCAGTGCCAGCACGTCGTCCTCCGCGTACAGCCCCGCGTCCTGCGCCGGCGAGCCG
This sequence comes from Myxococcus guangdongensis, assembly GCF_024198255.1. Lineage (NCBI taxonomy): Bacteria > Pseudomonadati > Myxococcota > Myxococcia > Myxococcales > Myxococcaceae > Myxococcus > Myxococcus guangdongensis. The sequence goes on from NZ_JAJVKW010000005.1 coordinate 339,627, forward strand.
TCCAGCACCGTGGCCACCGTGGCGCTGCCCTTGAGCGTCAGGCCCAGCCAGCCCTTGGTCCGAGCCTCCGTGGCCTTGCCCTTGGGCGGGGTGCCGCCCCTGTCACTGGCGGACTCGCGCGGACGGAAGCTCGCCTCCAGCCCGACGTGCGCGAGGACCGAGTAGTCCAGCTCCTCCGTCGTGCGCAGCGCCCGCTCGAAGAAGGCCGACAGGTCCACGCCCGCCACCTCGCTCGCGGCCGCCTCCACGCCGCCCTCGTCCACCCCGGAGCCGTCGCCGTGGCGCTCCCACAAGAGCCGCATCACGTCATCCAGCCCGCGCTCGTCGCTGGTGGCGCGGCGGATCTCCAGGTCGAGCAGGGCCGACACCACCTCGCCCTTCAGGTAGTAGGAGATGGCGCTGTTGGGCGAGTTCTCGTCCGGCCGGTAGTGCTTCACCCAGCTCACCAGCGACGCCTCCGCGAGCGTCTGCGTGCGTCGGCCCGGCGTGGAGTGCAGCAGCGTGAGCGTCTCGCCCAGGCGCGTGAGGTAGCGCTGCGCGGACATCAACCCCGCGCGGCGGACGATGAGGTTGTCGTAGTACGCGGTGCTGCCCTCGAAGGCCCACAAGAGCGCGGTGTAGTTCTCCTTCGAGTAGTCGAAGGGCACCAGCGCCCGGGGCTTCACCCGCTTCACCATCCACAGGTGGAAGTACTCGTGCGCGGCCAGCGTGAGCAGATCCTCCCAGCCGCGCCCCGAGGACAGGCCCGTGCGGGGGAAGAGCAGGGCGGTGCTGGCCTGGTGCTCCAATCCGCCGCGGCCCTTGTCCGTCAGGTACAGCAGGAACAGGTAGCGCGACATGGGCAGCCCGCCGAACAGCCGCGCCTGCACCTCGCACAGCCGCTGGAAGTCCGAGCACAGCCGCTCCGGGTCCGCCGGCGTGTCGCCCCAGACGACGACTTCGTGGGACACGCCCGCCACGCTGAACGTCAGCGGCGTGTGCGGACCCACCTCGATGGGGCTGTCCACCAGCGTGTCGTAGTCCTTCGCCACGAAGGCCCCGTCGCGCTGACCCAGGGCGCAGAACGACGTCCAGCCCGGGGGCGCGTCCACGGTGACGTGGTGCTCCCGCTCGCGCGTCGCCTCCGTGTAGAGGAACACGCAGGCGCCGTTGAGGTACGCGTGCGTGCCGTCCACGTGGCTGGTGCGCACCGTCAGCTCGTTGCAGTAGACGCGGTAGCGCAGCGTGACGGCCTGGCCCCGTGCGTCCACGTGCCACGACTGCTTGTCCACCCGCCGCACCGGCAGGGCCGTCCCGTCCACCGTCGACGCGGTGACGTCCTGGACGTGCCGCGCGAACTCGCGCACCAGGTAGCTGCCCGGCGTCCACACCGGCATCCGTGCCTCCAGGGCCGCGGAGCCTTCGGGGAAGGTGGCCTCCACCTCCAGCAGGTGGGAGTGGGGCCGGGGCAGGCTGACGCGGTAGCGGACGACGGTGGGGGACATGGCCGGGCCTTTCTTCCCGGGCAGGCTACTTCGCCCGGACGAGGACGGCCGCGAAGAAGCCGTCGGTGCCGTGGGTGTGGGGCGCCAGCCGGAGGAACGGACCGGGGCCGAGCTTTGCTCCCAGCTCCGCGCCCAACAGCTCCGCCACGGGGCGCACGCTGTACTCGGGGTGGCGGGAGAGGAAGTCCTCGACGACGGCCTCGTTCTCCTCGCGCAGCACGCTGCACGTGCCGTAGATGAGCCGGCCGCCGGGCTTCACCATCCGCGAGAAGCGCTCCAGCAGCGCCTTCTGCCGGGCGGAGTGGGTCTCCAGGTCCTCGGGCGTCAGGCGGTAGCGCGCGTCCGGCTTGCGGCGGAACGTCCCGGTGCCGCTGCAGGGCGCGTCCACCAGCACCCGGTCCGCCTTGCCCACCAGCGCCTCCAGCGCGGTGTCCACCTCCGGCCCCTCCGCGGGGATGAGTTGGGCGCGCACGTTGTGCACCCCCGCGCGGCGCGCGCGCTTCTTGAGGTCCTCCATCCGCCGCTCGTCGATGTCGAGCGCGTGCAAGTCCCCTCGGTTCTTCATCTGCGCGGCCAGCTGGAGCGTCTTGCCGCCGGCGCCCGCGCACGCGTCCACGACGCGCGTGGGCGGCGCGTCCACCAGCATGCCGAGCAGCTGGCTTCCCTCGTCCTGGATCTCCAGGAAGCCCTCGCGGAAGCTCGTCAGCGAGAAGACGTTGAGGCGCGTCTCCAGGTGCAGGCCCATGGGCGACAGGGCTGTGGGCTTCGACTCCACCTCCTCGGCGCCGAGTCGTTTGGCCAAGGCGTCCCGGTCCTCCTTGAGGAGGTTGGCGCGCACGGTGAGCGGGGCGCGCTCGTTCATCGCCTCGGCGGCGCGGGCGGCGTCCTTGCCGTACAGCGCGAGGAAGCGCTCGGCGAGGAAGTCCGGCAGCGAGGCGGCGATGGGGAAGCGCTTCTTCTCCGGCAGGGCCTCCAGCGCCGCGGCGGCCTGGGGCAGGCCGGAGAGGGCCTGCGCGTCACCGGGCGCGAGCGACGAGGTGCGTGCCACGTCCGCCAGGGGCTCTCCGTGCAGCACGCGCGAGGTGGCCAGGCGCAGCACGTCCTGCCGCGTCGCATCCAGCGATTCGAAGCGCGGGTGGGCGCGCGACAGGAGGAAGTCCACGGTGCGCTGGCGGCGCAGCAGCGCATAGACGCGCTCGGCGACGGCGCGGCGCTCCGACGAGTAGAGGTTGGCCTTGCGGCGCAGCGTGAAGTCGAGCGCCCGGTCCGACAGCCGGCCCTCGTGGCGCACCAGCGCGTACGCCTCCAGGCAGGCCTGGAGCACCAGGTCCTCGCGCAGCGGACGCGTGGAGCGCTCGCGCTCGGCGGCCGTGAGCTTCTTCTTGCCGGACGAAGGGGAGGGGGACTTCTTCTTCGTGGACGGCCGCGCGAAGCGGCGGGACTTGGATGGGGGAGCCATGACGTGCAGGGGCCTTTGCATCCCCGGGGCGGGTTGACAAGCGGGGAAAGCAAACCCGGGTGGCCGCCGGACGCCCTTCGCGCCCGCCGACATACCCGGGGAGGCCCGCGCCTCGGGGAGGGCGGGGGATTTCAGTCGGAGCGGCCGGCTCGGCGCCGGCGCAGGAGCCCCGCCACCAGCAGCCCCGCCAGGGGGAGGAGGGTGGCGGTGGGGCCCGCGGCGCAGCCTCCGGAGCCGCCGCCGGGCTCGTCCCCGGTGCCGGGCGTGCCCGGCAGGGTGGGGGTGGGGCGCTCGTCGGGCGTGCCCGCGTCGGTGCCCCCGCCTCCGCCGCCGGACGCGGCGCTGACAGTCACCACGGAAGTGGCGGTGCGCGTCACCGCGCCGAACGTGGCCGTGGCCGTCACCGTGTACTGGCCCGCCTTGGCGTAGGTGTGCTCCGCGGAGCGGCCCTGGGCCGAGCCGCCGTCTCCGAAGTCCCAGCTCACCGGGACGTCCGTGGACGTGGTCGCCAGGAAGAGCGCGCGGTGGGGGGCCACGCCGCGCTCACCCTCCACGGTGACGGACAGCGCGTCCGCCGGGGGCGGCTGTTCCACGGGCGGCAGGTCCTTGCGCAGCGTGAGGCTGTCGAGCACCTTGCCGTCCGTCGTCAGCAGGTTCGCGGTGAGCAGCCCGTCGACCACCTCCACGTCCAGGAAGCCGTAGGCCTTGTTGTCGCGCATGGCGCTCCAGGCCGGCTGGCTCGCGGCGAACGTGCGCAGCGTCGCGCCGCCGCCGCCCACCACCAGGTAGGGGATGCCGTTCGAGGATGCGACGTCGTCGCCCTTCATCGGCTTGCTGCGCTCGTAGTTGTGGTCATGCCCGGTGAGCACCAGGTCCACGCCGTACTTCTCGAACAGGGGCGCGAACTGACGGCGCATGGTGAGCTGCGAGCCGTGCTCGCCGCTGGACCAGGGCGGGTGGTGGAAGAAGACGACCTTCCACGGCTGCGTGGTGCCGGCCAGGTCCGTCTCCAGCCACGCCTTCTGCCTGGCCAGCGAGCAGCGCTCCGCGGACGACAGGCCGATGGCGCAGTTGGAGTCGAGCGACACGAAGTGCACGTGCCCCCAGTCGAACGAGTAGTAACGCTCCGAGCCCTCCGGGTTGTTGGTGGGCATGTACAGGTTGTCCAGGTACGGCTGGCCCTGGTTCGTCACGTACTCGTGATTGCCTGGCGAGGCGAACAGGGGCACCTGCGCGAGCAGGTCCGCCATGGGCACGAAGAGGTGCTCCTGGAAGTCGGCCTCGGTGCCGTCCGGATAGGCGTTGTCGCCCAGGGCGACGAAGAGCTCCGGCTTCGTCTGGAGCATCCGGGCCGTGACGCGCTTCTGGTCCGAGCCACCCGTGCCGAAGTCCCCCATGGCGGCGAAGTGCACGCGGCGCGTTCCGGGCACGGGCGCGGTGGTGAACTGCTTCGCGGGCGTCTTCAGGCCGCAGGCGCTGACCTCATAGGTGTACTCGGTGCCGGGCTTGAGCCCCGTGAGGACCACCGCGTGGACCTTGCCCGAGTCCTCCGAGCGGGCGACCTCGTTGGTCGCTCCCACGCCGTAGCGCACCTCGGGCGAGCAGTTGGCCGCCAGGCGGAACGCCACCAGGGCCGTGTCGGGACCCACTTTCTGGAGATAAGGGTCGCGAGCGAGGACGCCCGCGGAGGCCATGCCCGACACCAGCGTCAGGGCCACGGCGAGGGGAAGTGGGGTGAAGCGGTTCTTCCGATGCATGCAGCCTCCTCCCGAACCATCTCGGGACGGAGGCCCAACCGTTCACTCCGCGACCTTCATCCAACCTTCCCGTCATGGAGCGGGCGGCGAGGCGGGCCCTCGCACGCCCCTCTCCAGGACAGCAGGCAGGCGTTACTTCTTGATGTCGTAGGCGGCCAGGTCCTCGGTGCGCTCGCCCTCCTCGCGCACCTTGCCGATGCCGGGCACCAGCCAGTAGTAGCGCTCCTTGCCGTCCTTCACCTCGCCCGCGTCGTTGAGCTTGTCGCGGCGAATCTTGATGGCGTTGGTGAAGGTGCCGGCGCGCGTCTGCACCGTCACGCCCACCTCCAGCACGCGCCACGTGTACGTCGGGTCGCTGTCGTCCTTGCTGCCGTCCCCCATCACCGTGAACTCCTGCACGGCGCTGGTATAGGCCCAGGGCACCGTCGTGGGCGCGCGCGCCAGCGACTTCACCGTCGCGGGGCTCCACGTGGTGGTGCGCACCTGCACGCCGTCGCGGTGGTCCTCCTCGCGCAGCCGCACGACGAGGCCGTTGCTCTGCTCGAGCTGCCACGAGTACTCCTCGTAGAGGATGCCCGTGGCCACGCGGTCCTGCCGGCTGTGCACCAGCACGCCCGTCGTCCCCGCCGGGGCGCCCGGCACGTCGCGCGGGCCGAGCACCTCCACCCGCTTCTGGAACCGGCCGTGCACCGGGTCCTGGATGTCGTAGACCCAGAGCGAGCCCGTCGTCAGCGGCCACAGCGTGGTGGCGGCCGGGTCCGGGTTCGACGGGTCGGGGTTCTGCGAGTCCCCCGGCAGGCCCACGTCTCCGTCCGGGTTGGAGGGACCGGGGCCCGCGCCCGGCAGGCTTCCTCCACCACCACATCCCACGAGCAACCATCCGGCCGCGAGCGCGACCACCCACCTGCGCGTCATGTCAGCTCCTCCCGTGTCCCCTTGGGGCCTACCGCCGTCCACCGCAGCCCCCGCAGGGGCATGCCCTCCGTCCGTCCCAGCGCCGCCGTCAGCGAGCCGGGCACGGGCTCCTCCACTTCCAGCTCCAGCCGCCGCCCGTCGAAGTCGAGCGCGCAGCTCTTCACCATCACGTTGCGCTCCCCGAGCGCGCTGCGGAGCGACGCCTCCGCGCCCACCAGGTCGTCGGCCTGGGCGGACACCAGCAGCCGCTGCTTCGGCGCCGCGGGCGCCTCGCGGTTGAACAGGTCCAGCACGAACAGCAGCGCCGCCACGAACACCGTGCCCACGCCCGCCAACCCCAGGCTGCCGTGGCCACACGCCATGCCCAGGCCAATCATCAGGAACAGGATGGCCGCGTCGCGCGGGTCCTTGAGGCCGGAGCGGAAGCGCACGAAGCCGCCCAGGCCCACCAGGCCGAAGGCCTTGGCCACGCTGTCACCGATGACGGCGGTGATGACCGCCGCCGCCGCGCACAGCAGCACCTGCGCCTGAATCATGTCCGCCTTCGGCAGCGCCCGGCGCATGATGAGCCGCCAGGGCCGCAGGGACAGCACCGTGCCGATGAGCGCCGCCGCGAGCATCCGCGGCAGCATCACGGTGATGGACAGGCTGTTCAGCTCCGACTTGGCGCTCTCGAAGAGCGCCGGAATGGAGGCCTCCATGGTGTGTGCGTTCCCTCAGAGCTCGACGTGCTGCGTGGGTGCTTCCACCGCCGGGCGACTCGCGCGGGCCTGCGGGGTCCGGGTGTCGAGCACCGCCGCGGTGGCGATGACGGCATAGGCGTTGCGAAGCGCGGGCAGCTTCCGGGGCTGGGCCTCCAGCACGCGCTGGATGAGCACGCGCGCCTCGGGCACCAGCGGCAGGCCCTTGAGCGAGGAGAGCACCGTGGCCGGCCAGCGGTTCGCGTGGGCCACGCGCAGGCGCCACGCCCGTGGGTCGTTCATCCCGTCCACCGAGTCCAGCGCCTCCTTCGTCTTCGGCGCGCCGCGCTCGCGCAGCGCCCAGGCCTCCTCGGTGGAGAGCCCCGTCAGCGAGCGCAGCACCAGCTTGGTGGCCTTGTCCGCCAGCGCCTCCCGCAGGCCGCGGGCCACCGGCGTGTCCAGGCCCTGCGTCCCGCGCAGCACCGCGAGCCTGTCGTGGGGCAACAGCGCCTCGCGCAGCGCGTCCGAGCGGGCGTCGGAGAGCCCCCCCAGGCTGCGGGCCACCTCCGTGTACAGCCCCCGCTGCATGCCCGCCTCGCGCACCACCCAGGACTCCTCGCCGTCCACGCCGGCGAGGCCCAGCAGCACGTCGCTCAGCTTCCCGTCGCGCACGCCGCGCTCGCGCAGGCTCCACGCCTGGGGTGAGCTGTCGCCCTTGAGGCCCTGCAGCGCCTCCGCGGGCGCCTGGGCATACAGCCGCTCCCGCAGCATCCCCGCGCGGGCGCCCCGGAGGCCGGAGATGCTCGACGCCACGTGGGTCGGCGCCAGCGGCGCGAGCACCTCGCGCAGCGTCCACGCGGGCTCGTCATCCAGGCCCTGGAGGCCGCGCGCCGTGAGGGCGGGGAAGCGCTCCACGAAGTCCAGTCGCCGCTGATGCGCGGCGAGCCCGGGCAGGCCCCCCAGCATCCACACCGCCAGCGCGGGCTCTCGCGGCTCCACGGTGTCGAGCGCCTGGAAGAAGCGGGCCTCGACGTCCTCCACCTCGACGGGGCCCGAGGCGGGCACCGATGCGGGGGCGGGGACGATGCGCTGCACGGGCGTGTCACGCCCCTCCAGCCTCGCCACCACCGCGTCGACCAGGCGCTGCTCCAGCACGTGCAGCGGCGCGTCGTTGTTCTCGATGATGAGCCAGCGCCGCGGGTCCTCCTTCGCCAGCGCGAGGAACGACTCGCGCACGCGCACCGCCAGGCCCGCGCCCACCATGCCCTTGCGGCTGTCGCCCGCCTCTGACTTGTTCGTCAGCGTCTTGCCCAGCCGCTTGCGCCAGCGGGCCAGGTCCGGGTCCACGTCCACCAGGATGACCAGGTCCGGCCACAGGCCCTGAGAGGCCAGCTCGCACGCGGGCTTGAGCTCGGACATGGGCAGCCCCCGGCCCCCGCCGCTCAGCGCCAGCTGCGAGTACAGATAACGGTCCGTGATGCACACCTCGCCCCGCGACAGCGCGGGCGCCACCACCTCTTCCAGTTGTTGCGCGTCGCGCGCCAGGTTGAGGAAGAACTCCGCGCGCGGTGACATCTCCAACAGGCGCGCGTCCCGCGTCAGCTCCCGCACGCGCCGGGCCGTGGACGAGCGCAGCTCGCCTCCTTCCCGTGCGTGCGCCACCCGGTAGCCGAGCTTCTTCAACCTCCCGGCCAACAGGTTGGAGAGCGTCGTCTTGCCGCTGCCGTCAATCCCCTCGAAGTCGATGAACACGGTGCCTATCCCCTCGCGACCCCATCCACGGCGAAGGCAGGTGCCCTCGCCATCCCCTCTGCGAACTTGCTGTACGTCGGCGCGCCGCCCGGATTGAGCGACGACAGCCAATCGGGCAGCTCCTCCCCCAGGTGCTTCACCTCCACCACCACGCGGCCCTCGCGGAAGAAGGGCGGCTCCAGCCGCTCGCTCGTCAGCGCAAGCTGGGACATGGCCAGCTCCGGGGCAACGTGGTGGTAGCCGATGTCCCGGTCCACCGTCACCCGCCACGCCTGCGACGCCTGATACACGTGGCGCTGGTACGTCACCGCGAGCACCGGCTGCAGGCTGCCGCCGGCGATGAGCGGCAACAGCCGCGCGCCGCCCCGGAGCACGCGGCCCAGCTCCGAGCGTGGCACCCAGACGCGCCGCTTCTGCGTGAGGCCATGGCGCTCGCGCTTCACCTCCAGCACCACGCGCTCCACGCCCCCCGCGCCCACGTCCGGCGAGTACTCCTTCGTGCGGACCTTGAGGCAGTCCTCCGGCGTGCGCAGCGCGCGCGACGCCAACGGACAGCCCGGTCGGTCGAAGTAGACGGAGACGATGCGCGTGGGCGCCGGCACCTGTCCCTCCAACTCCCGCGTCAGGCGCGCGCACAGCGCGAGCGCCGTCTCCTCCTCCAGCACCAGCTTGAACTCACGCCGGAGCCTGGTCACTTCCCCCTCGGCGAACGAGAGCATGGCGTGTCTCCGTGATTAGAAGCGGGTGGCGAGCTGCAGCGAGTACTCGAGGCCCGGTGCCTCGTCCCCCGGCCGCAGCGCGCGCTCCACCTGGAACTGCCCCCGGAACCGACTCCCCAACAACAGGTTGAGACCCCCGAGCAACGAGTGGCCTCGCCCCTCCACATTCCCCCGCAGTTGCAGACCCTCCGCGCCCACCACCGGCTGCAGCGCCCACTCCGTCGTCACCGGGAGCGTCCAGCTCGCCAGCAGCAGCTGCGCGGTGAACGGCCCCACCGGCAGCCGGCCCGTGACGGCCTCGCCCTTCACGTTGAAGCCGCCGAACCGCAGCTCCGCGTCGGCCGCCACCGCGTGCCTGCGCGCGCGGTCCAGCGCCTCCGCCACGTACGTGCTGAAGCCCAGGGTGAGCATCTTCTTGAGGGGACGCACGGTGATGCGCCCGGCCAGGTCCTCCTTGGTGCGCGCGCCCAGCTCGTCGCGCGAGCCCTGGAACGCGCCCGCGGAGATGCGCAAATCCCACAGGCCCTTCAGGCGCACCTCGCCCATGAAGCCCAGCCGCCGTCCGCCCAGCTCGTGCACGTCCCCCAGGTAGTCCTCCACCAGTCCGCGCCCCTGGATGGGCAGGCTCCACGCGCCCTCCAGCCGACGCTGCAGGAAGGGCGACTTGAACTGGCCGCCATAGAGGCGGAAGCGCTTGTTGTCGTCGGACAGCCGCACGAACGCGTCCTTGAGTATCGTCGAGTCGGCCAGGTCCGCGCTCACCTCGGCCTCGAGGTTGGGCAGCGACGTCGCCACGCCCACGCGCGCCGAGTTGATGCTCAGCGTGCGCGCGAACTTCTCGCGCTCGTCCGCGCTGGCCTGCGCATAGACACGGCCGAACACGCGCACCGTCTGGATTTCGTCGTCCGGCGTGTCGTCCAGCGCGGTGGAGTCCTCGCCGATGGAGTCCTCCTGCTGCGCGCCCGGCTTGCGCTTCTTTTTCTTCTTCTTCGCGGCCGCCGCGGCCTCGGCGGGCTCCACCGTGGGCGCCGCGCTCGTCGTCGGCGTCGGGCGCACGGCGTCGCCGGCATCTCCGGGTTGGATGCGGGGCGGCAGCGCCTGTGCCAGCGCGCCCTCCGTCAGGCTCGGCGTGGACTCGAGCGGCTCGGAGCCCTCGGGCGGGCCTGAGTCCACGGGCTCCACGCCATCCACCACGCCGCCAGAGAGCGCATCCACCGAGGCGGCGGAACCGGAGGCCTCGGCCCCCTCGGATGCCGGGGTCGCCCACGCCGGTCCACCCACGAGGACCGCGACGAGGAGACCCCGCCTCCCCAGCTCATCCCACCGACACCCGCCCATGTCCCCGCCTCCCCGTCGCAGCCGGCAGAGCGCTTGTGCAACAGCGGTGCCCGATTCGACAACGTCGGGTGGCGGACGGCGGTGGACGACGCAAGCCCGTCAGAGGGCCCGGAAACGTCGTGACGCGGGCGTTACGGAGCCCTCGGTGGGAACGAAAGTTCCACTTCGTGGGCACCCACCCCTGTACGAATGTCGATCAACCGGTGGAAGGAGTTACCGGTTGGACGCCGCATCCGGCGCCGGTGCGGTGGCGCTGGCCGCTTCAGCGGTGGCGCCGGCCGCGTCAGTGGAAGCGGATGCCTCCACCGGTGGGGTGATGGCCGGCGGAGCGTCGACGTCGGATGGCTCGGTGGGCGCAGGCGTACCCCGCAGGCGCTTGAGCGCGCCCCTCACCCCCAGCGCGAGCACCAGGCCCGAGCCGCCGATGACCAGCGCCCAGCTCAGGCCGCGGGGCAGGGGCGTGGAGGCCACGGTGATGAAGCCCGTGAGGACCTTGAGGCGCGTGTTCTGGTAGCGGACCTCCAGCTCGTAGAGGCCCGGCTCGTCGAACTCCAGCTGCGTGTGCCAGTTGACGCCGTCGTGCGTGAGCGTGCGCGTCAGCTGTGAGGGCGAGTCCTTCAGGTGCAGCGTCAGCGTCAGCGGTCCGGTGAACTCCGCGCCCTGGAAGGCGCCCACGTGCAGGGACAGCATCGCGGGCTCGCCCTCGCGGGGCAGGGCGGGGTGAAGCGTACCCTGCAGCCGCTCCTCGGCGTCCGCCCAGCGCAGCTCCAGCACGTCACCGCGTCGCTCGGTGCGGAGTTGATCCGCACCCGGAGTGGCCGCGACCGCACCCGTCGTGAGCAGGCAGGCAATCAACGCGCCAGTCGATCTCCACACATGCCACCTTTGCCTCGGCGACCGCTGTCCTCTAGGATGCCGAGCCCTGACGCATTCCACCTGAGCCAACTCCCCCGGCCAGAGACCCGGGATGAACCCTCAATCATTCGGGAAATATCAGCTCCTGAAGAAGCTTGCCACCGGCGGCATGGCCGAGGTGTGGCTTGCGCGCCAGACGGGCATCGAGGGGTTCCACAAGAACCTCGTCGTCAAGCGCATCCTCCCGCACCTGGCGGAGGACCGTGAGTTCGTGGAGATGTTCCGGAACGAGGCGCTCATCGCGGCGCGCTTCAACCATCCGAACATCGCCCAGGTCTACGAGTTCGGCGAGGCGAACGGCACCTACTACATCGCCATGGAGTTCATCCACGGCGAGGACCTGGGCCGGGTCATGCGCAAGGCGGCCAGCGCGGGGCAGTGGATCGCCCGGCCCCTGGCCATCCGCATCGTCGCCGCGGCGTGCGAGGGCCTGCACTACGCGCACAGCCGCACGGACGACGCGGGCCGGCCGCTTCGCGTGGTGCACCGGGACATCTCGCCGCAGAACATCCTCATCAGCTTCGACGGTTCGGTGAAGCTGGTGGACTTCGGCATCGCCAAGGCGGCGGATCAGGCGTCGCTCACCAAGTCGGGCGCCATCAAGGGCAAGTTCGCGTACATGGCGCCGGAGCAGGCGGCCGGAAAGCCCCTGGACGGGCGCGCGGACATCTTCGCCATCGGCCTGGTGCTCTACGAGCTGCTCACCGGCGTGCGACCCCTGAAGCGGGACTCGGAGCTGGCCACGCTCCAGGCCGCCATGGAGTGCGCCATCCAGCCGCCGTCGCAGGTGGCGGACGTGCCGGAGGAGATGGACCCGGTGGTGATGCGGGCCGTCGCCAAGAGCTCGGATGACCGCTACCGGGACGCACGCCAGTTCCAGACGGCGCTCGAGGAGATCCTCGTCGGCCAGCGCTGGGTGGCCGGCTCGGTGCAGATCTCCGAGCTGATGGAGACGCTCTTCGCGGACCGGCTGTCCGATGAGCGGGCCCAGGGCCAGGTGGTGCTGGCGGACGAGGAGTCTGGCGGCTCCGCGCCGCCGCCCCCGCCGCAGCAGGAGCGGGGCCGGGGACGCGCGTCGTCGGACATGAGCTGGGACGCGCCTCCGGGCGAGTCGTCGTCTCCGCGCGAGCGGGGCCGCTCCGCGCCGCCCCGCGCCTCGCCGCCGCCTCCCGCGCGCCGCACGGGCGCGGTGCCGCAGCCGGTGGTGGAGGAGGACCCGGGCGAGTGGGATGCGCCGTCCGGCGTGATGGAGGTGCCGCCCCAGCGCCGCCGGGGCGGGACGTCGGACTCGACGCGCCGTCCGAGCAGCGCCAACGTGACGCAGGTGGCCCGCACCAGCTCGCGCTCGGACCTGCGCGGCGCCACGACGAATCCGGGAGAGCCCTCCGAGCCCGCGCCGCCTCCTCCGCGCCGCTCCATGACGCGCGCCGCGCCAGCGGTGGACGTGGAGCCGCCCGCGCCGCGCCGCTCGCGCACCTCCGCGTCGTTGGACCTGGACGAGCGCACGCGGATGGAGGACGAGGACGACGACGAGCGGACCATGCTGCCGCCGCCGGAGCCCTCGCCGCCGCCGCGCCGTCGCACGGGGATGCAGTCGCAGGTGTCCGTGCCGGAGGCCCCGGCGCGTCGGCGCACCTCCAGTCGCGCGGAGATGCCCTCGCCGCCGCCCCCGTCACGCTCCCGCGCCTCGCTCGCCTCCGCGCCCGCGGTGCGGGAAGAGGACGACGTGGACCGGGCGCTGGCGAAGGACGCGCGCCGGCACGCGGGTCAGCCGCTGGCCAAGCGCAACATCGCCATGCTGGGCTTCATCGTGGGCATGCTCGGGGTGGTGGCCGTCTTCCACAAGCCCATCCTCGCGGTGCTCAGCGCCACGGCGTCGGACGGGCAGGGCGTGAAGCTCACCGTCAACACCAACGAGCGGGTGAAGGTGTCCGTGCGGCACACGGAGCGCTGCGGCAGCTCGCAGCCCGTCACCGAGCTGGGCCTGACGCCGCTGACGATGGTGTCGGGCGCGCACCTGCAGGACACGCTCATCCTGGAGAACGAGCAGCAGGGCATCTTCACCGAGGACACGGACACGCTGGCCTTCGGCGTGCCGGGCGAGTCCAAGGTGCTCACCCAGGAGTTCCGACGGGGCTCGCTGCAGCTGCTCCTCAAGCCGGAGACGGTGCGCGGCATCACCGTGCGCCGCCGGGGCCAGGACGTGGGCCTGTACCAGGGCGGCGGCGGCAAGGGCTTGAAGATCGACCTGATGGAGGGCAAGCACAAGCTCGAGCTCATCGGCGGGCCGCTCAAGGAGCCGTTCATCTTCGAGGTCGACATCAAGCCGAACTCGGTCCTGAAGGACACGCAGGACCTGTCGGCCTTCATCGGGTAGCCGCTCGCGCGCGGCACGTCGCCCGCGAGCACCTCCGCGTCTCCTCGGTCTTCAGTAGCGCGGCAGGGAGGAATCGACCTGGAGCGAGTACAGGTCGATGCCCCCGCGCAGCGACACCGCCTCCAGTCCGCGCGACAGCAGGTACGCGGTGCCATCCAGGCTGCGCACGCCGTGGTGGCAGTAGACGACGACGGGGCGGCCTCGCAGCGCCTCCAGCTCCTCGGCGCGCTCGTCGAGCTCCGGCAGCGGGATGAGCACGGAGTCGGGGAGCGCCACGTACTCGTGCTCGTGCGGGAAGCGCACGTCCAGCAGGGCGGGGCGAGTCTCGGCGGGGCCTTCGAGGAGCTGGGCGAGGCGGGCGGGGGTGATTTCGGGGATGGGCATGGCGGTGCGTGGAGGATGTCAGGGGGCGGTGGCGCAGAAGCGCTCGTAGTCGATGAGCTCCACCTTCGCGCCGGGCGAGCACACCGGGCACTGGGCGTCGCGGCGCAGCTTGAGCTCCTGGAAGCGGGTGCCCAGCGCGTCGAACGTCAGCAGCCGGCCGACGAGCGGCTCGCCCTTGCCGAGCAGGAGCTTGAGGGCCTCGTTGGCCTGGAGCAGACCGATGAGGCCCGGCAACACGCCCAGCACGCCGGCCTCCGCGCACGAGGGCGCGAGCTCCGGCGGCGGCGGGGCGGGGTAGAGGCAGCGGTAGCAGGGCCCCTGTCCCGGCACGAAGGTCGTCACCTGACCCTCGAAGCGGAACACGGAGCCGTGGATGTTGGGCAGCCCGCGCATGAGGCACGCGTCGTTGAGCAGGTAGCGGGTGGGGAAGTTGTCGCCGCCGTCGAGGACCAGGTCGAAGCCGTCCAGCACGCGCAGCACGTTCGCTGACGTCAGGCGCTCCTGGAAGGGCACCACCTTCACGTCCGGGTTGAGGGCTTCAATCGCGGCGCGGGCGCTGACCACCTTGGGCTGGCCCCGGCGCTCCTGGGTGTGCAGCACCTGACGCTGCAGGTTGCTCAGGTCCACCACGTCCGAGTCGACGATGCCCAGCGTCCCCACGCCCGCGGCCGCCAGGTACAGCGCCGCCGGGGAGCCCAGCCCCCCCGCGCCCATCAGCAGCACGCGGGATTTCAAGAGGCGCGCCTGACCCTCCTCGCCCACCTCGGGGAGGATGAGGTGCCGGCGGTAGCGCTCCTTCTGTTCAGCGGAGAGCACGAAGGGCTTCTCCACCGGCAGGGCCGCGTCGCTCCAGCGGTTGTAGCCGCCCGCGAGCGACGCCACGCGCGTGTAGCCCAGCTCCTTGAGGGTCCTCACCGCCAGCGCCGAGCGGGTGCCGCCCGCGCAATAGACGATGAGCTCCTCGTCCCGGCCCGCGCGCTCCTCGATGCGCAGCTCCAGGTAGCCCCGGGGGATGTGCACCGCGCCGGGCAGCCGGCCGCCCGCGTACTCGTCCGCCTCCCTCACGTCCACCAGCTTCACCGGGGCCCGGGTGTCCAGGAGCCGCTTCACCTCGTCCACGGTGACTTCGCGAATCTCCTGTTTCACTCCGGCCAGCAGTTCTCGGAAGGTGGGCGCCATGGGGCCGGTATAACCCGAGGCTTGGGGGCGGGCCCGTGCGGGATGAAGTGTCCCGGGGCGGACGAGCGGCCGCTCCCATGGATTTTCCGGCCCCGGGCGTTATAAAGCTCGGTTCGAGAGGAGATTTTTCCGACATGGATACGACGACCACGACCCCCGCTTCCGCCACCTCGACGGCCCCCCAGTCCGCGCCCCCGACGGCGGTGCGTTTGACGGAGGCCGCTGTCCGGCAGGTGAAGGAGGTCATCAAGGCCCAGGGCTTCGAGGGCTACTTCTTCTCCATCCGCGTCGTCCCCGCCGGCTGCAGCGGCCTGGGCTACGACCTGAACCTGGTCAAGGAGACCAAGGCTGGCGACAGCGTCTGGGAGCAGGACGGCGTGAAGCTCGCCACCGACGGCATGAGCAGCCAGTACCTGGCCGGCACGGAGATCGACTACGTGTCCGCGATTACGGGCGCGGGCTTCAAGTTCAACAACCCGAACGCGAAGTCCTCCTGCGGCTGCGGCACGTCGTTCACGACCTGAGCCCCGCCGTCGTTCGACGTTCTCCCGGCGAGGGCGGTGGCAGCACCGCCCTCGTCGAGCCTGCGCGCGTCGCCGAGCGGGCCCTCAGGCCCCGGCGATGGGCTGCATCACCTTCAGCCAGGACTGGTTCTCCTTCTGACGCGCGAGCCGCTGGGCGCGGCGGGCCTCGGCCTCGCGGAAGGCCTCCTTCTCCGTGTCCGACTCCATCAGGAGCGGCGGCACGGGGACGCGCTGGCCGTCCTTGTCGATGGCCACGAAGGTGAGCAGCGCGCTGGTGGTGAGCGTGCGCTCGCCGGTGAGCGGGTTCTCCGCGTGCACCGTGACGCCCACCTCCATGGAGGTGCGGAAGGCGGCCAGCACGCGCGAGTGCAGCAGCGCCACCCAGCCCACCTTGATGGGCGCGTGGAAGTGCAGGTCATCCATGGACGCCGTCACCACGACCTGCCGGCAGTGGCGCTGGGCGGCCACCGCGCCGCAGATGTCGATCCACTCCATCACCTTCCCGCCGAACGCGGCGTTCAGGTTGTTGGCGTCGGGAGGCAGGATGAGCTGTGTCATCACCACCTCGGTGTCCTTGGCTCGCTTGGGCGTCAAATCCGACATCACTCATACCTTCCAGACAGAGACGGAGGGCTCACGGTCGAGGCCCCGCCGTGTCTCATGCCAGGAAGGTGGAGATGCGGTCCAGGAACTCCTCGCGCCCGCGGCCCTTGCGGATGTCCTGGCGTGAGACATCCATCACCAGGGTCTCCACGCCGTACTTCTCCTGCAGGACCTGGGGGAAGGAGGCGTAGTAGCCGTTGAGCCCTCGCAGGAACTGTGGGCGGATGCCCTTCTCCTCCTCGCGGCCCCGGGTGCGGATGCGGTCGAGCAGCACGTCCACGCTGCCCACCTCGAAGCAGATGACCTTGTCGGGGCGGATGATGTGACGCGACAGCCGCTGGAAGTACTCGTAGTACAGGTCCAGCTCCGCGTTCGTCATGTGCCCCAGGCCGTGCAGGTACTTGGCGAAGATTTCCGGGTCCTCGTAGAGCGTGCGGTCCTGCACGCAGCTGCGGCGGTACGAGTGGATGAGCTCGTGGTGCTCGACGCGGCGGATGAGGAACTCGAGCTGGAGCGTGAAGGACCAGCGCGACATGTCCGCGTAGTAGTCACGCAGGAAGCGGTTGTCGATGACGGGCTCGTCGAACAGCTCGTAGCCGAAGCTCTGGCTGAGCATCTTCGCCGCCGTCGTCTTGCCCGCGCCGATGTTGCCCGCGAGCGCCACGAAGCGCCGCCCCTTGGGTGCCTTCACCTTCGTCTTCGCCGCCGTCTTCACCGTGTTGCGCGCGCGCGGCGCGGACGTCTTCTCGGCGGGAGTGTCGGAGGGCTTCGGGGCAGCGGCCGGGGAGGGGGACGGGCGCGAGCTGGAACGAGGCATGGAACCGGGGCTTAACCCGGCTTGGTGGTGGCGTCCATTCGCTGCCTCAGCAGGTCTGGCCGGTCGGTCATGATGCCGCCGACACCTTCTTCGATGAGGCGGGTCATCTCCGCCGCATCGTCCACCGTCCAGACGTTGACCCACTTGCCGCGCTCGGCGCACTCGCGCAGGAATTGCGCGTCCACCAGCCGCACCTCACCGAAGTACAGCGGCATGTCGAGTACGGTGTAGCGAGGGTCATCCGGCGGGGACTCTCCGCCCCTCAGCCCGATGACCAGCGCGGCCAGCGCATCGCGGGGGTAGAAGTGACACGCGTCGGGCAGCCGCGCCGCGAGCCGCTCCCCCACGGCGTCCTGCTCGCTGCCCAGGCAGACGCGCTCCACCGCGCCCTCGTCCTCGAGCAGCTTCGCGAGCAGCTCCTCCTGCCCGGCCACGTCCGGCTTGAGCTCCACGTTGAGACGTAAGTCAGGGAAGACCCGCAGCACCTCCCGCAGTGTGGGGATTCGCACGCCCTGTCCCCGAAAAGGAAATGTCTGGCCTTCATCCGGGGTAAAGCCATACCCGGCGTCCAATCGCATCAGCTCCGAGAGCGTGTGCGCGGCCAGTTGTCCGATGCCATTGGTGCAACGCTCCAGTGTGTCGTCATGCGCCACGACGATTTCGCCATCACGCGTCACGTGGACATCCAATTCCAGCATGTCCGTGCGGAACCGTTCCACCGCCTGGCGGAAGGCTTCCATCGTGTTCTCGGGCGCGAGCAGCGCGCCGCCGCGGTGCGAGATGTGCAGCGTGGGCCGCAGTCCTCGGAGAAAAGCAGGCGGGGCTCTCATGGGGTTGTTCCCTGATTTCACGCGGGTGTCACCTGCGGGGGAGGGGGTTCCTTGCCGGCCCCCTCCGGGCGCCGGTATAAGGCCGACATCCTCGGACCGACCGGCGTCGACATCAACCCCTGGCGCCGCGACAAGAATGGAGAAACACGAAATGCAACTGCGCAAGACGCTTGGCGCGGCGGCGCTGGTCGCCACGGCTGTACTGGCCTCCGTGGCGGGCTGCTCTGGTCGTGACGATGACGACAAGGACACTCCCGACTCCGGACCTGGTTGCACGGGCGCATGTGGCGACGCGGGCACCCCGGACTCGGGCAACCCCGACGCCGGTAGTGACGCGGGCTCCTCCGTATGTCCTGCCCCCGTCAATGGCATGGGCCCCATCGGCAACATGCGCGCCACGGGCAAGCGCGGCGACCGGGCCACGCTGACCGGCGTGGTGGTGACGGCGGTGAGCAACATCAACCGCGGCAGCGCCGGTGACTACATCGCCCGCTTCTGGGTGGTGAACCCCTGCTTCCCGAAGGAAGGCATCTACGTCGACAAGTTCTACACGGACGTCGTCAAGAACTACGAGCCCGTGGTCGGCGACGTGCTGGACATCACCGGCTTCTTCCGCCGCTTCCTCCCGAACGGTGACGACAACGTCCCCTCGGGTCGTGACGCGTACCGCCCGGTCGTCAAGAGCGACTTCCAGCTCAACGTGAGCGGCTCCACCGGCGGCCTCACCATCGACAAGCGCGGCACCACCACGGTCCCCGCGGACTTCGAGGCTCCTCCGGGCTTCGGCAACTCCGAGGGCGGCAGCACCAAGCCCAACCCCGAGGTCGCCGGCACGCGCGTCCACATCCCGGGCCCCATCACCATCACCAACGCCCGTCCGCCGGCCTTCCGCCAGTTCCCGGATGATCCGACGAACGACAACTACCTGGGCTTCGAGGTGACGGGCGGTGTGCTGGTGGCCAACTACAAGACCTACCAGACGTGCGACCTGCGCTTGTCCGCGGACGACGGCGGCACGGTGACGTTCCCCAACGGCATCCGTGGCGTCTGGGACACCTTCACCAACACGCCCTGCGCGGAGGGCACCACGACCCCCACCGCCGACGGTGGCACGCGCTTCACGTGCAACAAGTACAACGACGGCATCATCCCCGGCACGACGAACGACTACACGCACGTGCTGTACCCGATGAACTGCGACCCGGACATGGTCGGCACCGTCGCGGCGCCGTAGTCCCAGGCGCATCCCCTCGGGGATGATCCGCGCAGTCGCCGCCCCTCGCCCGTACCGGGAGGGGCGGCTTCTTTTTGGACGAACACCTCAAGACGGTGTCCGCTACCGGTCGATGTGGGCCCCCGGCTCCCCCAACCCTTTGATTGTGGGTAAGCTCGGGAAAAAGTCCAACCTGTCCCACCCTGCCAGACGCCTCGTTCCTTCCGTGAGCTCGCCCCAGACGGCCATCCCGTTCGGAAAGTACCTGCTGATCAAGCGGCTCGCCGTGGGTGGGATGGCGGAGCTGTTCCTGGCGCAGCGTCCGCCCAATCCCGAGCTCGTGGTCCTCAAGCGCATCCTCCCGTACCTCTCGGAGGAGCCGGAGTTCGTCCAGATGTTCCTGGACGAGGCGCGCATCGCCGCCCAGCTGCACCACCCCAACATCGTGCAGGTGCACGAACTGGGGAAGGAGGGCGACAACATCTTCATCGCCATGGAGTTCGTGGAGGGCGTGGACCTCCGCCACGTGGTGCTGGAGGAGTTCAAGTTCGGGGCGACGGTGCCGTGCGGCGTGGCGGCGCGCATCTGCTCGCTGGTGGCGTCGGGGCTGGACTACGCGCACCAGAGCCGGGGCGTGGATGGCCGTCCGCTGGAGCTCATCCACCGGGACGTCAGCCCGCAGAACGTGATGATCGGCTACGACGGGCGCGTCAAGCTGGTCGACTTCGGCATCGCCAAGGCCGGCGCGTTCATGGAGCGCAGCAAGCCGGGCGTCATCAAGGGCAAGTTCCTCTACCTGGCGCCGGAGCAGGTGTCGCAGGAGCGGTTGGACCACCGCGCGGACATCTTCGCGCTGGGGACCATGCTGTACGAAATCACCACCGGCAAGCAGCCCTTCTCCAAGCCGACGACGGAGGGAATCCTCTACGCCATCCGCTACGAGGACCCGACGCCGCCGCACCTGCTCCGCCCGGACTATCCGCTGGAGCTCTCGCGCATCGTCATGCGGTGCCTGACGAAGGACCGCAACCAGCGCTACCCGCGCGCGTCGGTGGTGCACGCGGAGCTGGAGGCGTTCCTCGCGTCGGGCTCGCTGCAGCAGAGCCTGGATGTGTCCGAGTACATCGCCCGGCTGATGGGCGAGGAGGAGGAGCGCACCATCCTCCACATCCCGGTGTCCAAGCCCGTGGGCCGCATGAACGCCACCGTGCCCATGGTGGCCAACCGGGTGGCGGACGCGTCCGTGCCCCAGCGCCCGCCGCCGATGGATGTCACCGCGCCCACGCTGTCCTCCACCACGCCCATGGCGGAGCCGGCGGTGGCTCAAGTGCCCGGCCTCACCGCGCGCCCCACGCCGCGTCGCCACTCCGCGGACGGGCTGCCCGCCGCCAGCTACCGGGACGAGCCCGAGCCGGCCACGCAGATGGCGCGCCCGCGCGAGCTGCCGAGCGGCGGCCGCAGTGCGCCTCCGGTGAACGAGGACGTGGACTCGGAGATGTCCACCGCCGTGCGCACGGCGCCCACGGGGTACTCGGTGCTGTCTCGGCCGGGGGACGAGGAAGACGAGGACGCGGGTGATGGCGAGTCCACCATCCCCCTGCGCGGCCGGGGCCGCACGCCGCCGCCTCCCGCGCGGCGCGCCAGCACCCACTCGGAGGTGTCCTCCGCGCAGCGAGGCCCCATCACCCCGGAGCCGCTCACCGCGCCGCCCACGGCCTCGAAGCGCTCGGCGTCGGGGCCGCTGCCGGTGGAGCCGCCGCCTCGCGCCGTCGCGCCGCTGGAGCCACCTCCCTCGCCGCGCGCGGCGGTGCTCGCGGATGCCTCCGCGCCCCGCACCCCCACGGATGCGCGCGCGCGCCGCATGTCCTCCCCGCCCACGCCGGTGGCGCCGCCGCGCCGTACGCCCACGCCGGTTCCGCAGGACCTGGACGACGGCCCTGGCGAGATGACGATGCCCCTGCGCCGCCAGTCGGTGGTGGACGCGGAGGCCTCGGTGTCGCTCACCACGCCCATGCGGCGCCTGTCTCCCCTGGACGTGGAGACGTCCGAGTCGGTGTCGCTGACGACGCCCATGCGGCGCCTGTCGCCCCTGGACGTGGAGACGTCCGAGTCGGTGTCGCTGACGACGCCCATGCGGCGCATGTCCTCGGTGGAGCTGGAGCCGTCGCAGTCGGTGTCCATCACCCCCGCGACGGTGAGCCACCGCGCCGCCTCCCGTCCGCTGATGCCCGCGGCGCGCGCTCCCGCCGTGGCGGTGGGGGACGACGACGACCACTTCCACACCGACTCCAGCCTGTCGGGGGCGCTCACCAGCCCCACGGCCTCGCTGCGCGATGGCGAGGACGACGAGTCCACCATGGGGTACGGCGGTGGCTACGACTACTCCGACACGAGCGCGACGCCCGCGCGCACCGGCTCGCGAGGGCTGCTGCTGGTCGTCGTCGGCGGGCTGCTCCTGTTGGTGCTGTTGAGCCTGCTGTGCTGGGGCCTCTACACCCGGCTCAAGGGCCCCACGCCCCTGCCCATCCCGCCGCGAGACCTCTCCCAGAAGGCGCGCGAGGAGCAGCAGTCGGCCCTCACGGTGCCGGTGCGCTCCGCGAATCCGCCGCCCGCGCCCGTCGCGGCCCCGGTGGTCGCCGCCGCGCAGCCCACCGCGGACATCGCCCCCGGCCCCGCGACGCCCGAGGCCCCGGCGCCTGTCGCCGCGCCGGAGGTCCCCGTGAAGGTCGAGCCCGCACCGCCTTCGCTGGTGGAGGTGCGCTTCGAGGCGCCCCCCAAGACGGTGTTGCGCCAGGAGGGCGGCGAGCGGCTGCCCGTCAATCGGCTCGTCAGCCTTCCCCCTGGCCCCCTCCGGGTCGATTTCGACTGCCCCGGCCGACGGACCGGACGGGGGACGAAATCCTACCTCATCGAGCAGGCAAATCCGGGACCGCTCGTCCTCCCGGTCCCCTGCAAACCGCGTCGCTAGTCGGGACGGGCGTTTGCCCGTATGGGCGGGGCTCCCCCACGGGCGGACAAGTGGGACCGGGTGGGCTCGAGTGCCATTAAGTCGTTGGATTTCCTAGGTTTTCCGCTTGGCGAGCGCATTGCGCATGTCAGACGGGGCCGTAGAATCCGGCGCTCCATGGCGCGCCTCAAGAAGCAGAAAAACATCGTGACGAAGAGGAGTTACACGGCCGGGCGGGTAGTGCGACAGCTGCCTGTCGCGCCGGAACCGAACCGGCTCTTGAAGGTCTGGAGACGCGTGCTCGAACGCCGCCTCCGCACGCGGCTGCGCGCGAAGGTGGCGGTGGAGGTCCACGACAACACGCACACCATGCTGACCTTCCAACGTCAGCGAACGATGTGGCGGCTTCGGCTGCACCACATGTTCCTGGCGGCGCCCGACGACGTGGTGCAGGCGCTCGCCAGCTTCGTGCGCAAGGGGGACCCCGAGGCGAGCGCGTTGTTGGACCGCTACATCGAGCGCAACCGCAGCTACATCCGGCGGCTGTCCCCGGCGCAGATGCGCAAGCGCATCCGGCTGGAGCCGCTGGGGCAGACGCATGACCTGGAGCGCATCTTCGACCGGCTCAACGAGCGGTACTTCGGTCGGCGCATCGACGCGGCCATCACCTATGGGCCGGCGCCCCGGGTGAAGGGGCCTCGCAAGAGCATCAAGATGGGCTCCTACTCGGCGGACTCGAAGGTCATCCGCATCCACCCGGCGTTGGACCAGCCGGTGGTGCCCCGCTACTTCGTGGAGTGGATCGTCTTCCACGAGATGCTCCACCACATCTACCGGATGCGGCGGGGCGAGGACGGGCGACGGTGCATCCATCCGCCCGAGCTCATGGAGCACGAGAAGCGCTTCCATGACTACTCGCGGGCCCAGGCCTGGGAGCAGGAGAACCTGGACCTGCTGCTGCGTGCCCGCGTCTCACCGGAGTGAGGCGCGCGGGGCCTCCCCTGGCCTTCAGGGGAGGATGAGTCCGCCTGGACTGCGCCGCTCCTGAGAGGGAGCGGCCTCGGCGGACAGGGTGGGCTCCCGGGCGCCGGAGGGTGCGGCGCCGGGGGCTCGCTGGGCGGTGGCTTCGGCGCGGGCTCCGGCC